>JBCCDN010000038.1:0-23482 GCA_039030755.1 Planctomycetota bacterium | reverse complement strand
GGTGGGCAGGTCGGTGATCCAGACCATCTGGCCGTCGACGCGCATGCGGAGGGAGGCGTGCTCGCCGCGTGGTTCGAGATGGATGTCGGTCGCCCGGGTGGCGAGTGCGAACGCCCCGACCCGCTCACACGAGCCGGGGCCTCATTCCAAACGCACGGATCGCAGCATCCGCCGCGACCCCCCGCGTTCATCGACGGCTTCTTAGGCCGCGTCGGCCGCTTCGTTGAGTCCCAGGTACCCCACCCGCGTCTGCAACGGCGCACACGCCGGCCCCGGCTGACCCGTCGGGTTCACCCAGAGCGCCGTCACCCACACCTTCGTCCCCGGTAACACCTCGGGCTCGAACACCACCTGCGGCGTGCTCCGCGTCGACTCGCCCCGGAACTGCCAGCTCGTCAGCGACGCCGGCGGCTGATCACCGACAAAGCTGTACAACCAGCACGCCCGCACGCCGGCCGGCTTGCGCTTCTTGCCGTCCTCGTCCGCCACTTCCAGGTCGATCAGCGACCCGCTGACGCCGACCACGCTCAGCCGGGGCATCTCCGTCGGCGGCCCGATCGGCGTGGGCTGGTGGTCGCGCGTCGGGATCTGCAGCGCGTCGCGCTTCGCGTCGGTCATCTGCGGCCAGCCCTGCAACACGCTGATCAGCAGCCGCGCCTGCCGGATCATCTCGGCCTTCTTCGTGTTCTTGTCCGCCACCGCCGGCTTGGTCTTCGTCTCGGGGTTCTGCGTCAAGGCGTACGCGGCCTTGAACGCCTCGTACGCCGTGGCGTACGGGATCAACTGGTCGTCCGAAATCCCGTAATCCGTCGGCCCCGCCTCCAGGCGGTCAAACAGATTCGTGGCCCACTCCATCAGTTCCGGTTCCCGCGTCCACGGGATGCTGTTGCTGCCGGCCATCGCCAGCCTCCTTTCGTCTCCGGCGTCCGCCTCAACGGACGCTGCAAGTCTCACGGTGGCTCAACACCGGGCCACCCCGGATCAGGCCACACGACCCGACGCCCCACCGATCGGCCCCCAGAAGGAATGACATAAACGCAGCACACAACAGAATCGCGTCGGATTGATGAGGTCCGCCGCGTGTGAACGTTTTCCGCTTCCGGGGGAAACCGTCCAAAGCGATTACGGTTCTCGGAAGCGTTCCAACCGTCAGCAATGCCGCCCCAAGTCGAAACGATCAATCCATGCAACGCCCGAGACGCGGTGCCGCCAACGCAAGGCGCGTCTTCCCTCACACGACCACCAAAACGTTCACTCGCCGCGCGCCCGATACCCAACTTCACCTGTTCAACTCACCATGCAGTTTGCCTGTTCCCAACCGCTTTCGACCCCGCAAACCAATTCGATACGCATCGTTCAGAACGTTGCACGAGTTGTTTTCAACGCGATATCGATCGTTGGCGACGGGGTTTCAATGGAAAACAACGTCAAACGCGTCGTCAGGAACTTGAATTTCGCGACCGACCGATCGGGAATCCATCGCGCAGAAATCGAAACCGAGTCACGCCCACTCTAATCGACTCAGGAACCGATGGGTGTCAGTTTGTCTCAACTGGGTTTACCACACCAACCGACTCGAAAAGGATTGCTCAGAAAAGGGCCGGTATTCGCAACAATCTGCGGCTGTAAGGCGAGGGTCGCCAACAGAGGTTTTTATGAGCAGTTACGGCAGTTCGCCGGAAACAATCCGCTTGACCTCTTCCTCGGGCCAGGGCTGGGGCGACGCGAGCCATCGCTCGGCTCTTTCGATGCAGTTTTCGTAATAGGTGGTGACAGCGTTGAGGTCGTCGGTTTTGCTCCAAGCGAACGACACGGAGTCAATATGCCATCGAGCTTCAACCTTCCGCATGATCACGAACCGCCGGTTCTTGGCCCATTTCCGAAAACGCGGGCTCAGGTTGGTCACGTCAAACGAAACGAAGTCGGGCGACACGCCGGAGGCCTGCGTCGGAAAGTCCGCGATCAGACGCTCGATCGTGGGGTATCGGTTCGGCGTGATCGCCGGATCGTGCTTGCGAAGAATCTCGCCCGAAAGCTCCCAGAATGCCCGCATCGCTTGATTCCGCCGCTCTTCCGCCGAGCCGATGAAGTACACCCCGTCGAAAAACGCCGGGTCACGATCGAGCAGTAGCGACAGCGATCGGATCGCGGCGTCGCGTGCTTGCGGTATCGCCGATTCTGCTTGCTTAAATTCCTCACGTGTTTGATCGGTAACGGCGTTCTCAAGCAAAGCGACCACCCGATCTGATTCCAAAGCCTGCTTTGCGATCCCGATGGCGTCATGGCCAAAGGCGTTGCGGTAAAGAGCAAGTAGGGTGGGTCGAGCGAAGCGGACCCACCACGAAGGAGGAAACACGACACTATTCCAAATCCATTTCACGCACTCCCTTGCTGGCGGACCAGCTGCTCACTAAATCTAAAATTGCGAACCCAAATTCCAAGATATTCAGATGATTCCCAGTCAGGCACGTCGTATTATCGAATACAGGTCAATTTATATTCAGAAGATAGATCTCTATCACCTGATCCACCCCACTGCCTGTAGCCGCATGCGCGCAGACAATCGAGAATACGTGCATTGCGTGCATCTTCAATTTCTAATAGCGATCTGAATGCACCACGATCCATGCAGCCGTCTGCATAGATCTCGGCAAGCTTAAGCAATTGATGCCGGTAGACCTCAAAATTAATCGCAAATCGAGTAACCAATCGATTCCTCTTTCAATAAACTAAGCGCCAACGACAATCCATTCGTCAGGTGCAGGAGCGTTATTGAAGATGATCGCAGAACCCATTAACACTCAATTTTCGTCGATACGAACCGGAATCCACTGCCCCTTCAGCCCCGAATCGACACAGGCTTGGTAGAAACGCTGCGACACAATCAGGCGAGGAGTCGCTTTCAAATCTGAACCAAAGCTTTCATAGGTCACGGCGGCGTCAAACGGCTCAACGGCGGCTAGATCGCTCCGGAGGTAATGCAGTTCGGCGTGACTGAACGACGCTTCCCTCGGGACATAGCCGCGCGACCTGTCGCCTCGCTCGATTGGGCGGCGTTTTGCATCTTGGAGGTCCATGCTGGGAGAAAGCGGGGGCAGTGTGATCTCGCTACTCAGTTCCCACCAAGGATCGGATTCGGCGCAGTCTTCCCATGCGACGGGCCGGTTCCATTGGGCATCGCCCCCTTGGCCGTGAACAAGTTGGGTGGGTTTGAAAGTCAGGCCCATAAGATTTAGCGGTTCTAAGGCGTCCATAGCAGCTTGGATGCTGAGAACATTCCATGAGTTCGAAAGGACGATGTCATTCGTTGGTGGAGGGTGGAGGCTTGAGCGGGCGAATCTTAAAAGACCGCTTTCGTCCCGGTTCATCGTGACCGGCATGTTGTGAGACTCAATGAAGTGAGGGTGACATTCAAGATAATCAGACTTATAATAATCGTCATGATCGTATAGTCGGATTCGGCTCATGCGAAACTCTTTGGCGTAGTCCTGTTTATCGAGACTCGCCTTTGGACTAAGGCCAAAATCACTAAGCATGGATAAAATTGATTCGTTTCTGGGATCTGACTCTTCAAGCCAGCTCGAAAACCAATATTGCCGAACCCGAGCTTCAGAGTTAATTGTGGAAAGTAATTTAATCTTCTCTTCTTCCAAATGAACGCCACTGATGCTCAATATTACTTTCATTGCCTTACTCCGTACTTATCAATCCACGCGTCGATGACCACCCATTCGTTGGGGTCTGGGCTACCAGGGGGAATTCCAAGATATTCGCGATATGAATCGCGTAGCAGATCTCTGAATTGATTTACAATCATTTCCGGGTTTTCCTTGATACTTACATCGAGAATCGCATGAAACGACCAATCATTTGGAACCGGGTTCGCATTGATCGGACGATGCCAAGCTCGATCCAGCACAAGTGAAGGCACTTCATTAACGAGCCCACCTGGTATCCCCAAAGTCTGAACCCACTTTTTAGGAATGGTGTGGTGAGCTTGCAAGTGAGCCGCGTTTCTTCGGCCAGCCATCACGTTGTTGACACGGTTATACGACGGCACCAGTGCAAGACCCCCATCGATATCCCCCGCCCGAATCAACGCCGCGGCGTCTTTGTAGGCCTGCTTCTGCACCATCTGCACGCCGAACGCGAGGTGAGCGTCGACGAGCTTCCGTTTCGCGGGATCGTTGGTAGAGGTCAAGAAGTCTTCAAAACTCTTCCAGATGCCTTCGCCGTCCTTGCGCTGATGCCAGAGCACGATCGACGCGATGCGGCGGCCGATCACGTCGCCGTCTTGGATCGGGTTCGGGCCGCTCGCCCCGGCGATCAGATCGTCAATGGCTCGATAGAACTGCTCCATCTCATCGAGCTTGATGAAGATCGGCTGCAAGTAGCTAACCTTTTTTAACTCACCGATAGCGTCGACCATCCTAGCGCCCTTCGCAATAGCAGCGCCGCCGACGAAGGTCAGGGCTACCTCGCCCACGATCCGGCCGAGAATCCTGCCCTTTTCGTAGTCCTCCATGCTGGAGAGTTCGTTCGATAGTTCCTCCCAGACAGCGTCGATCAGTTCGGCGGCAAACTCAAAGGCGAGCCGGTATTCATCGCTGAGCGCTTCTAAGTCTTCGTCGTTACCGGTGAGCCAAGCGAGCACGGCCGCATCTGCGTCTTGATTGAGTTTGCTGATGACTCGGCCGATCGTTTCGGCGAATTCAAGGCCCGCCCGAATCTTGGCTTGGTCTTCTTCGAGAACGATTTCATCGCCGTTGGATACGCGATACCCCACCGAAATCGGGGTGTAGTTTTCGGCTTGATGGTGAATAACTCTGCCGAGAAATTTCGCGCCGTCCCAGAGGCCCATCACCGTGTCGGGCACGGTGTAGAGCAGGCCCGCGCCGACGCCGAGGGTGAAGTCGCTCCAATCGCCGACGAACTCGGTGGGTTCGGGCGGGGTCCATTCATCAATGCCTTCCTCACGGCCATACGCGAGGTAAAAGGCGTGAGGCTGATCGCTAACGGAGTTCTTAGAAGCAAGGAACCAGCGGTCCTCGTAAGGCACCACATCGTACGTCTCGTCGCCGATGCGGAATTCGAGCAACTCGTCGAGGTCTTCGAGGCTGTCGAGGTTGTCGCCGGTGACTTCGAACGCGAAGGGATGGAACTCCTGATCTTCGGCCGAGGTGAACTTCGGCTCGCCGACCTCGCCCCATTCCAGCGTGTGGCGAGCGTAGTCGGGCAGGTCGTGCTCTTCGCGGGTCCACGTTCCGCGCCAAACGCTTTCGCCACCGGATTGGTGTTCAACGAGATCGAAGTCGACGACCTGCCCGTTGTTCTCTCGGCTGGGTTGGGTCACCGTGCCGGCGAAGACGTTCGCGGGGATGCCGTCGAGATCGAACAGCGGCCCGTTGAGGTTGAAGTCCAGCGTGACACCGGCGTTGAAGAACTCCTGCGAGTTGGCGTCGCGTTGGAGCGTTTCCCAGACGGACCACTGCGCATCCGGGCCGACGGTCAGGCTGCGGAACTCGACCTGCGCGGTCGGATCGGTGTAGGGATCGCCGTTCTGGACCCGGACCTCGTACTCGTACGGCTGGTCCGGCGGGGCTTCGAGCAACACCTCGAAGGACTGCTCATAGTAACCCGTGTGGCCAAGAGCGTTGGTGGCTTCGAGGCTGAGGACGTTGACACCTGGCTGGAGTTCGACGCCGGTGAGGGTTTCGTCAAAGGTACCGGAAAAGTCAAAGGGCGCAATAAGAGAAACCGGCTCATCAGATTTAGTCACCTGCAACGCAATCTCTGATAGGGGGTGTTGTGCACCGTTCAGAACTGCCTTGAGGTGAGTGATTGTGCCGTCAGTACCTGGAGTTAAATCAGGGATTCGCCCGTCCACACCCCCTTGAATCTCAAGATCGGCCAGAATTCTTGTCGCGTCAGAACTTAATCGGAGTTCGTGAGTCGTGGCGGAGCTAACCGAAATGAGCGGCGAAAGATTGGATAGTTTAACAACCTCATCATCCACCGAAGCTACTCCGTCAATATCGATAGAGACCGGCCTGACCTCGGGAATATCCCGCCTAAATTCAAAACTCCTAACGTGGCTGGAAATAGGAGCTGTATAAGGGCCTGTCTCGGAATAGAATTGCAATCCCTTCGTGACAGATATCCAGTTCGAAAATTCAACACTTGCCTCGAAATCGTTGATACGAATCCCGTCTCTCACAAATGCCCCAGAAGCCGGCTCAACTTGAAGCCAACTTAGACGCCCAGGATTAACACCATAATCGCCAAAATCATGCCACTCTCGAGGCTCAATGACTGAACCATCAAGAATCGATCGCACTGTCAAATCACTCTCACTGTAATCGATTTTCCATCCAACCCCATCGATGAATTGATTTCCCGTAAGACCAGCAACGTTCTGCGAAATCTCAACTCCGACGTACGATGATGTTGAAGTACCGTCAAGTTTCAGATAGCCGACTGTAGGAGATTGATAGAAATACTGATCGCTTGAGTATTGAAATCCTGGCAGGTTTTTTTCGGCTACTGCATGCACAAGCAGATAATGTGTTCTCAGCAACCCGTCGGTTACTTGATGCTTCGATTCCCCCTCATCAAAATTACCCTCGGGATCCGATGGTAACCACAGAAATTCACTCTCCTCTGCATAATCAGTAAATCCCGCCGTAACCTGCGAAAGCCCACCGTTGGGGTCGGTGACAATATATTTGCCGGCTGATAAACCATTCGTTCGCGAAAGAATTGATCCGAAACGATTACCATTACCTATGAAATTTGCATATACATTGCTGGCCAATCCGCGAGCTTCTTGCCAATCTGCATCTACATCAGTTCTAATGGATGCTCGCCCATGCTGTACTTCGCCGCTAAATGAATAATTTACACCCGCGGGAAGGATTGCGGATTTAGATTCATAGCCAAGATTTTCGCGACTTGCAGAAACACGGAGATTTCCGATACTTCCGTTTGCAGCACCCTTTTGATCGATTCGCCCAAGAGAGCCAAACTCACTACCAAACAACCAAGTGTCTTCGCTAGCAGATATTACCATTTCACCTAGATATGGATTCTCTGCAACATCTCCGTAATCATCCATTATGGATCGATCGACGTCGCGATCGCGGGCTGCAAGTTCTCCAATACTTTGTGCAGGATCGTAAATTTGCTCGGACACGTCGCGAAGTGTCTGATTCGAAAAGTCACTTCCGAATCCACCTATGATCTTACCGGAATCGTCCACATCGGTTAGTGAATCGTCCCTCGCTCCGCCCCAAAGGAAGTCGTCCCCCTCGCCGCCGTCGAGGGTGTCGTTGCCGGCGTAGCCGTACAAAATGTCTGGCCCCTTCCCGCCGGTGAGTTCGATCGGGTCGATGCTGCGCCAGCCCCAGTTGAGCAGGACGTGGTTCTGGTCTTCCATGCCGACGAAGTCGAAGCGGAGGTCGAAGTTGCCGTCGGCCCAGCCGATGTCCGGGCCGCTTTGGCCCCAGTGGAGCTGGACGGCGTTGAGGTCGGTTTGATCGATGACACCGTCGAGGTTGGCGTCGCCGGGCTTGGTGCTCAGGAGGCCGTGGATCAGGTGGTTCGCGTCGTTGCGGTTGAGGTCGCCGTCGGTGAAGACGTCGTAAGCGTTGGCGTGGTTGTTCAGGCCGGTGGGATTGCGGACGAAGGACGAGCCGTAGATTTTGAACTCGCCGGGGTTGGTCGCGTTGCCCCAGTATTCGGGGCGGGCCCAGAGGCTGCCCGAGGCGTAGCCGAGTTCGATGCCTTCGTGTTGGTTGGACACGCCGCGGAGGCGCTGGGCGGTGTTGTCGGCGAAGTTGAGCTCGGCGACGAGCAGGTCGCCGGGGGCGGGGGTGAAGGCGGTGAGCGGGAGGTCGTCGTTGTGGTACATCCACTGGCCATCGACGAATTCCACGGCGAGGAAGTGGTCGGCCTGGCCGCCGGAGAACTGGTACGGGGCGCTGGCGAAGCGGTCGCGGATGGGCTGCTCGGAGAACAGGACGTAGCCAAAGTCGGAGGTGGACGCGTCGTTGGCGGCGACCCCGGCGCGGAGGTTGCCCGAGGGGGTGGCCGCGGGTGCCGCGTCTTTGATGGCGCGAAGGATCAGGTCGATGTCCGCGTCGTCAACCCAGCCGTCGCCGTCGAGATCGCCGTTGGTGCCGAAAGGTTGGTCGGTGGCGGCGACGCCCGGGGAGCCGGGGCCGCTCACGGCGTGCATCGTGCGTGCGAGGCCGTCGGGGGTGAGCAGGACGGGGTCGGTGGCGATGAGGGCGTCGATTGGGGTGTCGGCGAAGGGGGAGCCGGGGTTGAGCGTATCGGCGAGCGGCGTGATGGATTCGGATGTGGCGAGTTGGCCAAGGGTCGGGGCGGACGTTGGTGTCGGGGTGGACGTTGGTGTCGGGGTGGACGTTGGGTCCGACTTGGCGACGTGGACGGCGGACCACGTAAAGCTCTCGGGATCGCGGAGCCAGACTTCTTCGACGTTTTCGTAGGTGACTTCGCTGTCGCCGATGAACAGGACGTCGTGGCCGGTGCCGCCGTGGACGTGGGCTCGGCCGGTCATGGCGTAGATGAGGTCGTCGCCGGGGCCGGCGATCACGTCGACGCGTTGCTCGGCGGTGTAGAGCTGGGGGATGACGGCGAGGGTGTCGTCGCCGCGGCCGCCGCGGAGTTGCCCCTGACCGAATTGGGCGAGGACGAAGTCGTTGTCGGCGGTGCCGGCGGCGCGGGTCTGGCCGGTCCTGCTGCGGGAGAACACGGTGCCGGTCAGGCCGCCGGGGTCTTGAGGGATCGCGCGGTTGGGGCCGAGGTCGGCGAGGACTTGGGAATCGAAGTTCTCGAACGTGGTTTTGCGGGTTGAGGTGTCTTCGCCGAGGACGCGCACGATGCCGGTGCTGGGGGCGGCGAGGCGGTCGGCGTAGCGGTGGACGAGGTCGCCGGCGGCGAGGCTGGCCGAGAGGAGGACCCGGGTTTCGAGCGGCTCGAGCATGGCCGGGGGCGGGGCGGGCCGTGCGGCTTTCGCGGCGTGGCGTCGCGGCGCACGCGATAACGATTGATCCGTCCAACGTGTCCACCGGCAAGTCATGATGTCTATCCCGTGCGAGGGTGCGGCCCGGATGCTGGCGAACAATTAAGCCAGCTTGATTCCAGCAAGAATTTCTTTGAAATAGCTTGAGATGTCAAGAAGTTATCGCGAGCCTTTGGACGGGGTTGCTCTGTGGACGCTCCGACACTTGGACCGTCCAAAGATTGCATCTATCGGACATGCTTGTGTGCTGCGTGGGTTGCGCTGGATCAACACGGGCTTGAGCGTGGTGTCGACTCTTGGACATCGAGTGCGTGGGTGACGGTTTCGGGGCTTAACGCAAAGTTGTTCTGTTGACACGCACGTGGGCGATGCAGTTGGTCGATCTGCTGGACGACCTCAGCGGTGATCCGGCCGATCGCGGCCGACCAGCGCCCGCCCAGCGCGACGGTGAGGTGGCGGTAGCAGTCGACCACGTAGCCGGGTCCAAAGAGTTCCACCACGCGCGGCCGGCGGGCCGCAAAGATCATGTTGCCCAACGCAGCACCGTGCGTGGCGACGATGGTTTCTGCGTTGCGGAGGATCGACCATTGTTCTCGCAGCGGCCGTTTCTCGAAGTAGACGGTTTCAAAGCCGCGCTTGGCCAGGCGTTGCTCGATCTCGTCGTGGTTGAGCAGTTCACGGCTGCCGCGACGCGGGATGAACACCTTGGCGGGGGTGTCGGCCACCCAGCCGCCAATGGGTTCGAAATCGCGAAGAAACGGCTGATGGTGCGGTTCGTACTGGCCGTTGCTGGGCGCGGACGCGTCGTAGAACGTGCCTTGGATCGTCCGGTCGGAGCAATAGGCCTTGGCTCCGAAAAGTTCGAGAACGTTTTGGATCAGTGGGTGGGTCCGCGTGCCGAGGATCACGGTGGGTTCGACGCCCTGCCGACGGATGAACATCAGCTTGGGGATCAGCTCACCCGAGATGTGCGCGATGTTGCCGGGTGCGACCGAACGGGCGTCGTAGAGCGGGCCCTCGAGACGTTCGGTTGCTTGTCGAAGTCGGCGGGCGTTGCGGCGGTGGTACTTGCGTTTGAAGCGATCTTTGAGCGAGGTGGCGGGGGACTGTGGTTCAAAGAAATGCCACGATTCGCCCGTGTACTTCCAGACCTGGGCGGCGGGGCGTTCGAGGGTGTAGCCCGGCATGAACAAGTGCCGCATGGCCGGCTCCCAGGTCGAGCCGATCCGCGTGGGATGCAGAAACATCCACGCGTCGGGGACATCGATGGACGCGGCAGGAATGTCAGCAATCGGTTGGTTGGATCCGCCTTCTTGCATCGCCATCCCTCTCATCCCACAGGAAATCGAACATGAAGTCGGGGCGGCTAGCAGTCAAGCCGTGTGCCGCACCGGAACTTTCGCAAGTCTACCGTTCAACCTCGGCCCTCTTGCCAACCATTTTTATCACGGGTAAAGCGGACGCATTCTCGTTTTCATACGCGGTCCAAGTCAAAACACTCTGAAGTCGCTTGCACGCCTCCAACATGCATCCGATACGCCCAGCCAAGGTTGCGGCGTGATGTGCACCGCTTTGACTTCGGATGCGGTCTCGTCGTTCCGCGATCACGAGCTGCCCACCCGTCCGCAGTCGGGACCAACCGCGGCTGACGGATGTTGAGCAAACGTCCGACTTTCATCGGCATCGTCTTCATGCTGACCGTGACCTGTCGCGGGGCTGGGGATCCCCTAGAAATTGAATCGAAGTTGGACTGCCGGCGCCTATCGACGTGCTGGGGCCGCTCCGAAAGTGATCCAATCACGGCGTGTACGCGGCGAGGCGTTCGGCGTCGCGATCGACGAGGGCGGCGGATCGTGATGTTTTGCCTTGCAAGGGTACGGCCCGGTGGTGATGGCGAACCAATCGCCCAAGCTTCAATCGGTCGAAATGTTCCCGAAAGGGCACCGGCTATCCAATTTTTGACGCGAGCTTCCTAACGGCCTTGCTCCCTAGGCGTGGCCCGCTCGGTGTAGTTGGGCAACGCATCGGCGTACGCTCTGAGCATGCGTCGGCCCCGCCGTGAACTGATGGATGATCCGGGGTTGCCCGCGGAAGAACACGCCAGGGCGTTGCGCGGGTTGCGGCGGATCAACGCGGTGTCGGGGGTGGTGAGGACGGTGTGGCGAGAGGTACGCAGGCTTGCGGAGCCGATGGATGCGGCCTCGCCCGGTGCGTTTGAAAGCGAAAGTTCTGGGTTCCGCGTGTTGGACGTGGCGTGTGGCGGGGGCGATGTGGCGGTGGGGTTGCAGTTGCGGGCGTTGCGAGAGACGGCATGTGTTTCGGTGGACGGGTGTGATGTGAGTGAGCGGGCGTTGTCGTTGGCGGATGCGCTGGCGAAGGATTCACTTCCACTTCAGGGGGCGATGAATTGGGTGCGGTGGGATGCGTTGTCGGGGCCGATGCCGCGGGGTGGAGACGGTGCGCGTTACGACGTGGCGGTGTGTACGTTGTTTTTGCATCATCTGGAAACCGAAGACGCGGTCACGGTGCTACGCGCGATGGACCAAGGCTGCTCATTGGGTGTTGTGGTGTTGGATTTGCGGAGAGGGTGGTGGCCTTGGGTATGCACGTGGCTTGGCGTTCGATTGTTGTCGCGGAGCCAGGTGGTGCATCACGACGGGCCGGCGTCGGTGAAGGCGGGCTGGACGCGGGGCGAGTTGGAGGGAGCGGCCCGGTCGGCGGGGTTGACGGATTTTGCGGTCTCGCGATGTTTCCCGCTTCGGTGGAAGCTGGTGTGGTCCGCCGGTCGCGTGGGCAAGGAGAGTGGCTGACGTGAGCGAGGCCGATCGATTGGATGTGGTGGTCATCGGAGCCGGGCCGGCGGGCGCGGGGGCGGCGTTGCGGCTGGCGCAGCGGGGCGTCTCGGTGCTGTTGGTGGATCGCCAGCGATTGCCGCGGGCGAAGGTGTGCGGCGGGTGCCTGCATCGTCGGGGGGCGGCGCGGCTCGCGCAATGGGGCGTTGCGGATGATATTTTGCGAGCGTGCGGCGCGGAACGTCTGGTGCGGTCGGAGTTGGTGGCCGGCGGGCGGACACTCGTGTGGCCGCGTGGGCACGGCTGGTCGGTGGATCGGGCGGCGTTTGACCTGGCCCTGGCGAACGCGGCTGCGCAGCGCGGAGCAACCCTCGAAGACCGCACCGCTGCCCGGGTCTTGCGTGCGGACCGCCGCGGTTCCACCTCGGGTTGGTCGGTCCGTTTGCGTCACGCCGACGGTCAAGAGCGGACCGTCCATCCGACATGGGTGTTTGTCGCGGACGGCCTGGGTGGGTCGGCACTATCGGGGCTGAAAGCAGAAGACGCAGGGACGTTTGCCGTGACGCATCGGCGCGGCTCGTATGTCGGGACAGGGGCACTTCTTGGTGATGACATGCCGGGTTTTGAATCGTTCGATCTACCGGCGGGGGATGTCCGTATGTTTGTGGGACGCGGCGGATACGTCGGGGCGGTGCGAACCAACGCCGTGCCCGGACAAGCGGGCCCGTCGCGCGGGATCGAATTCGCCGCGGCGATGCGTCCGGGCCTCTTGAAAGACTGCGGAGGTATCGGCGCCGCCGTGTCCCGGCTCATGACCGAAGCGCAAGACAACCGAGACGTCGCGGAAACGATCGGCCGTGCCAATTGGCGCATGACGCCACCGCTGACTGCGTTCAGGAAACACGTCGCCGCCCCGGGACTGCTGATCGTGGGTGACGCGGCGGGATACGTTGAGCCGTTCACCGGCGAAGGAATGGCTTGGGCGCTCCAATCCGCGGATGACGCTTCGGACGTGGTTGCCGAGGCGCTCGACGGCACACTTTCATATGACGCAGCCGCGGCACGGTGGACGAAGCGTGATGCGAGGCAACGGCGTCTTGGCCGAATGTGGTGCTGGGGCACCCGCGCGACGCTGCGCCAACCCGCCTTGATCCAAGCGCTCACGACCACCGGGCAGGCGTTACAGAAACGCACTTGGCGATCGGCCGTATCCAACGCATCGGCAGCAAACGAAACGTCAACCCAAGCCAGGAAGTTCGCCGAGGCCACACCTTGAGCGACGCTGCGCCCGTACATCTCGCCGGCCTGGGCGTCGCGCGTCCCGCCACGTCCATGTCTCAGATGGAGTTGGCCGACGCAGCGATCACGTGCTGCTGCGACAACGCGCAGCAGGCGAAGGTGCTGCGGGAGCTATACCGGCGGAGCGGTGTGGAGCGTCGGGGCTGCGCGATCCTCGACGGCCATGTGGACGGGAAGTCACGACAGATCGAAGAGGTCTTTCCGCCGCGTCGTACGCACAGCGACCGCGGACCCACCCTCGAAGCACGCATGCAGCTTTACGTCGAGGCGGCCGGGCCGTTGGCCATCCGGGCGGCGGCGGAGGCGTTGCGCGACGCTTCGATACACGCTTCAACAGTTGGCCACTTGATCACGGTGTCGTGCACCGGATTCGCCGCGCCGGGCGTGGACAGCTTGCTCATTCAGCAGCTCGGGCTAAGCCCGAATGTCTCGCGGACCCACGTCGGATTCATGGGTTGCCACGCGGCGATTAACGGCTGGCAGATCGCCGACGCGCTCGCCGCCCGCACCGGTCGGCCGTCACTGCTGGTGTGCGTCGAAGTGTGCACCGCCCATTTCGCGTACGGCTGGGAGCCAAACCGACTGGTCGCCAACGCGCTGTTTGCCGACGGCGCTGCGGCGGCGGTCTTGCAGCCCGAAAGCCAGACGACACCAGAGAACCGCCCCGGCCCACACATGATCGATCGCTTGTCGCGCATCGTCCCGCAAAGCGGCGACGCCATGACTTGGCAACTCGGCGACCACGGCTTCGAGATGACGCTCAGCCCACGCGTGCCCGAACATATCGAACGACACGCCGGCGATGCGCTCCTGTCCTTCCTCCGATCGCACGACCTCACGCCCCACCAACTCGTCGGCGTCATCGTTCATCCCGGCGGGCCGCGCGTCGTCCGCGCGACCACCGCTGCACTGGGCCTGCCCGCATCCGCGGCGCAATCATCGCTCGACGCGCTCCGTGAACACGGCAACCTCAGCTCGCCGACGGTGCTCACGATCTTGTCCAAGATGCTCCGCGAATCACCACAACATCAAAGTGAAACGAAACACTGGCTCGTCGTTGCTTTCGGCCCGGGCTTGGCGATCGAAGCGATGCTGCTGCGTGGCTGACGGCCAACGCCTTAGACGATCGACGCGAGCAACACGGTCGCCAGCGTCAGCACGGTGAAGAAGCTGACCAAGTCGATGATGGTCTGCACCGCCGGTCCCGAGATCATCGCCGGATCCAGGCCGACACCTTTGAGGAGCACGGGCACCGACCCACCCACCGCCGTCGCGAACAGCATGACCATCGGTGCCGACAGCCCGATGACCACGCCCATCTCCCAGTGTCCGTCCCAGACCCAACCCGCGGTGAACAACAGCACGCCGATGACCGAACCCACGATCACCGCCGAGGCGAGTTCCTTGCCGACGACCCACTTCACATCGCCCACCCGGATCAAGCCCAACGAAATCTCCCGCATGGAAACCGCGACCGCCTGTCCACCTGAAGAACCGCAAAGCCCGGCGACCACGGGGAGAAACTTCGCGAGGTTCGGCGCTTCCGCAATCGTCTGTTCGTAGAACGCAATGACCGACGCGGAGATCATCGTCAAGCCCATGATGGGCAACAGAAAAATCAACCGGCGGAACGCGCGGTTGCCCGCGGGCATGGTCCGCAACTCTTCGCCGCCGACGATGCCCCGTGCCTTGGCGAGGTCTTCTTCCGCCGTCTCGCCGCGGTGCTCCTGAACTGCGGCACGCTGGACGACGCCGACCATGTGCTCGTCGCCATCGAGTACGGGCACGGCCGAGTAATCCACGCGGTCAAACAAGTCTTCCAACTCATCCACCGGCGTGTCCACGTGGACCGTGACCGGCTCGGCGATCTGCAGATTCCGCAGGGGCGTCCCCCGACCGGACATCACCATGCGACGCATCGGCACCGCCCCGGTGAGCTTGCCTTCCTCATTGAGCGTGTAGAGGTATCTCACCTCGAACTCGTTGTAGCGCTCGTGGTTTTCGCGCAGGTCCGCTACCACGGCTTCGACGTTCTCCGCGTCGGGATACGCGAGATATTCCACGATCATCAGGCCACCGGCGGTGTGCTCGTCGTACGCGATCCGCTCGCGCAAGTCGGCCGCGTCTTCAGGCGGCATCGCTTCGAGGATCGCGTGGGCTTCGTGATCTTCCAGCTCGCCGAGCACGTCCGCCTGCTCGTCGGAGTCCATCGCGTCCACGAGCACCGCCGCCGTGGTCGGCTCCAATTCCGCGACCATGTCGGCCGCGTGCCCGTCATCGAAATGCTCCAACAAATCGGCCGCAAGGTCGGCATCGGCGGCCGTGAGAAACTCAAAGAAGCGCGTGCGGTCTTCTTCTTCGAGGTGACTGATCGTGTAAGGCGTGTCTTCGGGCGGAAGCAGCCGAACGAACGTCGCGATCGCGTCTAAATCACGCGACCAGACAAGCTGCGTCAGCTCTTCGTGTGCTTCGCGGTCGGATGAGGTGCCGACCAAGTCGACCGAAGCATCCACCGACGAAGGCTCGGGCGTGTGCAGATCAGGCACGCGAAACAGCCTCATTTTCCAGAGATGCTGCAAACCCCGCCCAGTCGCGCAGCGTGTCGTCGCACGTCAAGTCAAAGTGCATCGGGCTAAGCGTGACGAAACGTTGGAAAAGCAGGTCCACGTCGGTGCCGGTTTCAAAGTCGCCGAAATTCATGCCGTGCTGTGCCGTGAAGCTACGCGTGCCATCGGGATGTTCTTGCGCGTCGTAGCCCGCGACCATCGGCGTCCGCGCGATCGGACATAGGCGTAAGCCAGCGGGTTCTGCGCGGTCGTCCAACACCGGCACATTGATATTCACAAGCGTGCCCGCGATCACGCCATGGTCGAGCGTCTTACCGATCGCGTCGGCGGCATAAGTGGCGGCACGGCGCCACTGCGGATCGGACACGTCCCAGTTGTTGAGATGCAGCGACACCGCGATCGCGGGCAGGCCTTCAAACGTCGCTTCCCGGGCCGCGCCGACGGTCCCGGAGTACAGCACGTTGATGCCGACGTTCGCACCCGCGTTCATCCCGGAGATCACCAGGTCGTACTTCGCATCTCCGCCGTACAAAGCGCCGCACAACGAGAGCTTCACGCAGTCTGCCGGCCGCCCCCCCACCGCAGAACCCTCGACGCCCCCGCCCGCCAAAGCGTGCAACGGTTTGGGTTCCACGAGCATCGGCCGATGAAACGTTACCGCGTGGCTTGTCGCCGACTGCACTTTGCTTGGCGCCGCCACATCAATCCGCTCGAACCGGCCCGATCCGACCAACGCGCTGTACAACGCCCCCAACCCCGGCGCGTTGATTCCGTCGTCATTGGTCAGCAGCACTCGCATCCCGAGATGATACGGGGCGGAGACAACCCCCAAACGCAACCGAACCGAACCGAACGCGTCGCGAGCTTCCGGGAGCGTACACTCCGCCCATGACCGTGATGACCACCCCACCCGACGCCGTTTCCGTCCCATTGCCCTTCGATGCCAGCGAGATCGCCAAGCAATACGGCACGCCCACCTGGATCTATGACGCCCAGACGCTCGAACAACGCATCGGCGAACTCACCCGCGACGGCATCACCGTTCGTTACGCCCAGAAGGCCAACTCCAACCTCGCGCTGCTCACGATCATGCGGAAGCACGGCGTTCTCGTCGATGCCGTGACCGCCGGTGAAGTCAAGCGCGGACTCGCCGTCGGCTACGACCCCAGCGAGATCGTATTCACCGCCGACCTCTTCGACGACGACGCGATCGACATCATCCGTGAGACCGGCTGCCCGGTGAACTGCGGCAGCATCGACATGATCCCGCAGCTGGCCGACGCGGGCCTCGCACACATCCCCGTCACGCTCCGCCTCAACCCCGGCTTTGGACACGGGCACTCACAGAAGGTCAACACCGGCGGCACGTCCAGCAAGCACGGCATCTGGCACACCCACATACCCCAAGCTCTTGCGCTCGGCAAGCAGCATGGCGTCAACATCCGCGGCCTGCACTTCCACATCGGCAGCGGCGCCGACTTCGATCACCTCGCGCAGATCTGCGACGCGATGGTCAACGCCGCCAAGTCCTATGTTGATCACGGCGGGCCTGGCCTCGAGGTCATCTCCACTGGCGGTGGTCTGCCCATCCCGTACCGGAAAGAGGACGCGACGCGCATCGACCTCAACCGTTTCTTCGACATGTGGGCGCTCACCCGCAAGAAGATCGAAGGCCTCGCCGGCCGCGAGGTCGAACTCGAAATCGAGCCCGGGCGTTACCTCGTGGCCGAGTGCGGTTACCTCGTCACCAAGGTCCGAGCGCTGAAAGAACAAGGCGACGGGGACGAAGCCGTGAAATACCTGCTGATCGACGCAGGGTTCAACGATCTTGTCCGCCCCGCGATGTATGGGGCGTATCACCACCTGAGCATCGTGGCCGGCGACGGGCGAACGCTCGACCAACACGAAGACACCGTGGTGGCCGGGCCGCTCTGCGAATCCTGCGACGTGTTCACCCAGGAAGACGGCGGGTTCGTCGAAGCGCGTCGCCTTCCCGCGGCCAAGGTCGGCGACCTCTTGATCATCCATGATGCCGGCGCTTACGGCATGGCGATGAGCAGCAACTACAACTCGCGCCGCATCGCCGCCGAGGTGTTAATCGTTGACGGCGAAACGCACGAAGTCCGCAAGCGACAGAGCTTCGAAGACTTAACTAAAAATGAGATCGTACCCGACGGTTTGGCGTGAACCGAGCCGTGCACCCGTAAAACGAGCTCAGTTGCCCACGCTTCCGGGGGCGGCGGCGATGGCCGGCGGGATGCGTAATTCCATCCCGATGCGTACGGCGTGAGGGTCTTTGAGCTGGTCGCGGTTGGCGTTATAGATCGCCTGCCAACGCGAACTGTCTGCATAGAATCGGGCCGCGATCGTGCTCAGCGAATCGCCGCCCCGCACGACGTACGTGACCGGGTCGGGCGGCGGAGGCAGCTCGGTGTTGGTCAACGCTTCCTCCGGACCCGAAGGAATCGCCAGCAGCGACGCCGCCACCTCCGAGACTTCCGGGGGCAGCCGCAAGACCTCGCCGACCCGCAGCTTGAGCGGGTCCACCGTTGGGTTTGCTTTGGCCAAGGCCACCCAGCGCGACGCCGAGCCCAACTCCCGCCGCGCGATGCCCTCGAACGTGTCCCCGCTTCGAACCGTATAAGTCGGCAACGCGGTGGCCCCGCCTCCCGCCGCAGGATCTGCCTCGCGGTTTCCATCAACCTCGGCCGAGTCGTTCGCGGCAACCGGCAAAGGCGTCGCATCTTCGGGCAACCGCCCCACGGTGAGCGTCGGCGGCGGATCGAGGATGACTCTTTGCCCTTCGCCGCCGGAGTCCGCGTCCGAAGTGTTCGCCTCGGCTAACGGATCGGCGGTCGAGCCGGGCAACGCGGGGGGCGATTTCGACGGCGCTTGAACGCTAGCGCCGTCAGACGCGACGCCGGTCCCGGACGTGATGGAATCCGTTTCGACCTCGGCCGCATCCGCAACCGCAACCGATGCCGAATCGGCTGCGTGCGTGGCGTCGACGTCAACGATCGATTCCGCCGTGTTGCCGCCGCTCAAGAGTCGGACCGACAGCGCGAACAACAGTGCCACCGATGAGCAACCCAACGCGATCTTGTACGGGACGGTGACAGCCACGGTTCCTTCCACGCCGCGGCGACTTTGCCGGGCTAGACGCACCTTATGCCGACCGACTTCAACCGGCAACGCCACGCCGATCGGACACCGCTCACCCCGCACCCTTCGCGGCAAACCCATACGATCTGTTGATGCCTGCATGGTCCGTCGTCATCTGTTGTGCCAACGCCCAGGCCACCCTGCCGGCCGCGCTCGACTCCGCCCAATGGGCCGACGAGATCGTCGTCGTCGACTCCGGCTCGAACGACGCCACCGCACAAATCGCTCAAGACGCCGGCGTGGCCTACCGACTCGAACCATGGCGCGGCTACACGGGCCAGAAAAAATTCGGGGCCGAGTTGGCGAGGCACGACTGGGTCTTCATTCTGGACGGCGACGAAGAAATCAGTCCCGTACTCGCGTCGCAGCTTCAACGATTCACCGACGCGGAACTCGAACAACTCGACGTGGTCTACGTCCGACGCCGAAACTGGGTGATGGGAAAACCCGTGCGGGCGTGGTGGCCGGACTGGCAGAGCCGGGGCATTCATCGGCAACGCGTCACCTGGCCCGAAGAAGCCCTCCACGAATCACGACAACCGACCGACCCCGCCCGCGTCGCACGGCTCACCGGCCACCTCGACCACAAAAAAGCCGGGTCGCCCGATTTCGCCGATTACTTCTCGGGTAAGCGTATGGATGAACGCCTGCTCATGGTCGCGAGGGAGATGCACGCCCGAGGCAAACGCGTCGGCTCCCTGGGCCTTTGGCTCCGCCCGCAACTCGCGTTCTTCAAATTCTTTGTCCTCAAGCGTGGCTTCATCGACGGTACCTTCGGCCTACTCATCGCCCAGAAGGCCGCCACGTCGACGCAACTCAAATACGCGGCACTCTGGGCCGTGCAAAACGGAATTGCCGAGCCTGCCGAACCCGAAGAGAAGCAGCCCGATCGTTTGACCCGTCGATCCACCACGGATAACGTCAGAGAGCTTCCGAGCGGTGCCTGAGAACGCGATCGCTTGGCCACCTGTTTCTTCCACTTTTCACCCCGAACTCCCGGAGCCGGCCCGATGTCCGAAAGCCGCCTAGTCACCGCCGTCGTCGGCGAACACAACGACATCACCAAGGTCGTGTTCAAGGACCGTAACATCCTCGAGGAAACCGCGATCCAACAGATCGGCGACGAGCTCGCCGCCCTGATCGACGCGTCGTCCAACCCCAAACTCCTGCTCAACTTCCTCAACGTCGAGCACCTGTCCTCTGCAGCGCTGGGCACCCTAATCACGGTCAACAACAAGGTTCGTCAAAAAGGTGGCCAGCTCCGCCTCTGCAGCATCGATAAGCAGATCTACGAAGTCTTCCGGATCACCAAACTCGACAAACTGTTCCAGATCCACGACGACGAGCCCTCGGCGCTCGGCTCGTTCAAGTAGTCCCCGGAAGCGGGACGCCGCGTGTTGCGTCACGTGAGATCCCCGTCTGTAGCCCTCGGGAGATGCGTATGCCCAAACGGGTTTTCGCCAGTCAGCTGGAGAACATCCCCGAGGTCGAACGCGCGATCGTGGATGATGTCACCGCCGGGGGCTTCGGTGACAAACAGATGTTCGCGATCCGCTTGGCCTTGGCCGAGGTGCTCGCCAACGCGGTCCGCCATGGCAACGACCAAGACCCCGAAAAAATGGTCACCGCCGAGTGGACGGTGACCGCAGAACGCTTCACGCTCAGTGTCGAAGACGAAGGCGACGGCTTCAATCCCGACGACGTCCCCGATCCCACGCTCGAAGAAAACCTGCTCCGCCCCTGCGGACGCGGGGTCATGTTGATGCAGGCCTATCTCACCGAGATCCGCTACGAAAACGGCGGCCGCCGCGTTGTGCTCACCAAAGACGCCGACTGTCAAAAGCCCGACGCGCCGGCAGACTAATCCGCCGGGTTCGAGAGGCCCGTGGGCACCGTCCGGGGTTCACCGGTCATCGACCAACCGTCACCAAACATCCCTCTTGGCCCTCCGCCCCGCCGCCACTATGCTGCCTTATGGCGACCCCGGCGGATGGGTTCGCCCCCGGAATTCCCGGGCTACACCTGCGACCCGCTCCCACGCCCGCCGCGACTTTCCCTGCACCGCCATGCCCCCCGAAAACCCAGGCACCGCCGACGACGCGGACCCTCCGTCTCGCCAAACGCCCGCCAACGACGACCCGCTCAGTCCGGGTTCAACCCAAACCTCGGCCGCGATCACCGCAGCCCGAGGCCGCGTCTCCTGCGCCCCCACCCCAAATCGCGTCATCTTGGAGTTAGACACCGACGACGTTGATCCCCCCGCCGCCGGCTGGCTCGAGCCCCAACTCGAACGCGCCATCGACCTGCTCCCGCTTCCGCGGATCGGAGACCACCGCATCACCGTCGCCTTACTCGACGACGACGCGATGGCCGACCTGCACCTGAAATTCACCCAGGTGCCCGGTACCACCGACGTCCTGACGTTCGACCACAAAGACCAGCCCGGCAACTTCACGGCTGAAGGCCTCGACGCCGACCTCGCCCTGGGGCGAGACGTCGCCGTCCGCGAAGCCGGGAACCGCCCCCACAACGCCCGCACCGAACTCCTGCTCTACGCCGTCCACGGCCTCCTCCATCTCCTCGGCTACGACGACCACGACCCCGCCGCCTACGAAAAAATGCACGCCGCCGAAGACCAACTCCTCCAACAACTCGGCTTCAACCCCGTCTTCAAATCCGACATCGCCTCGCCTTCCCAGAGGGGAGGCCAATCATGACCGCCCTGCTCCTCACCCTCACCGCCGCCTGCCTGCTTGCGTCGTACTTCGCCGCCTGCCACAACGCGCTCAAAGCCCTGTCTCGCCGTCGCCTGACCGACCTGCTCGAAGAACGAAACCAGAGCCACCGGGCCGACCCGTTCTACAACGCCGTCCCCTCACTCCTGCTCGCCACCGGCATCGCCCGCGCTTGTGCTGCGCTCGTCATCGTCTTGGCCACGCACGAAATCGTCAGCCGTCTCTGGGAACTCGACCCCCTCCCGCGATACGCCGCCGCCTTCGCCGGCTCGCTCCTGCTCATGTCCGTCTTCACCGTCGCGCTTCCCGTCTACTGGGCCCGCTACCGCCGGGAAAAGCTTTTAGTGCGCTCCCTGGCCATCCTTCATCTTTCGCGCCTGCTCTTCCTGCCCATCACCACGCCACTCAAGATCTTTGACCCCGTTCTCCGCCGAATCTCCGGCATCGACCTCGACGACGACGACGACCTCGCCGAGCACGTCCTCGAAGCCGTCGAGCAGCACGCCGAAGAACACGCCGACGACGACGAACATACGCCCCTCGACGAAACCCAGAAACAGATGATCGAAGGCGTCGTCGAACTCGCCGAGACCACCGTCGCCGAGATCATGACCCCCCGCACCGACATCGAAGCCATCGCCCTCCCCAATGACGACGAACCCGACATTACGCTGCCCCAAGTCCGTGCCGCCGCGCTCAAGGCCGGCCACTCCCGCATCCCCGTCTATCGCGACTCCATCGACCACGTCGCCGGCGTCCTCTACGCCAAAGACCTCATCCCCTTCCTCCCCCCGGAAGATGCGCGGTTCGATTTAACACAAGTCGTCCGCGAAGCCTTCGTCGTGCCCGAAGCCAAACCCGTCCAAGATTTGTTAGCGGAGTTCCGCGCTTCCAAAATCCACCTCGCCATCGTTCTCGACGAATACGGCGGCACCGCCGGCCTGGTCACCATCGAAGACATCCTCGAAGAGATCGTCGGCGAGATCCACGACGAGTACGAGCCCGAGCCCGACGATCCGACCATCGACGTCGCCCCCGACGAGCTGTCCGCCTCGATGGACGCCCGCCTCCACATCGACGAACTCAACGACGCCCTGGGCCTCGACCTGCCCGAGGACGAGGACTTCGAAACCGTCGCCGGCTACGTCGTCAGCACCCTCGGCCACATCCCCGCCACCGGCGAAAGCTTCACCACCGACGACGGCGTCACCTTCACCGTCGACGAAGCGGAGAAAACGAAGGTGCTGCGGGTGTCGGTTGCCAAAAATGAGCAGTCAACATCATCGGCCGCCATATAAAGCGGCGGCCAGTGGCCGCCGTGGCGTGACGTTACACCTCCCGTTTCCCCTCATGCCGAGTGATGTAATTCAGCGTGTTGATCCACTGCTCTTCATCAAACACAAAGCAACGCCACCGACCTTTCGCAAACACCGGCCCCGCATAACCCGTCTCACGACGAACCGCTTTCGTCATGCGATCCGACACCCACTTGATCGTGATGTCCGCGTCGCGATCGAGTCCACGGATCAACGCATGCAGATGCGTCGGCTCGATTGATAACGCCGCCGGCGACCAGTCTGAATCCTCCGCACACGAGCGCAGTGTCCGTGCAAATATTTGAATCATGACCGGCGTCCAAGTCACCGATCGCCGCGTCATCGCTCGTTGTGCCATCGCAAGCCGCACCGGATCCCCCGCGTTGAGTCGGTGCGAGGGACTGAAGCCGATCTGCTTGTCCCACGCCGGCGACCAATGGCCACGCTCGTCGCCGGGCAGCCATTGACCGAACGCGGACTTCACGAGATGCACGCCAAGCGTGAGCATGATCGGAGCGTACTCCGGCGGCCACCGGCCGCCGCTTTATAAAGCAGCCGCCGGTGG
>JBCCDN010000037.1:0-23802 GCA_039030755.1 Planctomycetota bacterium | reverse complement strand
GGACCCGGCCCGTCCGGGGTGTCCCGCGCCGCCTCCCGCGATCGCTTCGCCCCCGGCCCCACGCACCGCCCACCGGGGGTTCTCCGAAACGCGCTCCACGCAAGTCGTTCCCCGGGGGTACTACAGAAGCCCACGTTCAAACCTGACGTGGACTTGCCCCGGCGACTCGCGGGCGACGCCCCTCGGCTCACCCCCGGCATCACGCCGCGCGGTCGGCCTCCAATCCGCCGTCCGTGCCTCATTATTGACGTGGATGGACTTTTGATTCGCGTTTGTGCGCACGCAAATCCAGGAAAATGGTTGGATTGTTCATGGATCGACTGGAGTTTTGCGGACGAGTGGGTAGGTTTTGTGTGGAGAGTGAAAGCGTTGCGATTGATCATCCCTCGAATGACCCCCCGCCGGTGGCGGAAAAACGGCTGGACCCGGCTTCGGCTGCTAGCGCTGCTTGGTGCTGCGCTCGCGGCCGTGGGGTTTTGTTGGGCCGGCTGGGCCACGATTTGGCGACAGGCGACCACGCAGGATGCCAATGGGTACGTCCTGCTCACGCCACTGATCGTGGTTTGGCTGATGTATGCCCGGCGGATGCGGTTTGCGGTGGTTCAACCGCGCTTCGATTGGGTCGGGCTACCCGCGATGGTTTTGGGGACGCTGCTGTTTGGGGTGTGGCGATCGACCGACGAGCCGCAGATCGGCGGAACGATGGGCACGGTTCTCATGTTCGGCGGGGCGGTGGCGAGCGTCGTGGGCCGGGAGGTGGTGGTGCGGTTCGCGGCAGCGTGGGTGGCGCTGCTGTTTTTGAATCCGATCCCCGGCCGAATCCTGGATCCCTTCAGCGGAGCGCTTCAGATCGCCGCGGCGGAGTTGGCGTGTGCCGTGTACGAATTGATGGGCGTGAGCAGTTTGGTGCTGCAGGGGCACATCATCTGCGGGCTGGGCGACAGCGTACGGGAGCTGCCTTTGGACGCGACGCCGGACGTGTTGCCGATGGCGACGGCACTGATTCTGGTGACCTATGGCTTCGTGTTCGCGTCGCCGATCCGGGGCATCGTGCGAACGATCTTGCTGCTTCTGGCCCCGTTGGCGGCGATTCTGGGCGGGACGTTGGCGTTGGTGGCGACGATTTATCTGCAATATCGAGCTGGGATTGACGCCGAAACCTCGAGTCGGGGCGTCCAAGGCGTCTGGCTGCTGGCCGGTCAGGCGGCGGTGTTGTTGGGAGCGTTTGCAGCGTTGCTGGGA
Source organism: Planctomycetota bacterium (assembly GCA_039030755.1). GTDB lineage: Bacteria > Planctomycetota > Phycisphaerae > Phycisphaerales > Phycisphaeraceae > CAZIXN01. The sequence continues at coordinate 22,560 of JBCCDN010000037.1, read as the reverse complement.
GTAATGCGGCTGCTGGCGTGGGCGGCGGTGCCGCCGCGGCGGTTTTCCCTGGCGCAAGGGCGGTAAGGCGCGGTCGAGCGGCATGGCCCCAAGGCGTCTGGCCGGTTCGGAAATAGGTGTTACGGGACGTTTCGGGTAGATTGTGCTTTCGGTCGATCGGAATCAGGGTCAATCCGAAGTCCAAATCGGTCGAAGATGGCGGTATCTGTTGGTCTGACGTGTATCGGCGAGTGTTTTCGTCCGCGACGTATGGCCGATAAGTGGGTGTTTACCGCGCCGCCCATGACCCGATGTGGGCTGGTTTGCGTAAGCATCCGCGAGCCGTAGGCCTCGGCGTGTGTGCCCGGGCCGATGAACGACTTGCTCAGGGGCCGTCCGTTGACGAACACCCCGGAGCGGGAGAAGACCACCCGATCGGCGACTAATTCGTAACCGATCTCAGGGGATCCAGAAGATGAGCCAGGACCCGAACGCCCAAGCCGCCCTCGAATTTGCCTCTGCTGAGGAAGAAGCACGCCGCCGACGCGAGATGGTGATCGCGCTGTTCCGTGGACGCTTGCACTGGGCGGTCATCCTCGCGCTGGTGCTCGGTTCGGCCGCCGCGGTCGCCGGCTATTTCAGTCAAAAGCCGGTGTTCCAAGGGGCTGGCATCGTTCAGGTGCAACCCGAAGTCGAATCGATCCTCGAAAACGACAGCACCGGGCTACCGCCGATGTTCCGGGCGTATCTCGAAGGTCAGATCAGCATGATCGGCAGCCAGCAGGTCGCTGAGCGGGCCATGCAAAGCGACACCTGGAAGGAAGCCATCCGCACCGCGGGGGCCGACAGCATGTCTGCCGCGCGATTTGCCTCGACGATCGAGGCCGACATGGTCAGCACCACGGACTACAACATCGCCGTCACCTTCACGCACGAATCCCCGGCCGTCGCGACCGCTGCCGTGAACGCCGCGCTCGAGTCGTATCGCACCGTGTATCAACAGGGCGAAGCGGCCGGCACCGACCAGCAGCTTTCCAAGATCAAAGCCGAGCTCCGCACGCTTCGTCAGGAAGAGCGGATGCTGATGAGCCAGATCAACAACCGCCTTGAGATCGAACAAGACCTTTTCCGCCCGCGCCTCCAAAAGCTCAATGAAGAGTTGATTGAGGTCGAGCGTGAACTCCGCGCGACGCAGACCCGCCTCGCGTTCATGGCCCCCGACGCCGCCAAGGCCGCTGGCCTCGAAGAGTTCCAGGACCCCAACGTCCTGGCCATGGAAGAACAGATGGCCAATCTCGAGATGGATATCCAGATGAAGAAGTCGCTGGGCAAGGGCGAGCGTCACCGCGACGTCCAGGAACTCCGGGCCATGATCAATGTCTTGCAAGCCCGCAAGCAGCGCTACATCGAACAACTCAAGGCCGGAGACACGCCCAGTGGGGCCGGCACCGAGGTCGCACAAATGCGACGCGCCGAGCAAGAACTGCGTCAGCAGCAAGGCGAGCTTCAGGCCAAGATTGCCGAGGCGGATGCGTTGCTGGTTTCGATCGCGCCGTACAATCTGCAACTCGAATCGGTTGCGGAGAAGATCGAATTGCTGTCGTACAAGGAGTACGAGACGCGCATCGCCGGCGAAGCGACCAAGGACCGGGTCCGCGTCGCGCAGTGGGCGGTCGAGCCGAGCAAACCCAGCAACGCTTCGTCGCGTCTGCAGTTGGGCGTGCTGGGCTTCATCGGCGGCGGCGGCATGGGCCTAGCGCTGGTGGTGATGGTGGGCCTGCTCGACTCACGGCTGCGTCACGCCGCCGACGCGAAGAACGGCCTCCGCGATGTGCGGATGCTTGGCGTGCTGCCGTCGCTCCCGGACAACCTCGCCGACCCCGAGCAGGCCGAACGTGCCGCTCACGCCGTCAACCACATCCGCACGCTGCTGCAGATCAGCGGCAGCAACACCCGCGTGTTCAGCATCACGGGCCCGGCCGCGGGTTCGGGCAAGTCGTCGCTCTCGGTCGCGCTGGGCTTGTCCTTTGCCGCCACCGGCAACAAGGTGCTGCTTATCGATTCCGACATTGTCGGAGCGGGTTTGACGCGTCGCCTCGGTGCCGTCGTCAACAAGCCGTTCGACGAAGTCGTACGGGATGACGGCCGGGTATCTGCGATGCAGATTGAAGAAGCCGAGCAGCTTGCAATGAGCAAGGGCATCAACCTGATGGACGCCTTGATCGAACTCGGCGCGCTCAACCGCGAAGAGGCGGAGAAGCTCGCCCGCCGTCGCAGCGACGCGGCGCTCGGGGTGCTGGACGCCTGCGAAGGCACGCCTATCGAGGAGTGCGTCGCCGAAACCGGCATTCCCCGCTTGCATGTGTTGCCCGTGGGCTCGGCGCGTCCCGAAGACGCCGGCCTGCTGTCTCCCAAGATGCTGCAAACCATGTTCAACGCCGCCCGCGAGGCCTACGACATCGTGCTCGTCGACACGGGTCCGGTCCTCGGCTCGCTCGAAGCGTCCATGGCCGGCGCGGAAGCCGACGGCACTGTGCTGATCGTTTCCCGCGGCGACTCCAAGGGTGTGGCGACCAAGTCGCTCGAACACCTGCAGAGCGTCGGAGCACGCGTCACCGGCGTCGTCTTCAACCACGCCCTCGAAACCGACCTGGGCGAAACCAGCTACGGCTCCATGGTCAGCCAGGACCGCCGCGGAGGAAGCATCCAGGTCGACCCTGCTGCCGCCGCCCGCTTCGGCCCGCTCGGCTCGGCCGTCGCGACCTATGCCCCGTCGTCCGCGCTTCGCGAGAAGGCGTCGGCCACCAACGGACGCTCCCTCGCCACCGCCGGCCGCAATGGCGACCACTAAGCCGCGCGTTGGGTCCTTAGCAGGCGTCAGGGAATTTCCCATTTTTACGAATTTGCGCGAATCCAAGGGAAAATCCTAATTCGCCCGATAAGCTCATGACGTGTACCACGGCCGCGACCGCATGATCAGCAACGTCAAAGAGCCCGCCGCCGATCCGATCCGCCTGCACACCGTGTGGGGGCTGGACGCTTTGCAACTCCACGACCGATTCTGGGCGGCCCGCGGCGTGCAAGTGGTGCGTCAGGGCGAGCCGATCGACTTGGTCAAAGACGCCGAGCTCTACCTGCTTGCCGACCGGCATTGCCTCTCGATTTTTCGGATGCAACAGATCGTCGACACGATCAGTTGGCTCAAGCCCAAACTACTGTTCGTCCGCCTGCATAACACGCGTGACCAAGGCTACCGCGAACGCGTGCTCACGGATCGCGAGGACAAGTTCGTGAAGTTCGAGCGGGTCTACGGCGCATCCGATTGGCGGCTGGGCCGGGTGGCACTCACGCCGCACCGCGAACTGGCGACGCGGTGGCAGCAGGCGACCGACCCGCGCTCGGGCTGGCAGTCGCTGCGGCGCGGTATCGACGCCAACGATCGCACGACGCTCTCGGTGAAGGGGCACGTGTTCGACGCCGGTGATGAACACGAAGTGATGGAGTTCGTCCGCGAGTTGGTCGCGATGTGGAAGCGACCCGACGCGACGATCCCCCGGGCCAGCAAAATCAACCAAGACGCCTGGGCCGACGCCTCGGTTGCGCCGACGAACGGCACGCGTTTTGTCGGCCCCGTGTGGGTCGGCAGTGGTCGACATCTCGACGGCGTGTCCAGCGTGGTCGGCCCGGCGGTGCTCTGGGACGCGCCCGAATCCCGACCGCGTGTGGAGCGCTTGGAGTGGAATCGCATCGAGCCCACGGATGTGCTCACCCGGCCCGTCAAAACCCGGGCGCTCTCGACGCTGCAACGCGGCAGCAAGCGCGTCTTCGACATCGCTTTTGCCCTCGTGTTCGGCCTGCTGAGCCTGCCGCTGTACCCGTTGATCATGCTGGCCATCTATCTCGAAGACGGCCGGCCGTTTCTGTTTGGGCACGTCCGCGAGTCCATCGGCGGGAAGGAGTTTCGGTGCTGGAAGTTCCGCACCATGTACAACAACTCCGAAGAAATCAAAGCCCAGCTCGTCGCCGAGAACCAGGCCGATGGCCCGCAGTTCTTCATCGACAACGACCCGCGGATCACCAAGGTCGGCAAGTTTCTCCGCAAGACCAATCTCGATGAGCTGCCCCAGTTCTGGAACGTGTTGGCCGGGCATATGTCGATCGTCGGTCCGCGCCCGAGCCCATACAAAGAGAATCAGTACTGCCCGTCGTGGCGCGAAGCCCGCTTGTCGGTTCGGCCCGGGATCACGGGGTTGTGGCAGGTCAAGCGTTCCCGCGAGGCCGGCAAGGACTTCCAGGAATGGATCCAGTACGACATCCAGTATGTCGAAACTGTGTCGTGGAAGTTGGACTTGTGGATCATCTGGAAGACGGGGCTTGCTTGTTTGGGCAAGTGATTTTCGTTCGCGAATCGGCGGAAATGTTCTAGAATTGCGGTCGGAGAGACCTTCTCTCGAGAAAGACCGCCATGCCTCAATCGACATTCCTTGCAAGATTTCCGCGTTTCGAAACGCTCGAGCCGCGGCATTTGTTGTCCTCGACGCCGCTGGTCCCGGTGGGCACGCAGCCCGAGGGCGGCCTGTCCGACAAGATCGTCTACTTGCACGCCGGCCACGGCTATACCGCTAACAACCTGGGCAGCGGCGCCTGGTCGACGCAGCGGGGCCTGACCACGGGCGTGGTTGAAGACTTGGGCAATCAGGATCAGATGACCTTCCTGGCTGACTATTTGTTCAACGCCGGGGCGACCGTCGTGCCGCTCCGTCCGGTGGGTCATCAGCCGTTCGAGGTGGTCGTGGACAACGTCGATGCGGGTGTGACGTTCTCGGGCGCGTGGAGCAACAGCTCGGCGGGGCTGTACTTCGGCGAGGCCGGCGAGGTGCCGTATCGCTTTGCGTCCACCAGCGCGACCGAAACGGCCGTGGCAACCTATCGCCCGGACCTGCCCAGCGCCGGCGAATATCCGGTCTACGCCTGGACGCGATACGGCTCGGACCGCGCGGCCGACCAGCTTTATCGTGTCAACCACTCCGGCGGAACGACCGAAGTCACGGTCAATCATCGTCGCGTTGGCAACGGCTTGGTCTACTTGGGCACCTACCACTTCGACCGGGGCACGGAGGGCTCGGTCGAGATCAGCAACCGCAGCAGCGAGTCCGGCCGGGTCGTGATCGCCGACATGATCCGTTTCGGCAACGGCGTGGGCGACATCGATCGTGGTGGGGGTGTGTCGGGGCAATTGCGTGAAGACGAAGCCGGGCTGTACTGGGTCCAATGGCACGTCGATCGGTCGCAAGGCATCGCCACCAGCGAATACCGCACGAGCAGCGCCGACAGCAGCGCGACCGTTTCGTTGTCGCCGCGCTACGCCGAGTACATGAACCGCGAGGCCGACGGCAGCCTCAGCGACCGGGTCTTCGTCAGCTTCCACTCCAACGCAGGCGGCGGGAGTGCCCGCGGTGTGCTCGCGTTACTCAACGGCAACAACCGCGCGAGCGCCGCGACGCCCAACCAGTTCCTCCTGGCCAACACGCTCGGCCGAGAAGTCAACGACGACCTCGTCGCCCAGAACGGCCAGTTCGAGCACAACTGGTCCAACCGCAGCACCGTCACACTTGACCGAAGCGACATCGAATTCGGCGAGATCAACAACGAGCGCATCAACAACGAATTCGACGCAACCATCGTGGAAACCGGCTTCCACGACAACACGCAGGATGCGCAGATGCTCCGCGACCCCAAAGTCCGCGACGCGCTAGCTCGCGCAACCTATCAGGGGATTGTGAACTACTTCCGGGCCGTGGACGGCAACACGACGCCGGTCACCAAGCTACCGCCGCCGGTGGAGAATCTCCGCGCCCAGCCCGTGGGCTTTGACGGCTTCGTGCGGCTCGATTGGGACTTGGCTCAGGCCAACAGCTACAGCGGGGGTTCGGCGACCGGCTACATGGTCTACACCTCGACCGACGGCCGCGGCTTCGACGGCGGCACCTTTGTCGCGGGCGGAACCACCACCTCCGCGATCGTTCCCGGGCTGGACCCCGACGAAGGCGTGTACTACTTCAAAGTCGCCGCGGTCAATGACGGCGGTGAATCGCTGGCCAACGATGTCGTCGCCGCCACGCCCAACGACGCGACCCAGCGGGTCCTGATCGTGGACGGCTTTGACCGCAACAACCGCAGCCTCAACCCGACACAGCCGTTCGGGAATTCAGTCGTCGATCGCGTCCGCCCGTCGCTGAGTAACAGCCAGGATTACGCGGTCGATCACGCGGCGGCGCTCGAAGCCTGGGCCCCGCGCGGCCTGGGGATCGCGACGGCAAGCAACGAGGCCATCATCGCCGGCGACATTCTGCTCGACGACTACGACGCCGTCTTTTGGATTCTCGGCGAAGAGTCCACCACGGACGACACCTTCGATGCGTTTGAACAGTCGCGGGTGTCTTCCTATCTCAACGGCGGGGGCAAGCTGTTCGTCAGTGGCGCGGAGATCGGCTGGGACCTGGACAACTTCAACAACGGCCGGGCGTTCTACAACCAGACGCTCCGGGCCGACTACGTCGCCGACGACGCGAACAGCTATCAGGCCAACGGCGCCGCCGGCTCGATCTTCGAGGGCATCACGCTCGATTTCGACGACGGCACGTTTATCTACGACGCGAACTTCCCCGATGTGATCAATCCGTCCAACGGCTCGACGCTGGCGATGACATACGGAACCTCCGGCGGCGCTGCCATTCAATTTGGCGGCCAACTCGTGATGCTCGGGTTCCCCTTTGAGACGATCCTCGGTGAGCGCGACCGCATCGATGTGATGGGCGCGGCGCTCAATTACTTCGGCTTAGATGCCGGTCTAACGCACATCGATCGTGTCGTGGACTTTGGCGACGCGGGCTACAGCGATACTGGGAACTGGTCCTCGCAAGCCGGGGACGCCACGGGGGGGACCCAGCGCGTGCTCGCGAACGCCCAGGTCAGTGATCTCGCGCAATGGGAGACGCTGATTCCTCTCGCGGGCACCTACGAATTACTCATCCATCATGGCGCGACCACCGACGCCGCCACCGACGTCCCGTACGCGATCCAGACCGCCTCGGCTCCGCAGCTTGTCAGCCTGAACCAGCGGGTGGACGCCGGGCAGTGGCGCTCGGCCGGCGTCTATGAACTCGACGAAGGCGCGAATGTCGTCACGCTGATCGCCGGTGCGGCGACGGGCGGCACACGCGTCTCCGCCGACGCCATCCGCTGGGTCGCCAAGTTCGACGGACTCACCCCCGGCGACGCCGATCTCGACGGCGACGTCGATTTCGCCGACGCGATGACGTTGGTGAATTCGCTTCGAAGTGGCGGTACCCAAGACCGTTCGTGGGGCCAAGGCGACTTTGACCTCAATGGCGTGGTTGATCAAGCCGACCTCACGCTGTTCCGCGAAAATTACCAGGGCATCGGCAACGCTCCCGCAGCACCGGCCCCGCCGGTCTCCGTTCTGTCCCCCCGAGCCGCCGACGCCGCCGACCTCAGGGACGGCGAACGCATCACGCCGCCCACGGGCGGAACCTCCGGCTTCGGCGCGTTGGTCGCGTTCGCGGAGTTGGAAGACGACGCCTTCGTCACGCCGTTCACCCGTAGCTCGATGCAGCAAACGCTCCAACGCCAACAGGTGCAGACACAGACCCCAAGTGCGGCTCAACTGCAGCAAGTTCAAACGCGACAGCAGCAGCGGCAAACCCAGCAACAGCAACTACAGCGACGAGTCGGGTACCCCGCGCCGCTGCAACAAAGCCAATCAACGCACATCCAATCGCCCCAAGGCGTTTTTGCACGGCAGATCAAAGCCGCGACGAAGGACATCACACCCGTGACCCAAGGCAATCCCCCCCGCGTCGCGGCCTTGCCGCAATCGGTCTCGTTGCTGGTGCCGGCGTGGACCCCGCTCGCTCAAGACGATCGCGAACGCGAAGACGACGCCGAATGATTGGGATGACGCCAACCGAGCCTTCCGATCGTTGTGGGCATATTTTGCGGATTGGCCGAAATCACCGATGATTATGTCATGGATGACGCGACGGCCACGCTGATGAATGAAGCCAACGCTCGGGCCTGGGTAGACCGGCTCGTGCGGTTCGACGGTCCGCCGGATCAATTTCTGCGTGAACTCTTGATCGTGCAGTGCCGGTTCGCGGACGTGCCCGCCGGGGCGGTGCTGCGGCTGACGCAGGCGCCAGCGCTTGTCGATGGTTCGGAGTCGCCCGAAGCGCCTGAAAATTCGGAACCCCCGGCGACGCCGGAACCCACCGCCGTGCGTGTTGAAGTGCTCGCCGCCCAGCCCGCGATCTCGCCAAACGACACGCCGCCGCTCTGGCTGGCCCATGCCGTTGAGGCCCTGAAACAAGCCACCCGCGAGCAACCCACGCTGCCCGCCTCCATGATTGTGCCGGTCCCCATCGCCCAGCCCGACGGCATGTACGGCCAGGCCGCCCGCGAACATCTGATCCTCTTGCCGACCGCGGGCCTAACCAGCCTCGACGGCGTGGAAGCGTTCGTCGTGCCTACCGGCGACCCGCAACAGATTCAGCAGGCCCGCCAGCGACTCGAACTCTCGCTCGCGTTGCTCACGCTCTACGAAATGCGGCGCACGCTCAACCAGCGCGACGCCGACCTCGAAGGCTTGGCGACGGCCACCCGAGCGCTGACCGCCGCGAACCATCAATCCAAATTCCGGGCCGTCTCGCTGGCGTTCTGCAACGAGATCGCGTCGCGCTTCGGGGCCGAGCGTGTGAGCGTGGGCATCCTCGAAGGCAAATACGTCAAGCTCCGCGCGATGAGTCAGACCGAGCACGTCAACCGCAAGATGGCGGTGGTGCAGCGGCTTGAAGCCGCCATGGAAGAGTGCCTCGATCAAGACGTCGAGGTGTATGTGCCCGCGTCGTCAGAGGCCGGCTTTGTGAATCGGGCGCACGACGCGCTCGCGCAGGACCAACGAATGAAGGCCGTGTGTTCGCTCCCGCTACGCCGTGACGGCGAACCCGTCGCGGTGATCACGGTCGAGAAAACCGAGGGCCAGGCGGTCGTGCCCGGCGAGATGGACTTTCTGCGGATGGCCTGCGATTTGGCCGGGCCGCGTTTGCTGGAGCGTCATGAGCGCGACCGTTGGTTTGGGGCGCGTTGGGCGGCGGGTTCGCGGGCGGCGCTCGCGGCTTTCGTGGGCCCGCAGCACACGTGGGCCAAGGCCGCCGCGGTGGGTCTGTTGGTTGCCGCGGCGTTGCTGACCTTCGTCAAAATCCCGTATCGCATCGACGCGCCGTTCGCATTCGAAGCGGTCACGCAGCGTGCGGTGCCCGCGCCGTTCGATGGGTTCTTGGCGGAAGCTTTGGCCGAACCGGGTGATGAAGTGGCCGCACAGCAAGCGTTGGGTGCTTTGGAAACCGACGAGTTGCGTTTCGAGTTGGCCGAGCGTCGCGCGGACGTCGCGACGTATCGCAAGCAGGCCGACCTCGCCCGGCGAGAAGGCAATGCCGTAGATGTTCAGATCGCCCAGGCCCAGGCCGACGAAGCCCAAGCAAGGATTGACCTGCTCGAATACCGGCTTGAGCAGGCGACGCTCCGCAGCCCGATCGCCGGACGTGTGGTCGTCGGCGATTTACGTCAACAGGTGGGTGCTCCGGTGCGGCGCGGGGATGTGCTGTTCGAAGTCGCGCCGCTGGATCAACAACGGGCCGAGATGCTCGTCGCCGACGCGGACATCACCGAGGTTGCCGAAGGGATGACCGGTACGCTTGCCGCCGCGTCCGAGCCCGGCGACCCGATCGGGTTCACGATCGAGACGATCCACCCGATCGCCGAAGTGATCGATGGCGGCAATGTGTTTCGATTGAAACTTAGGCTCGACGCGTCGCGCGAATGGCTACGGCCGGGGATCGAGGGCGTCGCCAACATCGACGTCGGGCAGCGCGCGGCCGGCTGGGTCTGGACCCGTGACGCACGCAATTGGCTCCGACTCAAGCTTTGGTGGTAACCCCGCATGGATCGCCCCACCTTCCACGAATCCTGGTACCGCGTCGCCGAGCTCAAGCCACGGCTACGCGCTGTGGTGCAGGTGTATCGCCAGGACTATCGCGGTCAGACGTGGCACGTCCTGCGAGACCCGGGCAACAATCAGTTCTTCCGCGTCGACGCGTCCGCCTATCGCATGGTCGCGCTGCTCGATGGGCAGCGCACGGTTGGCGACGCGTGGCAGCTTGTCGGCGAACAACTCGGCGACGCCGCGCCCACGCAGGGCGAAGCGATTCAGCTCATGGGCCAGCTCTACACGAGCAACCTGCTCACCGCCGAGTTGCCGCCCGACGCCGAGGGTATGTTCGACCGGTATCAGCGGCGGATCAATCGGCAGGTCGGCGGGTATTTGATGAACATCATGTTCGCGAAGATTCCGCTCCTCGATCCGGATCGATTTCTGGATCGGTGGAAGCCGGTCGTGTCTTGGATCTTCGGTCCCGTGGGCATCGCGTTGTGGTTCCTGCTGCTGTTCACCGGCGGCTGGTACCTCGCCGGACGGACGGGCGACCTGTTCGACTCGGCCGGCAACGTGCTGGACCCCAGTAATTTGCTTTATCTGTACGGGGCGTTTGCGCTCGCGAAAGTGATCCACGAACTCGGGCACGGCTTCGCGGTCAAGCGGTTCGGCGACTCCGAAGGCACGGCGTCAGAAGTCCACACCATCGGCGTGATGCTGCTGGTGCTGATGCCGGTGCCTTACGTGGATGCGAGCAGTTCTTGGGCGTTTCGCAGCAAGGCGCGACGCGCGTTCGTCGCGGCGGCGGGGATGTACGTCGAGCTCGCGTTGGCGTCGATCGCCGCGGTGGTCTGGGCGACCACGAGCGAAGGCACGGCCATCCACGCGCTGGCCTACAACGTCATGTTCATCGCGAGTGTGTCCACGATCCTCTTTAATGCGAATCCGCTTATCCGGTTTGATGGCTATTACATCCTGAGCGACCTGACGGAAACGCCGAACCTTTATCAGCGTTCCAACGACTACATGAAGTATTTGGTGAAGAAGTACGTGTACCGCGTACGTAACCCACGCAGCAGCGCCCACCGCCCAGCCGAGCGTTGGTGGCTGACGCTGTACGGCGTGACGTCGATGGTGTATCGCGTGTTTCTTTTTGCGGGCATCCTGTGGTTCGTGGCGGACAAGCTCTTTTTCGTCGGGATGATCTTGGCCGGGGTTTCGATCATCGCTTGGGTGTTTGTGCCGTTGGGGAAATGGATCAAGTATCTGCTGCTGGACGCGGAGGTCGAGCGGACGCGCGGCTGGTCGCAGTTCGTGTCGGTGGCATTCTTGCTGGGCATGATCGGTTGGCTGGGTTGGTTGCCGCTGCCGGACCACGCCCGGGCGGCGGGGTTGGTGGAGCCGGTGGTGTTCGAGCCGGTGTACGCGGGGGCGGACGGGTTCGTCACCGAGATCGGCAGCAAGCAAGCGGTCGCTTCGGGGGCGTCCTTATATGCGTCGGAGAACGCGGAGCTGCGTTCGGAGCGTGATGCCTTGGACGCGCGTCTGCGTCGCATGGGGGCGGAGCGGCGCAAGGCTCGGATGGAGGGGGTGGCCGAGTCGCGGATCGTGGACGATCAGATCGTGGCGTTGGGGCAGCGGCTCGAGCGGGTGCAGCGTGACCTGGATCGTTTGTCACGTTCGGCGGAGCAGAACGCAACCTGGGTGCCGCGTTCGGCGAGTCGGCAGGTCGGGCGGTTCGTTTCGCGCGGCGAGGGCCTGGGCGTGCTCGCCTCGTTGGAGGACACGGTGATCCGCGCCGCGGCGGATCAGTATCTCAGGCCGCAGCTTGAAGCCGCGGCCCGAGAATCGTGGCAGGTCGAGATGAAGCTCGCGGGGCGGCCGGATGCGACGTTCCTCGGGGTGGTCGACCGTGTCGGCGACGCGGGGCTGGAGCAGTTGCCCTCGGCGGCGCTGGGTTACGCGGCGGGCGGACCGGTGGCGGTCGATCCAAGCGATCCCGAAGGATTGAAGGCGGCGGAGGATTTTTTTGAGGTGCGCGTCGTGCCGAGCGGTGTGCCCGAAGGAGCCCCGACGCTTATGGCTGGTCAGCGGGTCACGGTTCGCTTCAAGTTTGACGACAAACCGCTGTTGCAGCAGGGCTGGCTTGAATTGCGCCGGTTGTTCCAGAAGCGCTTTGGGTTTTAACCAGATAGGCGATGAGTAGTTTTTCGGTCAATCCCGGCGGCGTCGAACCGATCGCCTCAGAGCCACGGCGCACCGTGGCCGAAGCGCATCAGCCGGGGACGAATTACACGCCGCCGTCGGCGTGGTGGCGGACCATGAGCACGCAGCCGACCTCGGCGAAGAACCTGCGTGGGTTCGACGCGGCGTGGGACGCGGTGCTCGCGCGGTGCGTGCCGTGGGTACCGCGGACCCGGCGGGCGTTGCGGCGGGCGGAAGCGGTCTTGACGCACGACGTCGCGCTGTCGGCGATGTCCGAGGCCGACCTTGCGCTATTGCAGACGCGGCTACGCGAGGCGGTTCGGCGTGGGCGAGATACGGCGGCGGATCGGCTGATGGCGTTTGCGGTGGTACGAGAACTCGCGGCGCGGACGATCGGGCTACGCGCGTATCCGAATCAGGTGGCGGCGGCGTTGGCGATGAGCGACGGCTGCTTTGCCGAGGTGGCGACCGGCGAGGGCAAGACGTTGGTCGCAACGATGCCTGCGGCGGTGGCGGCGTGGCGCGGGCGCGGCGTGCATGTGATTACGGCCAACGACTACCTCGCCGAGCGCGACGCGGAAGCGATGCGGCCGGTCTACGAGGCTTGCGGGTTGACCGTGGGCTTCGTGGTGGGAGCGACGGACCCGGCGGCTCGGCGTGCGGCGTACGCCTGCGACGTCACCTACACCACCAACAAGGAAGCGGCGGCGGATTATCTGCGAGATCGGCTGATGCTCGGGCGCACGCGCGGCTTGCCGGACGTGATGCTTGATCGGTTGGAGGGCAAACTACAGAGCTACGGCGGCGCGCAGCGGATGGTGCAGCGCGGCTTGGCGTTTGCGATTGTGGATGAGGCCGACGCCGTGCTGATCGACGAGGGTGTGACGCCGCTCATTATTTCTGGTGACGCGCCCAATGCCGAGTTGACCGATGCGTTCGAGCGCGCGGCGGCGCTGACCAAACGCTTCGATCGCGAGACGCACTTCAAGGTCAATGCGCAGTTTCGTGATGTCCGATTGACCCATGCGGGGCGCGACCACCTGGCCAAGATGCAAGACGTGACCGAACGGTTTCGCGGGTTTCGGCGTAGCGAAGAACTCGTGACCCAAGCGATCACGGCCAAAGAGTTGTTCCATCCCGGCCAGCATTACGTCGTGCAGCAAGGCAAAGTCGTCATCGTCGACGAATCTACCGGCCGACTCATGCCCGACCGTACGTGGCGGGAGGGTTTGCACCAGGCGATCGAAGCCAAGGAAGCCTTGGAAGTCACGGCCCCCAAGGACACGCTTGCCCGCATTTCGTTCCAGCGTTTCTTTCGTATGTACGGCAGCCTTAGTGGTATGACCGGTACGGCGTGGGAGGCGCGGCACGAGCTCTGGCAGACGTATCGCACGCCCGTGGTGCGGATCCCGACCCACAAGCCTTGTATCCGGAAGGAGCCGAGCGATGCGGTGTGTGCTAACCGAGATTCTCGACGGAGCTTGATTGTCGATCGCGTTCAGGCGATGCACGAGCGCGGCCGGCCGGTGCTGGTTGGGTCGCGCACGATCCACGAGAGCGAAGCGCTCAGCGTGCTGTTGGATCAGCGTGGCATCCCGCACGCGGTGCTGAATGCGGTGCGTCACGAAGAGGAGGCGGAGATCGTGGCTCGCGCTGGGCAACCCGGGGCGGTGACCATCGCGACCAACATGGCCGGCCGAGGTACGGACATCAAGCTGGGCCCGGGCGTGGCGGAGGCGGGCGGATTGCACGTGATCTCGGCCGAGCGAAACGACGCCCGGCGGATCGATCGGCAGCTGTTCGGACGCGCCGGGCGGCAAGGCGATCCGGGTTCGGCCGAAGCGATTGTGGCGGCGGACGATGAAGTGGTGCGTCGCTTCACGCACCCTTTGGTACGCGGCCTAGTCCGGCGGCTTGTCCCGCGATTACTCGTGAAGCTGGCGCAACGCCAAGCGCATAAGCGTTCGGTGTCACAGCGACGCGGCGTCCTCAAGCGCGACCAGTGGTTAAGCGAATCGTTGGGTTTTGCGGGCGTGGAGTGAGGCGTGGGCTCAGTCCGTGCCGGTCTGATCCAAATCGAACGACACGTCAAACCCCGCGGGTAGTCGTTCGTCTGGGTTGGCAATTTCGAAGACGCAGCGGAACGTGCGGCTTGCTGAGTCAATCAGCGGGTCGATGGTGGTGAGCGTCGCGGTCAGGGGCTGTGCCTGGATCGATGGGTCCGGTGTGAGTTGATAGGTTTGACCCGCCGACAGGTCGCCGTAGGCTTCGATCGGCATGAATACCTCGGCCTCGAGCGGGTCGAGCCGGACAAGGATGAGCATCTCGCCGCCGCGTTGCAGCGTCGCGCCGGGCTCGACGAGCTGGCGCAACACCCGACCGTCGAATGGGGCCTTGAGCTCGTGCTGGGCGAGCACTTCCTTCTGCAGGACCAACTCGGCCTCGGCCAACTTCATGGAGTCCTTTGTGCTCGCGACATTGGCGATGGCCTGGTCACGCTGCAGCCGGGCACGGCGGACTTCCCAATCACTGGCGGCGTTGCGTGCCAGTGCATCTTCGGCGCGGTCGAGCATGATCTGCATCTCCTGCTGGATCAGTTCGGCTTCCTCGAGCGCGGCTTGGCTCTCGACGCGCACCGTCGCTTTGAGGACTTCAACACGCTGAATGGCGTCGTCCATTTTCACGACCACATCGCCAGCACGGACGGGTTGATTCTCTTCGAACGCAATGGTTTCGACGATCCCGTCGAGCGGGGCCGCGAGCGTGACGCGTGCACTAGGCACGACCAACCCCTCCACGATTTCGGAGAGGGCGGTCGTGCCGCACAACGCAACCATCAACGCAGCGAGACCTTGGCGTTTCACGACGCCTGCTCCGGGCTTCCGGGAGAGCCGGGGTTTTGCGCAGGCGGTTTGATTTCGCCGAAACGTTCTTCGTACGCACGGACGATCCGGCCGAGCTCGATAGCCAAGCCCTTGGCGGTGCGGTAGTTCACGATCGCGCGGTGCTGCCAATCGAGTTGCACGACGCCGGCGGGGGCGTCGGCCGGCTGGTTGGGCTGGCGATTGACGCTGACCATATTGAAGCCCAGGTCGATCAAGACTTCGTCGGTGGTCGTGTTGACGCGGAAAGCGTTGGCGTATTGACGGGCCATGTCCTGCTCGTTCACGCGGAGTTGGAACTGTCGCTGGTCACCAGCCGCATGGCCGGGTTTAGGGTTGCTGTCTTCGGACATCGCGGGCCTCCATGGGGGGAAAGTTGGGTATCACGGCGTTGAGGTCACCGCGGGACGATGCACGTTATAGCCGAAGCCGCCGCGGAGGCCTTCATGTCCGCGGAGCATTCATCGAAAGGTCAAAGATCATTCACCAAACGGGACGAATTGGTTGTCCCAGCCCGGCGCCTCGGGGAGGCGTGTGTCGAACAGGTCGCGATCGACCTTCTCCGAATTGGCCTCCAGATCGATCAAACGGAAAATCGTCAGATCACCGTCCAACTCGCCGAACCGAACTTCCAGCGGGAGCAGCGAATCGGCGTCGAACGTAATCACCATCGGCTCGGCCTCGAAGCCCGGCTTCGGCGTGAAATCGAGCGTGATTCCTGCGGGCGCGTCTTCGGGGCGTGCGTCGTCGTCGCGTTGGATCACGTCAAAACGCATCTGCGTCTCCTCGCGGTCCAAGCGGATCGGCAAGGGCAGTGCGGCGGCTTGCGGCTCGTCGGCTGGGAGCAATTCACGACGCACCGCACGCCGGTCCGCTTCGTCGCGCTCGAGGAAGAACCGGCCGTCAAACACGAGCCACTGATTTGCTGGCACGACCGGTTCGTCGCGTTTTTCACGTTGAATATGGACGGCCAGTCGTTCGAATGCCGGCACTTCGGCTTCTTCCGCAAACGCATCGGGCGCGGCGTACCAAAGCTCGCCGAACCGCACCTGTTCGTCGCCGAGTAGGCCTTGGATCGTCGTGTATCTCAGCCGCGCGTGAAGTGTTTTGACTTGACTGGTTTGGGCTTCGATGCGGCCAAGTAGATCGGTTACCGAGTCGGCGCGGTCCTCCGATTCAACAGTCTGGGTCAGCGCATCCGGCTCAGTGGCCGGAACGACTTGGTCTGCTTGAGCCATTTCACAACCGAGCAAAACCAGCCCAAGGCACCCGGTGACCATCGTCTTGAACAGCATGTTCACGGCCGGATCGACTCCATGCCTTCCGATCCGGTGATCCCATCCGTACGGAGCGTTGGCCTGTTCCGCATCACCGGTGCAAACACGGGTTGTGTTGAAACGCTGGTTGCCGCAGTCGGCATCGGCATCCGAATCGGCGTTGCCTGAGCAACGGGCCGTTCAAAGTCGGCGTCCACCACGGCTCCACCGACCGGCAGCAGCAGCGGCAGCATGAACAGCCCAACTTTTATTCGGAATCGATTGGTGAACGTTTTGATCACCCGCGAAGTATACCGGCCACTTCCGAAAAGCGTGAAGCTGGGTAATACACCTCGCCGTCGCAGCCGCGGGCGTGGACGGAGCCGATCACGCCGCGTCGTCCAATGGGAAGCGCCTAAATACGGCACGGGTCGGATCGAGCTCGCGCAAGGCGTGTTCCACCCGTTCCGACAGTGGGCCTAGATGCCCAACGAAATAGCCCGCTAAGCACGGATGCGACGTGAGCCGGTCCATCTGACGACGGACGGCCAGCGAGGGCGTGCCGTCCTCATCGATCGGCACGGACTGCACCAGCAAAATGCCCGCACGGTCGGCCGCGTCGTAGAGCGTTTCGTCGCCGTAATGATCGCGGACGAGTAGCAGCGACTCGCCCGTGGCGGGGAGCAGCGACGCCGCATCGGCACTGTCCACCATGAGCACGTCGCGGATGGCACAGATCCGCCCGTTGACCAGCAGCACCGGCGGCAAGTCCTGGCCCAACGCCCGATCCCGTCGCACGCTGTTCAAGCCAAACGTCACATCCTGCTCATCCAGCGTGTCGCCCGCCTCGGTCATGAGCGACAATTTCACCGTATAGAGGGATTGATCGCCCATTCCTGCGGGCCACCAGCGTTCCGGCGCGTGCAACTCGAAACGCACCGATCCGCCGCCCTCACCGACCCGCATCGCGGTATCGCCTTCGTCGAAAAAGCCGCGATCGCCGTGAATCTCGACGTGGACCGTCACTGCCGGATTGGGGTCGCGTTCGGATGGTTCACGGATCAACGCGGGCCGAAGTTGGAAGTGCGTATCGACGACCGCGAGGTCCGCGTCGACATAACGCACGAGTGGGCGGATGGACTGCAAAGACAAGTCAGACGACATGGGCGAAACTCCAGCGGACGGGTTCCTCGAGAGGACGCCCGGAAATGCAGGCCGCTGCACTATCTTGAGGTCGGCTCCCCGCTCGCGTCAAGATCAATTTCAGTGCGAACGCAGAATCTTGTCCGAAACCTCGTCGCCTTTTCCCCCGCGTTGCCCCGGATCCCCCCGCTTCTCACGAGCCTCCCCCACATGCGTCGAATCGCCTCCCCTGTCTTGCCCATTCTGGTGTATCTGTTCGTCGTGCTGCTCTGCCTGCCCGCGGCCGCGCGTCCGCCGCAACTGACGACCTACGAGAGTCGGCACTACGAAATCCGGACCAATCTCTCACGCGAGGAAGCCGTGGACCTCGGGCGACACATGGACCTGGTGTTCCGCGAGTACGACCGTGTGTTGCGGGCGCTGCGCGGCTCGGCCAAGGGGCTACAGCCGATGTACCTACTCCGCACCGAAGCGGACTACCACGCGCTACTCGACACCAAGTACGGCATCGACGGCCAGGGCAGCGGTGGCATGTTCTTCTGGCGCGGCAACAGCTCGGGCTTGGCCGTGTTCGTCGAAGGCCGCAACCGCGGCGACCTGCTCAGCACCTTGCAGCACGAAGGCTTTCACCAGTTCGCCTGGATCAAGATGCGTGACAACTTGCCCATTTGGGTGAACGAAGGCCTGGCGGAGTACTTCGGCGACGCCATCGTGGTTGATGGCAAAGTGCGGCACGGCATCGTCAACGCTCACCGGCTCGGACGCCTCCGCGATGCCGATGAAAAAAGTCTGCTCATCCCTTTCGCCGACGTGCTCGAGCTCGACTCGGACCGGTGGTTTGATCACATGCGTTCGGGTTCGCCGCGTGGCCACCTGCAATACGACCAGTCGTGGTCGATCGTGCATTTCCTGATCCACGATTCGCCTAAGAAAATCCGCCCGGCGTTCGAGCAATACCTCAAACTCCTGAGCACCAACCGAAATCCCCAGCAGACCTGGGACGATGCGTTTGGGGCGGATTCCACGGCCGCGTTCGAACGCCGGTACGTCCGCTTTCTCGAAGACCTTGAACCCGATGCGTATAGCGCGGCACTCAACCGTTTGCGTTTCCTGGCTAGTGGGATGGCGATGCTGCACGAGGAGGAAGACGCCCAGACGCCCACGACACTCGATGAACTCAAGTCGGCCTTGCGTGCTCGCGGCTTCAGCGTGACCTACCGCGCCCACGGCCAAACCACGCGATACCACTCGGACGAAGACGCGATGTATGCCTATCAGGATCGCCGTGACGCAACGCATGCGTTTGAACTGTCGCCCAGCCGCGATGACTCGCTACCACCGGAGATCAAAGCGATCGCACTATCGCCGAAGGCGCGGATCGTGTGGGCGCGCGACGCCGAAGGCAACCTGCGGAGCGACGTGAAGTTCGGCCGCTAATCGCCATTCAAGCGGGAATGGGCTGCGGCGGCAACGAACCGGATGAATCCGCGACCCGCCAGTCGATGCCGTGGCGTTCGACGGGGCGGTAGAGCGTGTCGCGTTCGATCGGGGTGTAGCCGGCTTCGCGGATCGCGCGGCGCATCCGGTCGACTGTGACTTCTTGGTGCGTGCTCGCACCGCCGACCTTGGTGATGTCGTACCAGACCACGGTGCCGTCCACGTCGTTCGCGCCAAAGTCGAGCATGACCTGGGCCATCGGCAGCGTCTGCATGATCCAAAAGGCCTTGACGTGGTCGATGTTGTCGAGCATGAGCCGGGCGACGGCCAAGGTTCGCAGGTTGTCCAGGCCGGTCGGTCCGGGCAGGTGTTGGAGAGCCGAGCCGTCGGGGAAAAACGGCAGCGGGATGCAGCACTGAAACCGTGCGGGGAATCCTTGTTCCAACGCATGGTCTTGCTCGGCTCTTAGCTTGATCAGGTGCTCGACACGGTTTGCGTGGCTTTCGAGGTGGCCGTAAAGCATGGTCGCGTTGGTGAACAGGCCGAGCTCGTGTGCGACGCGGTGCACGGTCAACCATTCGTCGCTACGGATCTTGCCCCGCCACGCTTCCTTGTGGACACGGTCGTCGAACACCTCCGCGCCGCCCCCCGGAAGCGAGTCGAGCCCGGCGTCCCGGAGTTCTTCCAAGAGCGAACGCACGCCGGCCTCAAAATCTTTTCGGATGGCGCGTTTGCTCACCTTGGCGAGGTGCACGACTTCCACGGCCGTGAATGCCTTGAGGTGCAGCTTGGGGGCTTCGCGCTTGAGCGTTCGGAGCATGTTGAGGTAGTAGTCCCAAGGCAGCTTGGGGTGCAGGCCACCGACGATGTGCATCTCGGTCGCGCCGCGGGCTTGGGCGTCTCGGCCTTTGTGGGCGATCTGTTCGAGTTCGAAGGTGTACGCGCCGTCTTGCCCGGGCTTGCGTTGGAACTCGCAGAATTTGCACGACAAGATGCAGACGTTGGAGTAGTTCAGGTGCTGGTTGACATTGTAAAACGCGGTGTCGCCGTGCTTGTTGCGGCGGACGCGGTTAGCCAGTCGGCCGAGTTGCATCAGGTCGGGAGTCGCGAAAAGGGCGACACCATCGGCCGCGTCGAGACGCTCGCCGGCGTCGAGCTTGGCTTCGATGGTTTGAAGTGAACGATCGGGGGCAGCAGCGGACATTCTCAGCGAGTTTAGGCGGGCTTGAAAGCAGTCTGCATGTCGACTTGTTAGATTTGCCACCGGTCGCAAAGTAACGGCGGTCCGATTCATCGATCGACTTCAATTCAAAGAGGATCACATGCCTACCGAATACTTCCCCGCCGTGTCCGAAAAAGTGTTGTACGAAGGCCCGGCTTCGACCAATCCTCTCGCGTTCAAACACTACGAGCCCGAAGCTGTCGTAGCCGGCAAGACGATGCGGGATCACCTGCGTTTCTCGGCCTGCATGTGGCACTGCATGAAGCAGACCTGTGCCGACCCATTCGGCGTGGGAACGCGCCAACTGCCCTGGGAAGAGGCGCCCGACGCCATGACCGCCGCTCACCAGGCCATCGACGCGATGTTCGAGTTCTGCACGAAACTCGATATCGGCTACTGGTGCTTCCACGACCGCGACATCGCTCCGGAGATGCCGACGCTTAAAGAATCGCACGCTGCGCTCGACACAATCGTGAAGTACGCCAAAACCAAGCAGGACGAGACCGGGGTCAAGCTGCTCTGGGGCACGGCCTGTTTGTTCATCCATCCGCGCTTCATGGCCGGGGCTGGCACCGCGCCGTGCCCGGAAGTCTTCGCCCACGGCGCCGCCCAAGTTCGCCGTGCACTGGACGCAACGAAAGAACTCGGCGGCGAGGGTTACACGTTCTGGGGCGGACGCGAAGGCTACGACACGCTGCTCAACACCGACCTGGGCAAAGACCTCGACCACCTCGCAAAGTTGCTGCATCTCGCGGTGGACTACAAGCAATCCATCGGCCTGGACATCCCGTTCTATATCGAGCCCAAGCCCAAAGAACCCACCACGCATCAGTACGACCACGATGCGTCGGCTTGCCATGCCTTCCTCATGAAGTATGGCCTCACCGAACACTTCAAGCTCAACATCGAAGCCAACCACGCAACGCTGGCTGGCCATACCTTTCACCACGAACTCGAATATTGCCGCGTCAACGGCCTGCTCGGCTCCATCGACGCCAACCGCGGTGGCGACCACATCGGCTGGGACACCGACCAGTTCCCGATGAACCTCTACGACACGACGCTCGCGATGCTGACGGTTCTCCGCGACGGCGGGTTGAAGACCGGCGGCCTTAATTTCGATGCGAAGGTTCGTCGCCAATCCACCGAGCCCATCGATCTGATCTACGCCCACATCGGCGGCATAGATGCGTTTGCGCGTGGACTCAAAGCCGCCGCGAAAATCCTCGAAGACGGCCGAATCGACGAACTGCTTGCGGCGCGCTACGCCGGTTGGGAAACCCAACTGGGCCAAGACATCGACGCCGGCAAGCTCACGCTCGCGGACCTCGACGAGATCGCTCAGCAACACGACGTGCAGACCGCCCCTGTGGGTCGGCAGGAATTGCTCGAGAACCTGCTCAACGAGTATCTCTGACCACGCGGCAAGCACCCGAGTTGAACACTCCATGAAACGGCCGGCCTGATCCGGCCGATTTTCTGGTAAACTTTGATATTCTAGAAGATTCGGGTCTTACACCGCATGGCGAAGACAGCCCGCCAACCCGACTGTTTCCGCCGCTGGATCGGCCTCTCGGTTGCGATCGGCTGGCTGCTCCTCTCGGCAACCGCTCTCGCGGAGCCGGCCGAGACCACCCAGCTCCGCGTCGAGCGTATCCCCGGCCCCGAACGCACCGACGTCCCCGCCCAAGCGATGCGCGAAACCATCCGCGCGTTCCTTAAAGACCATCCTGGCGTCACCGTCGAGCCGTTCACCATGCCCAAGATCGGGCCGTCCGCCATGGACTCCGGCCCACTGATGGCCATTGCCGCCGGCGTCCCCCCGCATGTGATCTACGTGAACTTCCGCCAAACTTCGACCTACATCGGGCAAGGCTTTTTGGCACCGATGGAAGTTCTGTTGGCTCGCATTTTGTCCGAAGACCCGAACCTACGGGCACACGACGGCAAGCGGTTTCTCGACGAGCCATCGCCCGCTCAGATCGATGCCGCTCGCGAATTGATCCGTCAACGGGTTCCCGAAAACGCCTGGCCGGTGGTGTACCGCGACGACGAGTCTGGCCGCGTCTTTGATGAATTCGGAAACCCGCCCAAGCACGTTTGGGCGGTGCCGTACGGCCCGGTCGTGATCGCCATGCTCTATCGCCGTGACTTGTTTAACCAGGCCGGACTCAACCCCGACGCCCCGCCCGAAACCTGGGACGAACTGCTCGACGCCGCGCGTCGCCTCACCGTGCCCGAGCGCAGCCAATACGGCATCGCGGTCAGTTCGCTGTTGAGTTACTCCACCTACGGGTTCCTGGTCAGCCAGGGCGGCCGTGCGGTCGAGCAGGCCGACGATGGCAGTTGGCGCGCCGCCTACGACTCGCAAGAAGCCGCTGAGGCGTACAGCTACGTCTGGGAACTCTTGCGAGGGCCGTTTGAGCG
>JBCCDN010000036.1:0-23803 GCA_039030755.1 Planctomycetota bacterium | reverse complement strand
GAAATGAACGCTCGCGGTAGATCTGGTGGTACCGAAACCAGAGGAACGGGTACACCGGCTTGCCCGGTGCGATCCGACGCGACTCACGGACCGACTTCTCCGCCCAGAGTTCCCATTGATCGATATCTTCGACGTCGATCATGGTGTAGAGCCAAGGAAAAATCACGTCCACCGCCTCAATGAGCGGCTGACGCGATTCGATCAACGCGTAGAACTCGTCCCAGCGCGGGTGGGTCTCAGGCAGCTGCGCGACGTCCGGGCGAAGCTCGGGCAGCATCGAGTAAAAGCCCACTTGAAGCGTGGGATTCTCTTCTTTGGTCCAGCGCACAATGTCGAGGAAGTTTTGTAACTCTTGTTCAAAGGTGTCCGAACCCACCTTCATCCGCCAGTGCTCGATGTCGTAGCAAACGGTCGTGCCCGGCTCGATGCTGCGAGCGATTGCGCGGATGCGGTCTTCACGTGCGTAGCTATGGTCTTCGTCGGCTGAGTGCCAAATGTGGGCGCCGTAGACCACGTGCAAGATCGGGAAGTCGGGGTTCTCAGACACATGGGCCGGCGGGTCGTTGAAAAGCAAGGCATTCCACATCGTGAACGGCCGCGTGGTTTCGGGCACCTCGGGCTCGGCTTCAGGTTCGGCTTCGGCTTCAACGATCAACTCGGACATGGCCGCGGGCGGAGTGCCGGTCGAAGGGGACAATGACGCTGGCGGCGTGTTGCTTTGCGCTGAAGGTACGCTCGGGTTCGGTACGGCGATCGGCGTTGAGAGTGTCGGCGTCGGCGACGAACGCGCGGGACTGGTTGATGCGGGAGTCGGCGTCACGCCACGTGGGGAGCGGCTTCGATCTCGACGCGTTTTAGACTCATCGTCGGCTTCTTCAATGAGAAACGCGGGGCTCGTGCGGATGGCGTCTTCGTCGAGCCGTAAGAGGCCGCCGCCGGCTCGCCATGTACGCGGGTCCGAATCCTCAACTGCGGTGGCGACCCGGGCGATCGTCGCCAATGCCGCAGGATCAGATTCGGTGGGGTCGGTGACGACAGAATCCAGCGGATTCTCTGCGCTTTCGGCTTCGGGGGTCCCAAACATCAGCATCCCCGCATCGGCATCGACGAGCAGTTGCCCCGGATCGATCTCGATCTGCACGGAGACCGCATCACTTGCGGTAAACATCACGTCATCGGTCACGGCCAACGCATCCTGAGCTGCGGGGACGGTCACGCGGGGCTCGGGAGACCAAGCGGCGGGATCATCGATTTGGGTGGCAAACGCCAACGTAGCCTCGGCCCCAGCCGGGATCATCGGTACATCGGCCCAGGCCTGCTGCGGGCCCATATCGGCGGGCGCGGTAGAGAGCCACCAAGCCGCCCCGGTCCCGATGCCCCCCAGCCAAGCCACGGCCAAGGTCACGCGGAACCAAGTGCCACCCGCCAGACGGCGGACGGATCGAGCGCGTGCCGGCAGCTTCGACTGCAACAGTTCAACTTGGAATCGCGTCACGGGGCGGGGCATGGGTGGGTTCCCAAAAGGCTTGAAACACGGCCCGGACGGATCGGCAACGCCAACCCGTCATCACGGCAGCCTCTTCGTGCAGCACGCACGCCCTGGATCGGAGCGTTCATTGGCTATCGGTCCTAACGCCAACCAATCCACGCCGCCATCTTGAGAAAACCAGCGAAACCCCGACGACCCTGCCGATCGCAACGACTGTCCGTTTCATGCCGGACACCGACACGCGCGACTCGCTAGCATCGCGCAATGCAAACCACCCGCTCCTACGTCAAGCACTGGACCGCCGCCGAAATCGTGCAAGGCGTGTACTCCGTGCAGAACTGCCAGATCGGCCAGACCAAGGCCGGCAAGCCGTACATCAAGTGTCTGGTCGGCGACAAAACCGGCAAGGCCCCCGGAAGAAAGTGGTCCACGACCGAACAAGAGTTTTCCCGGCTACCCACCGACGGGTTTGTCTACTTAGAAGGCCAGACCCAGCCGTACCAGGGCGAGATGCAGCTCATCATCAACCGCATCGAGCCGCACGAGCCGACCGACCAGGAGTTGATCGACTTATTGCCCGCGACCGAGCACGACATCGACGGCATGTTCCGTGACGTGATGGGCTTTCTGGATTCGTTGGACGACCAAGCCTGCCGCACGCTGGCCGATCGCTATCTCGAAGACGGCGATTTGATGAACGCGTTCTGCCAAGCGCCGGCCGCGAGCAACCTGCACCATGCCTATCTCGGCGGACTACTCGAACACACCCGCTCGCTCATGGCCGCCGCCGAAGCCCTGCTCCCGAACTACCCCGGCCTCAACCGCGATATCGTATTGCTCGGCCTATTCCTACACGACTTGGGGAAGTGCCAGGAACTCACGTGGAAGACCGGCTTCGGCTACTCCGACGACGGCCAACTCGTCGGCCACATCGCCCGCGGCGTGATCCTGCTCGAAACCAAGGCCAAGCTTTGTGAAGACGAGGAACTCGGCGACGCCGCGATGAAGATCCCGACCGCAACGCTCCGTGTCCTCACGCACATCATCCTGTCGCACCACGGCGTCCCCGAATTCGGCGCCCTCAAAATCCCCGCCACGCCCGAAGCCATCTTCATCTCCAACCTCGACAACCTCGACGCCAAGATGCAGATGGCCCTCAGCGCCGCCGGCCGCGACGACGACGAAGCGCAAACCAAAAACGCCGAGCTCGGCGGGCACTTTTCCGAGAAGCTGTGGGCCTTGGGGACGCGGCTCTACCGGCCGGACCCGACGACCGTCCCTGACGCATAAAGCATTCTCGAACGGCAACGCATGATCCCCATCCACCTCGTCCGGCCTCAATCGTTACTGCTGACGTGGGCAGCGAGCCTGCTGCTTGGCCTCGGCGTCCAGGCCGATGCGGCGCCGCCCGAACCGGGCTTCTCGTTTGAGCTCACCCCTGCCGCCATGCAACGCATCGCGCCGCTCGACGGCGTAGCGCTGCTCGACGACGACACGTTTCAGGATGCGTTGCGCGGCGTGCTCCGCGACGAAAAACTATCGCCGACCGATCAAGTGGATGCGTTCTATCTCTTGCACCGCAAGATCGGCCTGCATTTTTCGGGCTACGCCGCGATCCCACCGGGCATGTCCTACGCCGATGTGTTCTCGGAAAAAGCCGCCATCATGAATGTCTACCGTGAAGCGCTGGCCGACCTGAACCTGTCGGCCGAGCCCTTCGCCACCGTCGCGCTCAAGAGTTACCAAGGCGGGCATTCCGTTCGGTTGGGCAGCTCGGTGTTGCTCGCGGCCTTGATCGATCCGCCCGAAGCGCAAAAACTGCTGGAGATTCTCAGTAACCCGAACCGTTTGCAGCGTGCGTCGGTCCCGCCGATCGTCGCGCACTACGTTGCGTGGAGCACCTGCGTCGCGGGTCATCGACAACATGCCGAAGCGTTGGCGGGTCTGATTCCCGTGGTGCCGCTGGAAGAAGTCCGGGAAGACTTTGTGTTGGCCGTGGGTTTCTGCAACCCCGGGCCAGCCCTACTGAGGATGCTGGAAGGATTCGCGACTGCCCAGGCCGACGAAGGTTTCGATCAATCCGTGGGGGCGACGCTGACCGTGCTGCACCGTCACCTCGACAAAGACGCCTACCGTGACGCTTGGCAGCGCATCCGCGACGCATCGAAGGATGTCGAATGGTCGGTGCCGCTGATCGACAAGTTTCGTAACGGCCCACCGCCGCGTGGTGGGATGGGTGAGCCGCCGCCAGAGTCCGGCAGCGAAGGCTGGATGTACAAGATTTGGGACGGTTTCAAGCTGGAGCTTCGCGAAGAGGCCGACACGATCCGCTGGGGCGAAACATTCTTCGACACGACGCAGCAGTGAAGCGGTCGACAGGCGATCTCGCATGGCTGCGCCGCCCGAGTGCCGTAAAATCAAGGCATGGCTAGTCCCGCCAAACACGTGACGCCCGGAGCGGCCGCCGACTCCACCTCCGGCTCGGCTTTGCCCTGGCTCTGGGGTCTCACGCTCCTGCTCATCGTCGGCGGCAGCGCGATCGGCGGCTATGCCTGGCTCGAAAATACCGCTGGCCCCGACGGCACGGTGTCCGCGTCGTCCACGCCCGACGCGGTTCCGCTGGAACCGCAGACCCTGCGAATCGGCCGAGACTACTACGTGCAGGTCAAGCTCGCCGAGCTGCGTGAAACCCGGGCCGACGACGACCCGTGGGACTGGTGGGACGAGTCCGCGCCCGACGTGTATTACGTGATGAAGTGGCAAGACGTGAGGGTCTTCGAATCCGTGGTTCGCAAGGACGATTTCGTCGCCCGCTGGGACTTGCTCGGGGCCGACGTGCGTGATGTGGTCACGGGCGTGGTCACCGGCAGCGCCGCCGAGATGGACATCGAATCGCTCATTAACGCGCAAGCGATCCACGTCGAAGACGGCACGACAATCACGATCGAAATCTGGGAAAGCGACCGCCTCGACGATCAACTCGTCGCCACGCTGCCCATCAAGCTCGCCGACCAGCGCGAAGGCACCACGCGCTTCCGCTTCACCGACGAGGAACAGCCCGAACTCGCCCGACTGGACCTCACCATCATCGACTGCGCCACGCCGTTACCGGAGTTGCTGGAGATGGTGGGGCAGCGATGAGTGTTCGCGGCGTGTTCAAGCTCGGCGTCATTCCCGTGTTCTTGTTGCTGTCGTCGATCGCGCTCGGTCTGGGCTGGATCGGCCCGTGCATGACGCTCGTACCCGGGTTCGGCGTGCTCGACGGCTGGGTCCGCCTATTCGTCCCCGACGAATTCACCACGCCCAAGACCTACTCCATCTTCACGGGCATCGTCGCGCTATGGGATGAAAACCACCGCGGCCTTGCCGCCCTACTCGCCGGATTTTCGATCGCCTTCCCCGCCATCAAGCTCGCGGTCATGGGATACGGCCACGCCGCCGTCGTCGCCGGCAAACAAACCGGCACCGCGTGGTGGCTCGCGCACCACGCCGGAAAATTCTCGATGCTCGACGTGCTCGTCGTGGCCGTGCTGGTGATCGCCGTCAAAGGCATGCCCGGAAACTCCGAAGTGGTCGTCGGCTGGGGCCTGTGGAGCTTTGCGATCTCCGTCGGCTTGTCGATGCTCGCCGCCATCGCGATCGCGTGGGTCGAGCACCGCGTCGATCACCCCATGCTATCCGGCGAGCGAGTCACTCCTCTTCCACAAACGCCGCCGGCTTAAACCCATCTCGCAGCACGACCACTTGCCCCGCCGCGCGGAGCCCCACATCCAGAAACGTGATCGTCCATGGGCCGCCGGACTTTTCACGCATGGCATACACCCGAACCCCCGCGTCGCCCGCTGGCCCGTCCACGGCGAATTGCAGTTCCGCGGTGCCGGCCGAGTCATCCGCCCGACCCCGCACCAGAAAACCCGGGTCCACCGGCTCGCCCAACGCCTCGACCACCGCCGACGAACTCCGCACCACCCCCATTGCCTCGGCGAACACCGGATGCGCCTTCAACCGCGACTGCACCACCAGTACCGTCGCCGTGAACGCCACCGCCCCCACTGACAGCGGAATCAGCATCGTTGCCAACAACGCCCGCATCCGGTGACGCACCCACCATGGCCGACCCGGAGCGTACGGATCGCCCGCCACAAACGGGTCGGACTTGAACTGCATCGGCGGCTCGATGGGCTGGCCGGGCTTGATCCGAGTACCTGACATAGGCAAATCTTAAGCAGGCGTTACACTGTGCCGCTCGGCGTTCATTCCAAAACGCCGTACCCGCCGCCGTCCAACCCCTGAACCTTCCGCCACGCGTGCCCCGCACGTCCACCGATCATGCACTTACGCAACGTCGCCATCATCGCCCACGTCGACCACGGGAAGACCACCCTCGTTGACCAGCTCCTCTACCAGTCCGGCCAGTTCCGGGACGCCGAGCTCGACAAACTCGCCGGCGGCCAGCACAACCTGATCATGGACACCGGCGACCTTGAGCGCGAGCGCGGCATCACCATCACCGCCAAGAACTGTGCCGTCCGCTACCCCGCCGCCGACGGCCACGTCTACAAGATCAACCTCATCGACACGCCCGGCCACGCGGACTTCGGCGGCGAGGTCGAACGCGTGCTCAAAATGGCCGACGGCGTGCTGCTGCTCGTCGACGCCGCGGAAGGCCCGATGCCCCAAACCCGCTTCGTGCTCGGCAAGGCGCTCGGCCACGGGCTCAAGCCCGTCGTCGTCGTGAACAAAGTTGACAAGCCCGACGCCCGACCGGACTGGGTGGTCGACCAGGTCTTCGATCTGCTCGGGGCGCTCGACGCCGACGACGACGCGCTCGACTTCCCGATCATCTTTGCCTCGGGCAAGAACGGCTGGGCCGTCGAAGAACTCGACGATCAGCGCACCAACCTCAAGCCGCTGTTCGAAGCGATCCTCGGCCAGGTCCCCGAGCCCAAGAACACCGACGCCGAATCGCCGCTGCAGATGGTCGTCACCTCGCTGAGCTTCTCCGATTACGTCGGCCGCATTGCGATCGGTCGCGTACACCGCGGTACCGTCAAACCCGGCATGCCGGTCACCATCGCGCAACGCAAAGGCGGCGAATCCAAGCAGCGCGTACTTAAGGTCGAAGGGTTTGATGGCCTCGCTCGCACCGAAATCGACAAGTGCGAAGCCGGCGACTTGTGCGCGATCGTCGGCCTCGACCCTATCGACATCGGCGATACGATCTGCGCCCAAGACCACGTCGAAGCGCTCGCCGGCGTCACGATCGACGAGCCCACCGTCAGCATGACGTTCCGCGTGAACGACTCACCGTTCGCCGGCCGCGAAGGTAAATTCGTCACGTCCCGCCAAGTCGGCGATCGCCTGCAGAAAGAACTGCTCTCCAACGTTGCGCTCCGCGTCGAACCCGGCGAATCGCCCGAGCAGTTCGAGGTCTCCGGCCGCGGCCTGATGCATCTGGGCGTGCTCATCGAAACCATGCGACGCGAAGGCTACGAACTCCAGATCGGCATGCCCCGCGTCATCTATAAGAACATCGACGGCAAGGTGCACGAGCCGATTGAAGAACTCGTCGTCGAATGCCCCACGGAGTGCCAGAGCGATGTGCTCAGCCTCATCAGCAACCGCCGGGCCGAACTCTCGCACATGGACGAACGCGGCGGCGGTGACTACGTGCACATGAGTTTCACGATCCCCGCCCGCGGGTTGATCGGCCTCCGCACCCGCATGCTCACCGCCACGCAGGGACGCGCCATCGTGCACCACACTTTTGCCTCTTATGAACCCATGCGTGGGGACATCCCCAAACGCCTCGCCGGCGTGATCGTCAGCTCCGACACCGGACAAGTCACGCCCTACGCTCTGCACGGCCTCTACGACCGCGGCTTCTTCTTCGTCGAGCCCGGCGAACAGTGCTACGAAGGCCAAGTCATCGGCGAACACTGCAAAGACAACGACATCATCGCCAACCCGATCAAGTCCAAGCAGCTCACTGCCGTCCGCACCCGCGGCGGCAAGGACGACAACATGCAGATCCGCCCGGCCCGCAAGATGTCCCTCGAGCAATGCCTCGAATACATCGGCGAAGACGAGCTCGTGGAAGTCACCCCCGAAAACATCCGCATGCGGAAACGCATCTTGCAAGAGTCCATGCGGCGTCGCGACGCGCGCAGCGCGAAAGCCAAAGCCGAGAACGAGAAGCAAAAGGCCGTCGCCGGCGCTTAAGCGAAACGAATCACCGCCATGCAAACCGATCCCCGCAACGACCTGCTCCTCGGCGCGATCGCCACCCAGGCCGCCATCCACGGCGGCCAGCGCGAGGTGTACCGCGTTTGGCTGGACCGCGACCGTGACGACGACGCCGGCCGCAAACTCCGCGCCGCGTGCAAGCACCATGACATCCGCTACTCGCCGGCCTCGAAAGATGCACTCGCTGCGGCCACCGAAAAAATCGGTGGAGGCCACGGCGGGGTCGTCGCCGAAGTCGGCACTCGGAAGTTTGTGGATCCGGGCGAGCTCTTCGAGGGCTCGACCTTCCTCGCGATGCTCGACGGCGTGGAAGACCCGTTTAATTTCGGCCAGGCCGTACGCTCGCTTTATGCTGCGGGGTGTACAGGCCTGTTCGTTCGTCAACGCAATTGGACCCGGGGCAGTGCCGGGGCCGCCGCCGTGATCGCCCGCGCCTCGGCCGGCGCGACCGAGCGCATCGCCATGGCCGTTGTCGATGGCCCCGAAGACGCCGCCGAGTTGGCCGAGCCTAAGGGATTCATGGTCGCCGCGACCGGGCAGAGTGACGACGCCGTGTCGTTTTCGCGCGTGGATTTCCGCGGGCCGACGCTACTCATGATCGGCGGGGAACGACGCGGACTACGCCGTTCGTTCCTCGCGCAATGCGAAGCGGTCGTCGCAATCCCATACGGACCCGAAGTGAAATTCGCTGGGGCGCTGGGCACCGTGGCGGCCACGTCGGTACTCGCCTTCGAAATCGCCCGGCAACGCGGCGAAGCCGACGTCCCCACGGACGCCGTTCAGTCCTGATCTCCACGGCAAGCGTGGTACGTTGCTCGAATGGGTGAAGCCACGCACACACTCGACAGCAAGCCGGCTGAGGTTGAAGGTAAACACGCCGCGTGGGTCACGCACGATCTGCCGTTCAATCCGAACAACACCGACGACGTCGATCGCTTTCTTGAGCGCGAGTGGCTCCTCACCGCCGGCGACGGCTCGTACGCCATGGGCACCGCGCTAGGCTGCAACACCCGCCGATACCACGGCCTCTTCGTCGCCGCGACGGAGCCCCCCGTCGGCCGCGTGCTTGCGCTGAACCAAGTCTTCGAAACGCTTGTGCTCGAACAACCCGACGGCGCGACACAGCGCATCGAGTTTTCGACGTGTTCGTTCTTGGACCCAACCAACCAACGCACCTTTGCACCGCAAGGCTTCGCCCATCTGGAACGCGTGACACGCGGCTTGGACTTGACGTGGCATTATCGCTGGTGCGACCTGCGGTGGCGTCGAACGCTATCGTTGCAACGTGGTCGGTGCTTGGTGCGATACACAATCGATCCGTTCAACGAGCAGCTCGGCCGCGCGTCACTACGGCTGGCCCCGATGCTGACGCTTCGCGATTTTCATGGCTTGCACGATGCGAAACGCGTCGAGGTGGCTTTCGTCGATGGGGATACGGCGGCGTTTGCGGGCGAAGCGGGACGGCTGAACATCTGCGTACCCGGCGGTGAATTTGAGCGCAAGGCTGATCGTTGGCAGGACGTGTGGTACGAGGTGGATGCTCGGCGGGGACAGGCCGACCGCGAAGCATTGGACGTGCCGGGCCTCTTCCGTATCGCTTGCGCACCGGGCAAACCGGTGGAAGTCACGGCGAGTTGGGCACACGATGCGACGCGTGCGGAAAGCCCATCGCCCAAGCCGCGTGCCGATCGACTCGATCCGATCCGCAAGCGGATCTCCACGCTCCTTCGAGCCGCCGAAGTGCCCGATGCCAACGGACGCATTGCGGCGTCGCTGGCGATGGCGTCGGACGATTTTGTCGTGGCTCGGCCTGTCGAATTTCAGGGCACCACGCGCGAACTCCGCACTGTGATCGCCGGCTATCCGTGGTTCGCGGATTGGGGCCGAGACACGTTCATCGCGCTGCCGGGATTGATGCTGTGCACCGGCCGACTCGAAGAAGCACTCGCCACGCTCGAGTTGTTCGCCGGCACGCTGAAAAATGGCGTCGTCCCCAACCGCTTCGACGATGCGAACCCCGGCGCGATGCACTTCAACACGGTGGACGGTTCGATGTGGTTCATCCACGCCGCTCTTGAAGCCGCCGAGCGTCTACGCCTCGCACAACGGGATATCCCCGAATGGCTCGGCCAGACGGTCTGCGCGGTGCTCGACGCTCACCTCGCCGGCACCGAAGCCACCGATCACGAACACGGCCAATGGCGGTCGGTCCCAATTACGTGCGGCGGCGACGCGCTGCTCAGTGCCGGCGACGACCACACGCAGCTCACGTGGATGGACGCCGCTGTGACCCTGCCCGATGGCACGCCGGCCGTCTTCACGCCCCGCCCCGGCAAAGCCGTCGAGGTCAATGCACTGTGGTTCAGCAACCTGGCCGGCGCCGCGGCCGCCGCTCCGATGCTGGGCATCGACGCGTTGCGAGCGCAGACCTACGCGCGAACAGCCGAGAACGCTGGCTTTTCGTTTCTCGAAGTGTTTTGGGATGACCCACACGATCGACTACGCGACCACGTGCGTCCCGACGGCACTCCGAGTCACCAGCATCGCCCCAACGGCGTCATCGCCGCGTCGCTGGCCCGATCGCCGCTGAGCCTGAAGCAACGCAGGGCCGTGCTCGACGCCGCAGAGGCCGAACTGCTCACGCCCGTCGGCTTGCGCACTCTTTCTCCGGCGGATCGGCAGTATCAGCCCGTATACGCCGGCCCACAGCACGAGCGCGACGCCGCCTATCACCAGGGGACCGTTTGGCCTTGGCTGATCGGGGCTTACGCCGAAGGCCGACTCCGCGCCGGCGGGTCCAATGCCAAGGCCAAAGACATCGCCCGTGCCGCGATCACCCCCTTGCTCGAGAGACTCACCAACCCCGATCATCCCGACGCAAGTCTCGGCCAACTCCACGAAATCCACGAAGCCGACGCCGATTCCGGGTTCCATCTCCCGCGCGGCTGCCCCGCTCAAGCCTGGTCGGTCGCCGAACTGATCCGTGTCGTCGCCCTCTTGGGCTGGTCGCCAGATCGCTGAGACCCGGTAGACTCCTTCCCCCACGGCGGAGACCCAACCGATGAAGACGACCTCCCAACACACCGGCACTCCCGAAGCCCCAACCCAGAACGTCCGCGTCGCCGGCTTCGACACGCTGCCCTCACCCGGCGCACTCACCAGCGAACTACCGCTGACCGACACCGCGCGGCACACGGTTCTGCAAGGGCGCCGCGAAATCGAGCGCATCCTCACTCAGGGCGACGACCGCTTCCTCGTCGTCGTCGGGCCCTGCTCGATTCACGACCCCGACGCGGCATTGGAGTACGCCACTCGACTCGCCAAGCTCGCCGGGCAAGTCAACGACCGAATGCTCGTCGTGATGCGTGTCTACTTCGAAAAGCCGCGCACCACCGTGGGCTGGAAGGGCTTGGTCAACGACCCCAACCTCGACGGCACTTTCGACATCGCCCGCGGGATGCGCCTGGCCCGCCGCCTGTTGTTGGACATCAACAACCTCGGACTCCCCGCCGGCACCGAGTTTCTCGACCCCATCACCCCGCAATACCTCGACGACCTCGTCGCCTGGGCCGCCATCGGCGCCCGCACCACCGAATCGCAAACCCATCGGCAAATGGCCTCGGGCCTGTCCATGCCCGTGGGCTTCAAGAACGCGACCACCGGCGACGTTCAGGTCGCGCTCGACGCAATGCAATCCGCCATGTCGCCACACCACTTCGTCGGCATCGATGAAGACGGCCGGGCGAGCGTCGTGCACACCGTCGGCAATCCGTTCGGCCACGTCATCC
Organism: Planctomycetota bacterium; assembly: GCA_039030755.1. Classification (GTDB taxonomy): domain Bacteria; phylum Planctomycetota; class Phycisphaerae; order Phycisphaerales; family Phycisphaeraceae; genus CAZIXN01. Next base: position 12,280 of record JBCCDN010000036.1, on the reverse strand, counting down.
TCCGCGGCGGCCACGACGCGACGAACTACGAACCCGCAGACATCGCCGAAGCGTCTCAACGGCTCGACAAAGCGAGCCTCAACCCCGTACTGCTTGTCGATTGTTCCCACGCCAACTCCGGGAAGAAGGCTGAGCGTCAAGAAGTCGTTTGGAAATCGTTGGTGGGCCAGCGTCAAGCCGGCAACACCGCGATCCTGGGCGCCATGCTGGAGAGTTTTCTCGAAGAAGGGAATCAGAAACTGCCTGCCGATTTCCGCGCGGGCGACCTAGCCAGACTCAAGCGTGGCGTATCGATCACCGACGCCTGCATGGATTGGCGAACGACCGAACGCTTGATTCAAGACGGCTACGCCGCGTTGGCGTGACGCGATCCGCAATACTTTGGATCACGCGTTGACGTAGGACTCATTCCCATTCGATCGTCGCGGGCGGCTTGCTGCTGATGTCGTAGCACACGCGGTTCACGCCGCGAACCTCGTTGATGATGCGGTTACTGATTGTCGCAAGCACGTCGTACGGAATCCGCGCCCAGTCAGCGGTCATGAAGTCTTGCGATTCCACGGCACGCACCGCGATGACCTGCTCGTGTGTGCGACCGTCTCCCATCACCCCCACCGCTTTGACCGGAAGCAGCACCGCGAAGACCTGTGCTGTCTTGCGGTACAGATTCGCGGCGGTGATCTCTTCGAGCACAATTTCGTCGGCGTCCCGCAGGAGCGCGAGCTGGTCGGGCGTCACCTCGCCCAGCACGCGCACCGCCAGGCCCGGCCCGGGGAACGGGTGCCGCCAGACCATCGGCTCAGGCAAGCCCAACACTTCGCCTAGCTTGCGGACTTCGTCTTTGAAGAGGTTGCGAAGCGGTTCGATGAGCTCGAAGCCGAGTTGCTCGGGCAGTCCGCCGACGTTGTGATGCAGCTTGATGTTGGCGGCGGTGCCGGCGTAGCCCTGGCCGGACTCGATGACGTCGGGGTAAAGCGTGCCTTGGGCGAGGAACTTCACGTCGCCGTGCTGCTGGGCGATGTCGTCGGCGTTGCTCTTGAACACATCGATGAAGCGGTGCCCAATGCGGGTGCGCTTGTCCTGCGGGTCTTCAATCCCCGCAAGGTCGTTAAGGAAATCTTCGGAGGCATCGATGACGCGAAGGTCCAAGTCGAAGTGGCCGCGGAAGGTGTGCTCGACGAGCCGCTTTTCGCCCTTCCGAAGAAGTCCGTTGTCCACGAAGATACAAGTCAGTTGCTTACCGATGGCTTTAGACAGCAGCGCCGCCACAACCGAGGAGTCGACGCCGCCGGACAGGCCGAGAATCACATGTGCATCGCCGACCTCTTTACGGATGGTGTCGATTTGCGACTGCATGAAGTCGACCATCGTCCAGTTGGCCTTCGCCCCGCAGATGTCGAAGAGAAAGTTGGCGAGCAGGTCGGTACCGTGAGGGGTGTGGGTGACTTCGGGGTGAAACTGGACGCCGTAGAAATTTTTGGTTTTGTGCTTCACGGCAGCAAACGGGCAAGTCGGCGTGGTGGCGAGCGCCAAAAAATCTTTCGGGGGCAGCGTGTTCACCTGATCGCCGTGGGACATCCAAGCGGTCGTCGCCGCCGGAAGGCCGCGGAGCAGGGGTTCGTCGGGTTGGGCGAAGGTGAGTTTGACTCGGCCGTACTCGCGGGACTCCGCGGGCTGGATGTCGGCACCGAGCAGCTGGCAACCGGCCTGCATGCCGTAGCAGATCCCCAGCACCGGGACACCGAGTTCGAACAACCGGGGGTCGGGTTTTGGCGCGTCGTCGTCATAGACCGAAGACGGCCCGCCCGAGAGAATCACGCCGACGCAGCCCGCTTCTTCGAGCATCTCGACCGGCACGTCCGGCGGCACAAGCACGGAGTACACGCCCTGCTCACGCACCCGCCGGGCGATGAGTTGAACGTACTGCGAACCGAAATCCAGAACGGGCACAACCTCACCGCGGACGCCGGCGGGGAGTTCAGCAAGGAGGTCGAAATGTGTTGCGTCGCTCGACCGGTGTGACATCAGGGAACTTTAACGCGTTGTGCTTCAGGCCATGAAGAAAAAGCCCCGGACCAATGTCCGGGGCAATAGGGTTCCAATTTTCTTTGTGGCGAAGCCGCTCCTGAGCGTACTCCGGGGGTTACTGGCTGAACTCGTCGGCGTCATCGGTGTCGCCAAGATCGGAGCGTCGATGACCACGCTCATCGGGATTGCGGCGATTGCTGCGGTTCCAACGGTCCTGATCGCGGTGCTCAAAACCGCGGGCATCGCTGCCGGGTCGCGGCGCATCGTCAGCGTCATCAATTGACAGTGGATTCGGCAGAGGTGGCAGAGGCCGAGGATCTTTTCCATTGACCAGCAACTCGGCGTGGGGATGAAAATCACCGAGCCATTCGGCAAGCATGCGACGTAAGGCGTCTTCGCTGCCGTCCTCGATCGGCGTCGCGTAGGCCTCGATGCTGAAGCTCGTGACGCCCGAACCGAAATAGGCATCCGCTCGGCGGCAAGCAAACATATCCACCAAATTGGCTGGCGCCGTCGAAGTTCGGCTTGCAAACTTGGCCACCAAGTTCGTCATATCAACCGTTTTCACATACAGCGACACCGCATGGTCCGGAGCGGCCTTCGGAAAGGTTTTAAAGTTGAATTCCGGGCCGGGTACCCCGGAATAAACTTGCTTCAGAGGGACCTGGGTCAGCAGGGCCGGACGCTTGGCCAGGCCGTCGTGACCATCAAGGCCATACTTCAACTCTGCGAGGACCATTGGATCGCCCTCCAGCTCGGCACGCATCACGAAGCAGGGAAACTCCGGCGTCGCGAACACGTAATAACGGGCCCAGACCACGGAAAGCCGAGGCTCGCCATCTTCCGGGCCTCGCTCGAGGATTTGGATGATCGTGGAGAGCCGACCTAGCGCGTCGAGGCCGCCGCAGTCGAGGAAGCAGACCGAGGCACCCGGCTCGTGGAAAATCTGAAAATAACCGCGAGCCGGATCGGATTTCAACTCAAAATCACCGCAAAACCTCTGACTTGTAAATTTGGACATCTCGCAAGCTCCTGATCAAAGAAAACATTTGCCAACCGTCCACGAGCAAGCATGATATACGATGAAAGATCAAATTCGTCTGACGAAAGTATGATTTCATCAAACTTTAACAAACCCTGATCGGACCATACAATTCGATATCTTCTCGTACACGGCTTTGACTGCTAGGTTGAACTCATGTCGAACGATCCCGGCCCCAGCCTGTTCACCCCCCTGCGTGCGCAAATCAACACCCGCATTGTGAATCGCCCCCAGGCGTCGGACGCATCGCCCTTCCAGATCGATGCGGATGACAAAGGTTGGCTGAGCGTTTGGTACCTGCTCAAAGAAGTGCAGAACGGGAATATCACGCCCGGCAAAACACGAATCACCGAAGAGTTCAGCACCGGCCCCGGCAAAAATTCCGACTTGAAATTGGGGTCTCGCCTGAAAATTCGAGAAATCTCGGCGAGCCTGAGACCCACCGTTTGTTTCTCCCTCCTGGAACATCGCAAACGACGAACCCGCGTGGAAGCACCGCCGCTTGAGGATGTCGATCAATTGCACACTTTGCGGCGGCTTGTTGAAGCAGGCACCAGTCGAAGGGCGAGTCGATACATCGATCAACTTAGAGAACGCGGCGACACCACCAAACTCAACCACATCAAAAACGATTTTCAAAAACTACAAGACGCCATGCAGCAGTTCCGCGATGCGTACGAGGCGAACAGCGATACCGATCACGAAGCAGAATTCGTCGATACCGATCTACTTCTGCATGAGTATGTTGCCTTTCTTGCCGGTACCGGGAAGTACGGTGTCCAACTCGTGCGTTCCATCGTGATTAAGCTTCAGCTCGTTGGTCTTCGTCATCCGATGACGACAGAGATGCTGGACGACATCATCCATGAACACCAGCGGCTGATCGGCGACATCACGCACGGACAGCCCAGCGACGCCGAGGACGCGATGCTGGCACACCTCAACTGTGCTGCGTCCCGCTACGACCTTCGTGCTGGTGACCGATCGTCAGCCCATCGCTGATTTACTTCGTCACGCCTTGTGCGTCGAGGTAATCCAGGCAGATCTGCACGGCCTCTTCGACGCTGCACTCGCTCGTGTCGATGGTCAGCTCGGCGTGCTCGGGCTCTTCGTAGGGGTCGTCGATCCCGGTAAATCCTTTGATTTCGCCAGCGCGAGCTTTCTTGTACAGGCCCTTGGGGTCGCGCTCTTCGGCGACTTCCAGCGGACACTTGACGTAGACCTCGGCGTAGTGCAGGCCGGCGTCTTTGTGGAGCGCACGGGCGGCTTCGCGGTCGGCGGCGTACGGGCTGATGAAGCTGTTGAGGCAGATGACACCGGCGTCGGCGAAGAGCTTGGTGACTTCGCCGATGCGTCGGATGTTTTCCGCACGGTCGTCGGCGCTGAAGCCCAGATTCTTGTTGAGGCCGAAGCGGATGTTGTCGCCGTCGAGTCGATAGGCGTGGAAGCCGCGTTGGAGCAGGACCTGCTCGAGGCCCACGGCGATGGTGGACTTGCCCGAAGCGGACAGGCCGGTAAACCAGAGCGAAATGCCCTTTTGGTTCATGTTGGCGTCGCGCTCGTCGCGGGTGACGGAGCCTTCGTGCCAGGTGATGTTGGTTGCTTTCTGGTCGGCCATGAGAATGTCGGTCCAATTCGGGGTTGAAGGGCGGGGGTGGGAAACGGGGAAACGGGCTGGAAATTCTCGGGTCGTCGACAGTAACGGGCGTCCCTCGCGCCCGCAAGACCCTTCCTCGAAACCAGCTACATCGCTTGGCCCGGCGGTCGATTCCCACTGCCCATTCGCGGCGTTTATGCTTTCGCGATGCCGCTGCAACTGCCCCCCGATGTGCGTCCGGTGTTGACCCCGCTGTTCGACGTGTTGCCGTTTGAGCAAGCGATGCCCGCGTTGGTGATCGAGCCCGGCTCGCACGCTCCGCCCCCGCAAGCCGCGGCCGTGGTACGTGAGCTCGCGGATCGGAACCCTTTCGTCGGTCGACCCGACCTGCTCGCGGGCTTGTGGCTGTACATCGACGATCTGGACACCGCCCATGCCCACGCCCAAGACGACGCCACGCCCACCGGCTCGTTCTGGCACGCCGTCGTCCATCGCCGCGAAGGCGACTTCGACAACGCCCGCTACTGGTACGCCAAGGCGTCACACCACCCGGCCATGCCGCATATCGACCTAGTCGGCGGCGGGGCCGGCTCAGGCACCGACGTCGCGGCCTACGACCCCGAGGCGTTCGTTGCTCAAGTGCAGCACGCCCACGAGGCGAACGCGACGGAAGCCAACACACCCGCGCTCATGAGCACACAACGCAAAGAGTGGAAGGCGCTGTTCGAGTGGTGTGCCGGGCGTCGTGCGTGAGCTTCGAATCCGTCAACCACTCTGCGACCACACCGCCATCACGTCGTAGAGCGCGTGCGTTGCCGCGACCACGCCGAAGCCTCGGCCGACGTAGATGATCGCGAAGTACAACCCCGCCAACGCGTAGAACACAAACCGCGCCGGGTCGAACTGCTCGGTGCCGATGAAGTGGTACGCCGCGAACAGCAGCGCCGACCCAACGATCGCGCCCCATTGACCGATGTGTTTCGGCAGCGCGAGCAGGTCGTCAAGCAAGACATGAATCAGCGCGATCGCGATCACGCGGAACATCAGTTCCTCGTAAATCCCCGCTCCGATCGAAAACACGATGCCTTGCCCCAACGGGATCGGCACGTGGTCGATCGTTTGTTGTGTCAGACTGCTCAACACCCAAGCGACCTGCGGCGTGCCCGACACCAGCGTGCCGAGCACGAACAGCGGCAACGCCCATAGCAGCGATTCGATTGTCATCCCCAGATATAGCTTGGGCTCGGGCTTCCACGGGTCGCCGCGCATCACGTGGAGCGTCAGCAGTAGGCCGACCGCGAGAATGCCCGGGAGGTACACGCCCCCGGCGCCGAATAATTCAAAAAATCGGCCGAGCAGCCGCTCCGCATAAATCGCCGGCAGCCGGTCGCCCCCCGAAGGATGCCCGCTCGCCAACACCACGGCGCCGATCTCGTACCCGATGATCAGCGGCAGTAAGAAATACAGCGACTGCAGCGGCCACTGCGTGCGCTCCCAGTACGACGTGACTTCGTTGCGTCGTGGCTTGCGAGATGGGGCGGAACTTCGTGCGGGCATGCGTCGATCAATACTTCACGACGGCGTGCAAGTTCTGGTCGTACGGCTTCACCTTGTCCCGCCCGTTCAAGAATTCCAACTCGATCGCCAGCGAGATGCCCACGATCTCCGCGCCTAGGCCGTCGATCAACTCGCAGCACGCCCGAAGCGTCCCGCCGGTGGCTAGCAGGTCATCGCACATGAGCACTTTCTGGCCAGGCTGAACCGCGTCAGTATGGACTTCGAGCGTGTCCGAGCCGTATTCCAACTCGTAATCGCGTGCGGTCACCTTCCGGGGCAGCTTCCCCGGCTTACGGATCGGCACAAAACCCGCCGACAGCGACTGCGCGACCGCCGTGCCGAAAATGAACCCCCGAGATTCCGCCCCGCACACCAGCTCGATCCCCTTGCCCCGGAACGGCGAAGCCATCAGTTCCACGACCATCGCCAATCCGGCGGGGTCACCGAGCAGCGGCGTAATGTCCTTGAACGTCACACCCGGCTTGGGGTAATCGGGCACGTCGGCGATCAGGTCGGTGAGGTTCATGGGCTGGTCAAGTGAAAGGAGATGGAGTTCGTGGGGGGCTTACGTCGCACAGTCCCGAGCGACCGGGCTTTCTTCTTCAACGACACATCGAAACGCCGATGGGTTTTACCATCCCTGGGCCTGCCGTGACGCGATGCCCGGCGACACCATTCACCATCAACCCCCTCCAACGGTCCACGACATGCACGCCTTCAAAATCCACGGCGGCCGATCCCTCCGCGGCACCGTCGCCATCAACGGCTCCAAGAACGCCGCCCTGCCCCTCATGGCCGCCGCCCTGCTCACCGACGAGCCGGTCCAACTCCGCGGCGTCCCCGACCTCGCCGACATCCGCAACATGCTCAAGCTGTTGCGCTCGCTGGGCATGCAGATCGAACAACCCGACGCGCACACCGCCGACATGCGCGTTACCGACCCGACCCAGACTACCGCCCCCTACGACATCGTCCGCACCATGCGGGCCGGCATCTGCGTCCTCGGGCCGCTGCTCGCCAAGCGAGGCCACGCCCGCGTCGCCATGCCCGGCGGCTGCGCGATCGGCACCCGCCCCGTCGACCTTCACCTCCGCGGACTGCGTGCCCTCGGTGCCGAAATCACCCTCGACGCCGGCGACATCGTCGCCACCGCCCCCCGCGACTCCCACGGCAACCAACGCCTCGTCGGCCGCCACGTCTTCCTCGGTGGGCCCAACGGCTCCACCGTCCTGGGCACCGCCAACGTCATGTCCGCCGCCGCCCTCGCCCACGGCACCACCACCCTCGAGTGCGCCGCCTGCGAACCCGAGATCGAAGACCTCGGCCGGCTCCTCAACGCCATGGGCGCGAACATCGAAGGCCTCGGCTCCCCCACCCTCACCATCCACGGCGTCGACGAACTCCACGGGGCCGAACACGAAGTCATCCCCGACCGCATCGAGGCTGGCACCTACGTCATCGCCGCCGCCATCTCCGCCGGCGACGTCACGCTCGAGAATTACCCGACGTCGATGTTGGGTGCTTTTCACGACCGCCTCGAAGAAGTCGGCGTCACGATCGACACGCTCGACGACACCAAGCCCCACCGCCACACCATCCGCGTCAACGCACCGAGACGCCTCAACGCCTGCCACGCCGTCACCCAGCCCCACCCCGGCTTCCCGACCGACCTCCAGGCCCAACTCATGGCGTTGCTCTGCCTCGCGGACGGCAACTCCATGATCACCGAAAAGATCTTCCCCGACCGCTTCCTCCACGTCCCCGAGCTCCAACGCATGGGCGCCGACATCAAACGCCTCGGCACCAACGCCCTCATCCACGGCACCCGGCAGCTCGTCGGCGCCCCCGTTATGGCCTCCGACCTCCGCGCCTCCGCCGGCCTGGTCCTCGCCGGCCTCGCCGCCCGCGGCACCACCACCATCAACCGCGTCTACCACCTCGACCGCGGCTACGAACGCATGGAAGTCACCCTCCAACAACTCGGCGCCGACATCGAACGCTTTGATGCCGACGCCGTCTGAAAACTCCTCTCCCTCTGGGAGAGGTGGCCGGCACAGCCGGTCGGAGAGGGGGCGCGGGAACCACGCTCAAACAAGCCCACTCCAACGCCCCCTCCCCCAACCCCTCCCAAAGGGAGGGGAACCCAACACAACCCTCACCGCATCGCCCAAGGCGTCACGTCCGCCTCGCTGATCAACCACGCCATCCCCCCCGCCTCACCCCCCGCCCCCGGAAGTGCCGCCTCGATCATCGCCACGTACCGCGGCAACAACGGCCGCTCGCTCGCCGTGTGCCCGAGCAGCAACACCACCTTCCCCTGCTGCACCAAGTCCAACACCTGGTGGTGCTGCATTTCCCCGGTCACGTAAGCATCCTGCGACAGGACCTCGGCAAAGAAAGACCCGCCCGCACCCGGACAAACCGCGATGTTCGACAGCGTCGCGTCGCGAGGCCCGGCCAACTTCGGCACCGCCCCCGCGAAATCCTCGAAGCGAGACGCGAGGACGTCGGCCGTGATCGGTTGCTCCAGCCGCAAGATGCGACCGGCTCCCGGCGCTTCTTTGTAATCCGGATGCGTCGGCTCCAACGCGATCACATCAATCGCCGGCTCCTCGTACGGATGCGTGTCGTGGATCGCCTTGATCACGAAATCGAGCATGTAGCCCGGCGTGATCATCTCGAGCCGACGCTCCGCGACTTCCTCCAACCGGCCGACCTCTCCGATCGCGGGGTTCGCCCCCTCTCCCGGAAGAAAAGTCCCCGTCCCCACAGAAGAGAACGAGCAATGCTCGTACTTTCCGATGCCGCCCGCCCCCGCCTTGGCCATCGCGTCCCGCAGCCTGCTCAAGTCCGCTTCGGGCACGTACACCACCACCTTGTATTCGCTGCGGTTCACCGGGGTCGCTCGAATCGGCTCCGCGTAGCCCTCGCCGCCGGCCGCGATCACGTCACACAGCATGTCGCAAAACCCGCCCCGCACCGCGTCCAACGCCGTGTGCGGCGAATACACCGAGACGCCCTCACGCACGGTCTGCACCAGCAGTTCCTGCTTCCAATCCAACCCCGGCCGCCCACCCGACCCGATCGACCTCCCCGTGGTCAACCGCTTCAAAGGCTTAAACATCGGCGGGTGATACGCCACCAAAAAATCACATTTTTTAGTTTTCGCCTCCGCCAACACCGCCGGCGTGTAATCGATGCACACCAGCCCCCGCGTCGCCTTCGCGTCGTAATCCCCCACCTGCAACCCCACCTGGTCCCAATCCTCCGCCAGCCGCAGCGGCGCAATTCCATCCAACGCCCGACACACTTCACGCACGGTCATCGCCTTCATTCCCGCAGCCTACTTTGCCAAGCCGTGAATCACAGAGGGCACAGAGACACGGAGGCACAGAGCAAAACAAGCAAAGAAAATCGAGCCACACAAGGCACAGAATTCACAGAAACAAGCAATTCATTTTTGTGTCTTCTGTGCATTCTGTGGCCACTTGCTTGCCTCTGTGTCTCCGTGCCTCTGTGCCCTCTGTGCCCTCTGTGGTGAAGAAAAAAGCCCGACCCGCAGGGAGCGAATCGGGCGAAAGAGTTTTATGCCGCCTGCGACAGCCCGCCAAAGGTCGGGCCGGTCATGACCGATTGGCAGGCCGGGCCGGTTTCGAGTTTGCGGTTGAGCCACGCGGCGGTGAGCCAAACTTTTTGACCCACCACGAGATCGCTCGCCAACCAAAAATCGTAGTCGAGCTTGGACTCGGTGGTGACGAACTTGTAGTCGGCCGGGTCCGCCGGCGGATTCTCGCCGACGTAGCTGAACAGCATGTACCCGCTGATGTGGGCCGGCTTCCGCTTCTTGTTGTCCTGGTCCACGACCCGCAGCTTCACGAGGTGCCCGTCCACGGAACGCACCTGCAAACGGGGCGCTTCTTCCGGGGGATCGATGGGCGTTCTTTCCGTATCGCGAATGGTGATTTGCAACGCACGCCGCTGGTCGTCGGTGGTCTGAGGATAAGCCTGCACGATCGCGACGGTCTGACGAGCGGCTGTCCGGAACGAATCACGGGCGGAATTCTTTTGCTGGGTCGAGACCGGGCCGCGCGTCGCCTCGGTGTTCGCCTTCACGTACGCCGCGTTGTACGCATCGAACGCATCGCCGAACTCGGTGGCCTGCGTATCGCTAAGTCCCACATCAGCCGGCCCACCGGGGGACGCGGCCAACTGAGAAACGAACGAAGCGCCCCAGTCGCGCAGCGAAGCGTCGTTATCGGGCATCCAATTACTCGTTGCCATGTCAAAATCCCCCGCCCCCGGAAATTTTCAGTTTGGAATGCGTCGCCCTTATCCGGGGGTGGGTGGGGGCGAAGGGCCGACGCATCGACGCCGGGCACCCCCTGATATCGCCCGCCCCCGGAAGCGAGTTGAGGAGAAGCACACGACGAATGGCGACTTTTTGACGAAACGATGAAGGCACGCTCAGACGCCACGTTTTATGAGACGCACAGTTCAATTTTTGCCAGATGCCCTAGAGCCGACGGAATTCAATCGTGGCGTGTTTTCTGGGTGCCACGGACTTCAGTCCGTGCCGACGGCCCGGAACTCGCAAGACCGAGCACACGGACTGGAAGTCCGTGGCACCCGGGCAAGCCGCTACGAACGAAATCCGTTCGCTCTAGGTAATTTATCTTCCGGGGGCTTCCGGGGAGGCTAAATTGTTTAGGGCTACGATGATTTTGTTCATGGCAACGATCAACTTGTTGATGGCAACCGCCGCTTAGTTCATGGCGATGGCCAACTTGTTTATGGCAACGATTGCCTTGGCCATCGCCACGACTAGCTTGTCCATGGCCATGATCGCCATGGCCAGCTTGATGATCCCCATGGTTTAAACATCGCTTGCCGTGTCCAAGGCAGGCGTGGCCTTGGCCATGGCGATCTTGATTCTGTTCATGGCGACGACTGCCGGAAAAATGGCAGATTTCAAAGGATTCACGGCCGTCGCTGCCGTGATCATGGCAAACCTAAAGTCGCTCATTATGATGTTCGCCGTGTCCCAAGCATGGGTGCCACACCTCAGCCGCAGGCTGATGTGTGCCGGTCCGCCATCCGAGCACACGTCACAGAGGACCATAAAGTGTGGCAACCAAAAAACGCATGTCGAAAAAAATGAACATTCTGGCGATGTTTGGGATTGACGTAGCGACCGCTACCGCTCAAGCTGAAATGCATGATCAGGTATCAAGCAATCCTTGCGGCGTTCGTCATGCTGACTGGCTGTACGTCGTCCGCGCAGTTCTCGCCTGTCTTTCCGCCTGAAGAAAGAGGAGGACGGGTATTCAGTGACGTCCTCGAACGCGATCGGCAGCAGCCTCGCCTCGTGGATATTTTTGAGGACCGGACGCTTCTGCCGAATTTTTCGGATTCTTCACCCAGGAATGTTTCGCGTCGTAGCGTTACAACGCAGTCGATTGAACGTGCAACCGGTGAAATTCGTCGCAGCGAAGTCGTCAACTCTTCGACCAATGATGCACTGGCTGTCGATATCGACGGCCAACCAGAAGAAGAGATTGCTAGATCCCCGCTATTAGAAGATCAGCGAAAAAGTGATAATCCGCAAAATGCATCAAATCACTGTACCAGAAAGACGCAGGGAAATAGCCGCACTGAAGATGCCGCCTTTAATGCAAGTTTGGCCAACACACTCTATTGGTTGGAAGCGCGTTGGAATTGGCTGCAAGATCATTGGGTTCTTTGCGCCATTATTGTAATATTATCAATCGTAATATTGTTTCTAATATGGATTGGCGGCGAACTTGCGTCTGAAAACGAAGATAAGGATAAGATAATCAAATCCCTGAAATCGAAAATAAGCAAGCTAGAATCTAAGACTACTGCGCTTGAGGTAAACGGCAAACAGACGGAAACTCGGCAGGCACAAACTGAAAGCAGGCTTGATCAGGCTGAGTCGGCGATCGCGGAGAATAGTCGAAGATTGAGGATTCAGGAAGAAATCGAACGAGAAAGGGGCTACGAGTTCGATATGAATCGAATGAAGTCGATGGAGAGGG
>JBCCDN010000035.1:0-24094 GCA_039030755.1 Planctomycetota bacterium | reverse complement strand
CGACCGCCTCGAAGCCTTCCGCGGACACCTCCAAACCCGCGGCGTCCAAAGCGTCTGGCCCCAAACCGACGTCGCCGGGCTGATGGCTGTCCTCGCCGGGGCCCGCCTGCTTCTCGCGAACGATTCGGCCCCGCTGCACCTCGCCGTGGGCTTGAACGTGCCCACCGTGTCCATCTTCGGCCCCACCGACCCTGCGCTGGTCGGCCCGTGGGGCTACGCGATGTGGCCCGAACCCCGCGACGACGCCCGCCACGTCGTGATCCGCGCGCCCCAAGCCGCCGAGGGTGCGACCGATTACCGCAAGCACCGCGACGACGACACGCTTATCGCCGCCGTCGCCGCCGCTCCGGTCGCCGACGCCGCCGCGTTCCTGCTCGATCACGCACCCGCCGCGCCAGACCGCTCACGTTGACACCCCCCGCGGGCCGGGGGTACGTTGCATGGCTATTCGAGGGGTATGAAGTGGCGCCTCGCCGGTTTTTGATCGCCTACACCGCCGTCGCCTACGCCGCCAGCCTGGAAGTTTCAAACGTGTTCAAGATGGAGACCCGCGTGTTGCAGACCGTTCGCCATGCCCGCCGGGTCCCCGCTCGTCCGTATTCCGTGCTCCGCCCGCTGCTGGCCACGCTGCTGACGCTGGTCGTCACCACCTCCGCCGTCCCGTCTATCGCCCAGAATGCCGACGGACTGCCGCAGGCCATCCTCGAGAAAAACGGTGCGTGGAGCGCCGCCGAGGCCCGCACGGTGGAATCCTTCATCGCCACCAACCTCGAACCTTTCGCAGAGGAAACGTCCGACGCCGAGCAAGTCGCCGAGGCCCGCGATGCGCTGCTCGAGCCGCTCAACGACCTCCGCGCCGAAGCCGCCTTCCAGTCGCAATATTTCCGCGCTCTCGCCGCCAGCCTCCGCAACGGCCAAGCCGGCTTCGCCAAAATCGGCCGCATCAACGCCATGATGCTCGGCTCCCGCGTCGTCGACGCCGCCATCGTCCCCCTGCTCGAAACCGGCATCACCGACGAGGCCCCCGGCGTCCGCTACGCCGCCGCCCGGTCCATGCTCGTGGTCCTCACCAACGAAGCCCTCGGCCTCCGCGACAACGAAAAAAACCGCCTCATCACTAAACTCGGCGACGCCGCCGGCAACGAGGCCAACGGCTACGTCGCCGGCAAGCTGATCGAAGCCATTCGCGCCACGAACGTCGACGCCCAGGTCCAAATCCTCCTGGACGTCTTCAACAGCCGCGTCTCCCTCCACGCCGCCGACCCCGCGCTCACCTACCAGCCCGAGCTCACCGCGATGCAGGAGCTCTTCATCGAAGGCCTCGGCCGACCCGGCGGCTTCGGCCGTGATGCCGCCCGCTCCTTCATCCAATCCGCCGCCCGTTACATCCGCCTCACCACCAACCAACTCGCCGACGACACCGTCCCCGAAGCCAATCAACAGGCCGCCGTCAACCTCGCCCGCCAGTCCTACACCGTCCTCTCCGAGCTCGCCGCCAACGCCGGCCAACCCGGCCAACGCCCCGCCGACCCCGTCCGCTTCCTCCCCAACAACGCCGCCCGCGCCGCCACGCTCGCCAATGAGTGGCCCGCCTTCCTCGCGCCCGGCCCGCTCAACCTCACCGAGGACGAGCTCAGCATCGCCGACCCCAACGCCCCTGACCCCGAGCCCGAGCCCTCCGAAGCCCCCGCCGCCGGCGAGTAACCCGTTTCCCGATTTCTCTGGGCCTCTCGCCTTCGGTCAACCCCGCTAACCCCTTCGCGTCGTGTACCTTGCCAGTTCGGCCAGCGGACGATCGCACGCCCCCACCCGCCTCGCACGTCTCCGCCCGCCTTCGCCCGCCGCGCCTCACGACACACCAGACCCGAGCCCACCGCACCATGCCCACCGCCCTCATCTCCGACATCCACGGCAACGTCGACGCCTTCCAAGTCGTCCTCGACGACATCCGGCGACGCGGCATCACCACCATCCACTGCCTCGGCGACATCATCGGCTACGGCCCCGACCCCGTCGCCTGCCTCGACCTCGTCGCCGAACACTGCGAGTTCGCCATGATGGGCAACCACGATTTTGCGGTTCTGTACGAACCCACTTCGTTCAACACGTCAGCGGAACAAGCGGCTTTTTGGACCCGCAAACAGTTCGAGGACGAGCACGACGACGACCAACGCCGCTGCCGCTGGGAATACCTCGGTAACCTCCTGATCCGCCGTTGGCACGAGGGCTCGCTCTACGTCCACGCGTCGCCCCGCCGGCCGATCAACGAGTACGTCTTCCCCGACGACGTCATCACCGCCCCGCAGAAGATGGACCAGATCTTCGACCGCATCGAGTCCCGCTGCTTCTGCGGCCACACCCACGTCACCGGCGTCTTCACCGACGAGCCCGACTTCTACCCCCCCGCCGACCTGGGCGGCATGTACAAGTTCGCCGACGGCGAAAAATGCATCGTCAACCCCGGCTCCGTCGGCCAACCCCGCGACCGCGACCCCCGCGCCAGCTACGCCATCCTCTACGGCCCCAACGAACCCAGCGAAGAAAACCCCAACGAAACCGCCGAACGCATCGAGTTCGTCCGCCTCGAATACGACATCCAAAGCGTCATCGACAAAGTCGAACAAGTCCCCGACCTCGCGGATTTCCTCGGGCAGCGGTTGCTGGAGGGGCGATGACGGAATCCGACGAACATTTCGTTGAATTCTGGGTTGTATCGAAAACGCAGCCCTTGCCCAACATCAGCGAGATGCTCGGGATGGTCGCAAAACGCGTTTGGAAAATGGGCGACTTTCGGCCAAATGGCAAAGTGAAACACCGCGACCACGGGTGGGTTGCGATCAGCTCTGTTTCACCGAAAGCAGAACCCGAAGAACAACTCGATACCCTCTTGGACCTTCTTGAAGCAAAACAGGAATCGGTGATTGATCTCTCGAATCGCTTCGACTGTTCCATCCTATTCGCTTCGTATATCCATACGAATTATCACTTCGGCATCGACCTTTCGCACGAAACGCTTGATCGAATCGTTGCTTTAAGACTCTCCATCACAAGCGATTTTCACGTTTTTGGCTCATCGCTGGAAGTGTTGCGGGATTCCCAGAACGACACGCGGAAATAAGTCAGCGGCTAGCACCGGGTGCCTGGTGCCACGCCTCGCCCGAAGGGTGATGCGTGCATATGCCACTTAGCTGGACGCCGGCGGCGTCCGGACCGGAGCCCGCCGGGCTCCGGCTGATCCAAGCAACGCCGCATCAACAAAAACCCACTTCCCATCCACACACCGCGCGGATACGGTTGGACGATGCCCGTGGTCTTGTTCACGCTGCACGCCTACGGCTCGTGGATGCCCGATCGTCCCGAGGGCTACGTCCGTCGCCGTGAAGGCTTGCTTCCGACGGCCCCCGCGATGGCGGACCAGTACCGCAAACACATGAAGGCCAACGCGGTCTCGTTCGACGCACCGCAGCAACGCCTCGTCCTCGAAGCGACGCTTGAGAAGTGCGTCATCCGAGGTTGGACCCTGCAAGCCGCCGCGACCGATCCGACGCATATCCACGCCGTGCTGAGTTGGCACAACGACACGCCCGCCGCCAAGATCCAGGACGGACTCAAGCGCTCCATCACAATCGCCTGCAACGCGCGGCATAGCCAACGCCCCTGGCTCAGCGAAGGCGGCAGCAAGAAACGGGTCGCCAACTTTGAGCACCTAACGCATCTGCGCGAGAACTACCTCCCCTCGCACCGTGGCTGGCGCTACGACGCCGAAACAGATTGGACGCCACCCAAAAGCGTCCCCAAGCCGTAGCCCGGCGGGCTACGGACCGGACGCCGCCGGCGTCCGGCTAATGTCTGAAGACAGGTACGCACAGTGCGCAATTCGACGCACCCCACTTCCGGTCCCTCATAAAATCTCGCGTCTCCACGATGCGGCTTCGCCACGCGGCGGATGCGTCGGCCGGGGACCCGCACGTCGGCGTGCCCCCGTGGCCCCGCCTTCCGGCACACCGCCCGCTTCGTCGCCTCGCCGTTTTGCGAGCTTGACGAACTCGGCGGTCCCTCCCGGTCGGCCGCGCTGCGGAACTCCAAGCCGACCGCTGCGGGCCACCCCTTGACCGGCGAGCGGGAAACCGCGGACTCGCTTGAGTCCCGAAGATGCGTGGGCCGTGGGCACACCGGCGCGGGAGGCGTCCGGTCCCTCCCCGCGGTCGCCCGGTGGTTTCCGTTCTTTGGCAAGTGAAGCAGGACGTGGCGAAGCCCACGGATTCAATCCGTGGGCTTCAACAACCGTTCAACGCGCGGCCGCCAGCAAGTTCCAAATCGCTTCCTGCTGCGCGTTGAACAATGCGTCGAGCGCGGTGATCTGTGACAACGGCTCGTCGAACGCCGAACGCGCGACGCGCTGCACGGCCGAGTCGGTGTACAGCACGTGCACGAAGTCGACGTGCCGGGAATCCAGACGGTCGGGCAGCCCCACGCCGTCCGCGAGCAGCGGTTGGCCCGGGTCCAGTGTGTCGAGCGTCGGGACTTCGGGATCGTCGCTCGGCAAATCGCCGAACCCCCAATCGACAAACGGGAACGACGCGTAGCCCGCTTGGACATTGCTTCCGGGGGTGCCGGGCGGCCAAGGGTTGTCGGCCGTGTCGTAGCTCTGCCCCGGCGCGGTCTCGGCCGGGCAGTACAGGTTCTCGCCGTTGCCGACGTACCCGCCGGCGACACCCCCGGGAGCCTGATCGGTGAGCAGGCCGAAAAGGACGAACCGGCCGGAACCGAAACCCGAGTAGATCATGGTGTTGAACTGCATCCGCCCGAGCCGGTAGCCCAGCGGAAGCACGGCGTCGTGATCGACGGCAAACGCGGTGAGCGACTGGTGGGTGCTGCGCAGGTTCGCTTGGCACAGCGTGTCGCGGGCCGAGGTCCGGGCGGCACCGAGCGCGGGCAGCAGGATGCCGATCAACAGCGCGATGATGCTGATGACCACGAGCAGTTCGATCAGGGTGAAGGCGTCGCGTCGCACGGGTACAGCGTAGGACGTCGGCGTTCAATGGTCTCGGGCGTCTCGGTGGTGGTCCAAACGTTCCCGGAATTGCTCGGCCGTGAGCGTTAGCAACCGCCCGTTCCCGACCGCCTCGAGCGTGAAACTCGCCAGCACCGCCCCCCAGTCGCAGGCCCGCGGCAGATGCGAAACCAGGTCGGGCGTGTCGCGGGACAGGCCGTGCGTCGCGGCGTAGGCAAGCATCCCCGCCGCGAAGGTGTCGCCCGCCCCGGTCGGATCGATAAGCCGATCCGGGGCACACGGCGGAACGTGAACCGGGGCTTCGCCACGCACGCAGACCACGCTACCCGTCGGACCATTCTTCACAACAACGAACCGCAGCGCGGCGTCGGGCAACTCGGCGAACACCCGCTCCGAAGCGACGCGGGCGTCGCCGGGATCGGACGAAACCTCGATGCCCGCCAAGTCGGTCAGCTCGTGACGGTTAATCAGCAGACCGTCCGACGCGGCAATCGCCTCCATCAACGCATCGCGGTGCCGGTGGACGTAGAGATCGATCGTGTCGAGCAGCACGAGGTTGGCCCCCGGGAGTTGCCGACGTAACGCGAACTGGTTTTCCGGCGCGTTGACGCCGAGGAAGGCGTACCGCGTGTCGGCCCACGCCCCCGGAAGTTCCGGAAGCGCTTCGACCGCGGGATCGAAGTCGAGGCCGAGGGTGTCGCGGTCGTCGAGATCGTCGTGGTAATGGCCGTGCCAGCGAAACGTCGGCCCGGGGCGGCGGATCAGCCCGAGCGTATCGACGCGGGCTTGTTCGAGTTGGTCGACGAACGCCGGGGGGTAGTCGTCCCCCACCGCGGCGAGCAGGCGGACGGGCTGCCCGATCGCGGCGGCGGCGAGTGAAAAATACATCCCGCAGCCGCCGGACTGTTCGTCGTGCCGCGAGCCGTCCGCGAAGCTGAGTGTGTCGACGCAGAGCGTGCCGTTGACGAGCATCGGTTCGGCGTCGGGCATCGGCAAGTTTTACCGTACGTCGAGCATCGCGGCGTATTGCTTGAGCCGAGCATCGATATCGTCGCGCTTGAGGTCGAGCAGGCGGTCGAGCGAGAACTTCTCGATGTTGAAACTAGCGACGACCGTGCCCGCGGCCATGGCTTTCACGAGCGTCGCAAAATCGCCGGTCGCTTGATGAGCCGCGAGGTAGCCCATCATGCCGCCGCCGAAGGTGTCGCCGGCTCCGGTGGGGTCGACGACGTCGGCCGCGGGGAACGCGGGCAACGCCGCTTCGCCATCGGCGTGGACGAGCAAGGCCCCATGCTCGCCCTTCTTGATGACGACGAACTTCGGCCCCATCTTGAGGATCTTTCGGCCGGCGACCACGGGGTTGCGCTCTTCAGTCAGCAGGAACGACTCGGAGTCATTGAGCACGAGGCCGTCGATCTGTTTGAGCAGGTCGAGCAGCAACGCCCGCTCGGTCTCGATCCAGAGGTCCATCGTGTCGGCGACGACAAGCTTCGCGTCTTCGAACTGCGACCGTAATGCGAGTTGGCCGCCCGGGTGCGTGTTCGCGAGGAAGACATGCGACGAGTCTTTAAATGCTTCGGGCACGGGCGGCAAGTCCTCGGCCAACACGTTGAGTTCGACGCTCAGCGTTTCGCGGTCGTTCATGTTCTCGAGATACTTGCCGGTCCAACGGAAGGTTTTGGACCCCGCGCGTTTCTCGAGGCCGGCGAGGTCGATGTCGAAGGCGTGGAATGGCTTTTCGAGGTCTTCGGGGAAATCTTCGCCGACAGCGCCGACGAGGCGGACGGGCGACCAGTACGACGCGGCGGCGGCGAAATAAATCGCGCTGCCGCCGAGCACGTTGTCGGCGTTGCCCGTGGGGGCGTGGATGGTGTCGATGCCGATGCTGCCGGTAACCAAGAGACTCATGATTCAAATTGCTTTCGTAATAATCGGTTGGGAGGTGGTGTTGTCGTGGGGTGTCGGGGCGAAACCGTGACCGCGCGCGGTGGGGACGAATTCAAACTTTGTACTTGCCGAGCTTACAGATGTGCTTGAACTCGGCGTCGGTGACGGGTTGGACACTCAAACGCGAGTTGTTGACGAGCACCATCTTCTCGAGTTTCGGCTCGGCCTTGATCTGCTCGAGCGTAACCGGTTCGGGCACGGGGCCGAGGGCTTGGAGCGTGACCATGCCGAAGCCTTCTTTGCTTCGGCCGGTCTTATCGGTGGGGTCGGGCTCGTGTTCCTTGACGACTTCGACGACGCCGACGATGCGTTTCTCGTTGACCGAGTGGTAAAAGAAGCCGCGATCGCCCTTCTCCATCGTTTTCATCAGGTTGTTGGCCTGGTGATTACGCACGCCGTCCCACTCGGTGGTTTTCTTGGGCGCGGACCATTGGTCGTCCCAGGACCAATTGCCCGGTTCGGATTTGAAGAGCCAGTATTTCACGCGGCGAGTTCCTCGAGGCAACGTGCGATGCGGGTGAGCGTTTCGTTCTGGCCGAGCAACGCGAGGGTGGCGTCGATCTCGGGGGAGACGGCGGTGCCGGTGAGGGCGACGCGGAGGGGCTGAGCGACGTGGCCCATGTGCGGGCCTTCGAGGTCGGCGACGGCCTGCTCAAGCGATGCCCGAATCGTCGGAACGTCCCACGGCGAGACATCCGCGAGCGACGCGTGCAGGTGCTTCAGAACTTGCAGGCCTTGATTTTCGTTTTTGGCCAGATTTTTCTTCACCGCCTTGGCGTTGTACTCGGTGGGCGCTGCAAAGACGAACGTCCCAAGCGTCGCGGGGTCGTCGAGCGTTTTGCTGCGTTCCCAGTAGGCATCGCTGAATAGCCGAAAGTTGTCGCCGAGTTGTTCGAGCTTGTCCGAATGGAACTGCTCGAAGTGCGAACGCAACACCGGCTCAAAGTCGTCGAGCGACATCTGCAGGATCGCGTCCTGATTGAAGGACGCGAGCTTTGCACGATCGAAGGTGCTGTTGGCCTTGTTGATCCGGTCGAGCGCAAAGTGCTCGGCGAGGTACTTGAGGTCGAAGTGCTCGAGGTCGTTGCCGGGGTTCCAGCCAAGCAGGGCGACGTAGTTGAGGAGTTGGGCGGGCAGGTAGCCGGAGCGGCGGAAGTCGGCGACTTCGATTTCGGGGAGTTGGAGGTCGAGGGCTGAAGCAATTAATTCAATGCCGATCATGGAGTAAGACTGACCAGTGGCAACTTCACCAACTTCATCAGTGAAACAAGCTTCATCAGCGACTCGAGATTCTTCGAGTGAGTTGATTGCGCTACAGACGCACATCGCGCAGAAATCGCGGATATCACGAGTCTCTTTTTGCATCCATTGCTTGGCCGCCGCTTGACAAGCTTTTCCCTTATCCCGCTTGCTCATCTTCGACCCGCCGGGGTTCATGATGCTGGGGGTGTGGGCCCAGGTCGGGCGGGTCCAGCCGAGGGCGTCGCAGAGGGCGGCGTGTTTGGCGGTGTTGCTCAGGTGTTCCTGGCCGCGGATGACGTGGCTCACTTCAAAGTCGTGGTCGTCGACGACGACGGCGAGGTGGAAGGTCGGCATCTTCCCGCCGGCGTCGCCCTTGCGGATGATGAAGTCTTCGAGGTCGGCGGCGGGCGTGTGGATGGTGCCGTAGACGGCGTCGTCGAACGTGACGTCGCCGCGGTGATCGCCCATCTTGAAACGCACGGCGTCGCCGTCTTCGTAAGCATCGCCCTGGTCGAGCAGTTGCTGGATGACCTCGTCGTATCGCCCGGCGGCGTGGCGTTGACTCTGCCTGGGGATGTCGTCGTTGTCCCAGTCGAGGCCCAGCCACCGCAGGTCTTCGAGGATGCGGTCGGCCGAGGCTTCGGACGAGCGGGCGAGGTCGGTGTCTTCGAAGCGGAGCAGAAATTGGCCGCCGTACCGACGCGCGTAGGCCCAGGCGTAGAGCGCGGTGCGAGCGCCGCCGATGTGGAGTTCGCCGGTGGGTGACGGGGCAAAGCGGGTGACGACTGGGGGGGTGGGGTCGAGCACGAGAGGCGGAGTTTAGCGGCGGCAGATATCGTGCGGGGATGTCAGAAGAAACGAGCAAAACGGATTTTGTGCGGGACGCGGTGGCGGCGGACCTGGCGTCGGGGCGGTTCGAGAAGCCGGTGGTCACGCGGTTTCCACCCGAGCCGAACGGGTTCCTGCATGTCGGGCACGCGAAAGCGATCTGCATCGACTTCGGGGTCGCCCAGGACTTCGACGGGGAAACCAACCTCCGGTTCGACGACACGAACCCCACCAAAGAGGAGCAGGCGTATATCGACGCGATCCGAGAGGATGTGCGTTGGTTGGGTTTTGAGCCGAGCCGGGAGTGTTACGCGAGCGACTATTTCCCGCAGTTGTACGCGTGGGCGCAGCAGCTCATCCGGCAGGGTGACGCCTACGTGGATGAGCAAAGCCTGGAAGAGATCCGGGCCAACCGCGGCAACGTGAATACGCCGGGCACGCCCTCGCCACATCGCGATCGGCCCGCGGAAGAATCCCTCGACCTGTTCGAACGCATGAAGGCCGGTGAGTTTGCGGATGGTTCTAAAGTGCTCCGAGCGAAGATCGACATGGCGTCGCCGAACATGAACCTTCGGGACCCGGTGATGTATCGGATCCTGCGCGCGACGCACCCGCGCACCGGCGGGGATTGGTGCATCTACCCGATGTACGACTTCGCCCACGGGCAAAGCGACTCGATCGAACGCGTCACACACTCGCTGTGCAGCCTGGAGTTCGAGGACCACCGGCCGTTGTACGCGTGGTTCATCGAGAAGCTCAACATCTTCCCGTCGCGGCAGATCGAGTTTTCGCGGTTGGAGTTCACGTACGTCATGACCAGCAAGCGGAAGCTGATGGCGCTGATCGACGACGGCGTGGTGGATGGGTGGGATGATCCGCGTTTGCCCACGCTACGCGGGATGCGGCGGCGCGGTTTCTCGGCCGAGGCGATCAAGGCATGCGTCAACGAGGTCGGCGTGACGAAGTTCAAGGGACGGACGGAGATCGAGTTGTTCGAGCACCATCAGCGGCAGGTGTTGAACAAGGTCGCGCAGCGGCGTATGGCGGTGTTGGACCCGGTGAAAGTGGTGATCACGAACTGGGCGGAGGAGCACGGTGGTGACGCGGACGCGGTGGAGATGATGGACGTGGTCAATAACCCCGAGGATGCATCGGCGGGCACGCGACAAGTTCCTTTCACCGGGGAACTCTTCATCGAGCGCGGCGACTTCATGGAGGATCCGCCGAAGAAGTTTTTCCGGTTGGGTCCGGGACGGGAAGTGCGTCTGCGATACGGGTTTTTCGTGACGTGTACGGGGTATGAATCGGACGACGATGGGAACGTCACGGAGATTCATTGCACGTACGACCCGGCAACGCGCGGCGGAGATTCCCCGGATGGCCGGAAGGTCAAGGGCACGTTGCATTGGGTGCCGGCGGCTCAAGCGATCGATGCGGAATTGCGGATTTATGACCGGTTGTTCAAGACGGCGGACCCGGACGCGAAGCCGGACGACGCGGCGGGAGATGCCGACCGGAAAGATTTCTGGCGGGCGAACCTGAACCCCGACGCGCTCACGACGCAGACGATCAAGATCGAGCCGGCGCTCCGGGACGCGGTTCCGGGGGAACCGTTGCAATTTGAGCGACAGGCGTACGTGACGGCGGACGCGGATCACACGGCCGAGGCGCCGGTGTTTAACCGAACGTTGGGCTTGCGGGATTCGTGGAAGAAGAAGTGAGACCGAGCGGATGTGTTAGGCGCAGCGATGGCCACCGCCGGGCTTTAGGATGGAGGCATGGATGAGTCGGCGGTCGAACGCGAATCGGGGGAAGAGACTTCCGCAAACGCGCGTCCGCCGATGATCTATCTCGAAGAGACCGATGCACTGCTGCCGCGGCATTGGACGGCGGGATCGAACAAATACCGAGATTTTGGCGATCTGGCATCGGGCGGGACGGCGATCCTGAAGTCGGCGTTCGATCGGAACCTGCACCGTTGGGTGGTGTACAAGCAGCTGCACGATGATTTGCGGGAGGATGAAGATGAGAATCGGCGGTTCCTGCGGGAAGCGCGGGTGACGTCGATGATCGCGCACCCGGGAACGGTGCCGGTGTATGAAGTCGGCCGAGACGCGGGCGGGTCGCTGTATTTCACGATGAAAAAGTTGGACGGGTTGGACCTGCGTCACGTCATTGATCGCTTAAGCGCGAAGGATCGGGACATGGCGGAGCGTTACCCGTTGGCGGGACTGGTGGACGTGCTGATTTCGGTGTGCCAGACCGTGGCCTACGCGCACGCGCAGGGGGTGGTGCATCGGGACTTAAAGCCGGCCAACGTGTTGATCGGCGCGTTCGGCGAGGTCACGGTGTTGGACTGGGGGTTGGCGAAGGTGCACGGCGAAAAGCCGACGGTGGACGTTGAGTTGCCGGACGCGACAAAGGCGTTGGAGCTGACCCAGCCGGGCAAGCGGTACGGCACACCGCTGTACATGTCGCCCGAGCAGGCGCGGGGGCACGAGGTGGACGAGCGAACGGACGTGTACAACGCCGGGAGCATTTTGTACGAGATGCTGGCGCTGAAGAATCTGGTGTGGGGCCAGAGCGTGGAAGAGGTCTTGGAGCAGGTGCTCGAGCGGGAGACGCCTCGGCCAAGCGACGAAGCGCCGTGGTGGCGGGAGGTGCCGACCGAGTTGGAGATGATTTGTTTGAAGGCACTGGAGAAAGAGCCGGGCGAGCGGTACGCGTCGATGGAAGCATTGTCTGAAGACTTGATCGCGTTCCGCGCTCGAGAAGTCACAACGGTCGAACCCGAGACGTGGTGGCAGCGCTTGCGGAGTTGGCCGCGGCGGCACCCGCGGTGGATGGTGGCGGTGGCAGGCGGCGCACTTGCGCTACTGGTGGTGGATTGGGTTTGGGGTTGGTTGAACTGATCGTCGCCAACGAAAAACCCACGGACCATGTCCGTGGGCTTCGTGGTTTTCGAGTAGGGCGATTTATTTACGCGGCGTCGTCGTAACGCTCGTCGGGCGTGTCGCCTTCGATGGACTCGGCCGGGGGCGGGAACGCGGGAGCGTCGGCCGCTTCGGTCCAGTCTTCGGCACTGCGGATGTCCAGCTCGGTGGCTTGGGTCTTGCGGTAGCCGAGCTTGCGGAGGACTTCCAACACTTCGGTCCAGGTAGGGAACGGGCGTTGGTTGACTTTTTTGTACGCGTCGATGGCCTGGATGAACAGGAACTGCTCGGGGGTCATCTCGCCTTCCTCGGCCGATTTAGCAAAGTCGGTGCGGCGGCGTCCGGGGCCGCGGCGGCGTTCGAGACCGGTCCCGTCGGTCCGCATATCGACGACGCTGGTGCGGCGGTCGGGGCCGGCGTAGCGCTGGTTTTGCGCGTTGGTTTGATCGTCGGACTTGGGGGTTTGGTCGGCCATGGTCCAGGCTCCTGTGCTGCTCGGGGCGGTTGGGCTTCAGGGTGAAGCGGCGTGCCCGGGCGTGTGGAGCCGGGCGTTAGTCGTCGTCATCCCCAAGGAAGTAGCTGTCGTCGTCATCTTCGTCGTCGTCGAAATCGTCATCGTCGTCGTCAAAGAAGTCGTCATCGTCGTCTTCCTCGTCGTCGTCGAGATCATCCTCGTCTTCATCGTCATCGTCGAAGAGGTCGTCGTCCTCAAGTTCTTCATCGTCGTCGGCCACGAGGAACAGGCCACGGGGGTCGTCGTGTGCGGGTTGGTTGGGATGGTCGGCTTGGGGGAACGCGGCGCCGGGCGTGGGCCAGCCGAGCGCATCGAATTCTCCGAAGGGCTCGGAGACGAACGGCTCGTTGGCTAAAGCGTGAGATGCCGTTCCGGGCCTACGGCGGCTCTGGACATGGTTCGGGTCGTGGCGGAGGTTGGGAACGGGACGGGTCATGGGGCGGTTCCTCCGAAGCGTGCGGGTTTCCAAAAGAGTCCGAAGCGGGTGTGACACGACGGCGGTTTGAGTCGGTTTGCGCCGGTTGTATCGGAATACGCAAAACCTCGGGGCGTGTCGGTTTAAACTGCTTGACCGAATGCACCAAGGCCTGCTGCGGCGCAGTGCAACGCGGAGCGCGGCGTTTGTCAAGCGCGGCTCCCGGCTTCGGCAAGATCGACCCGACGTGCCCACGCCATGAGCAACGCCCCCGCGACAATTTCTGACAACGTCGCATCGGGCGCGTCGGCAACCGCTCCACCCCACACGCCACAAAAAGCGTCTCGCCGACGCCGTGAACCGCGCGGCCCAGGCGTGAACCTCGCGGCGGCCGTGCTGGGCTGGGCGCTGCCCGGGCTGGGCCACATCGCGTTGGGGCATACGACTCGCGGGCTCGTGTTGGCGGTGACCATCGGCTCGATCTGGCTGGGCGGTCTGCTCATCGGGGGCGTCAGCGTCATTGACCGGCGCGACCACCCCGCGTGGTTCATCGGGCAGATGATGGTCGCGCCGTCGTGGGTTGTCGATCGCTACCACGACCGCCTGCGTCAAGCCTGGAACCAGCGGGTTGGCACCGAGCCCCGTGTCGATCGCGGCTACATCCCCGCTCACGGTAAACCCGAAGAGCTGGGCACGCTCTACACCGCTCTGGCCGGCCTGCTCAATCTGCTCGCGATCATCGACGTGCTTTATCGCAAGCCGGCCCGAAGCGATGAAGTCAACGTGTTTGCGGGCGACGATGAAACCGGAGTGGTGGCGTGACGCCTTGGACCACGACGGTGTGGATGCCCGCGCCGATGCTCGCGTGGCGGCCGTTTCTCGAGCCGTTGCCGATCGATTCGGGGTGGTTGTGGCTGTCCGTGCCACTCGTGCTGGGCGTGGCCGTGGTCTACAAAACGATCAAGCTGCCGCAAGCGAATCTTCGCGAGCTGCCGCAAGAATCCCTCAAGCTCGCGGCGCAGGTGCTGCTGTTCATGGCCTTCGCGGCGCTCCTGCTGACGACGTTGACCTGGTTGTTCTGATGCATCCAACGCCGATCGCCCGTCACCCCGAGAAATCCAGAATCCGAATCACCACCGGCGTCCCCGCCACCTCGTCCAAGGCCGCCAACGCGTCGCACGCCTTCCGCAAGTCGCCCTGACGACAACGGTGCGTCGTCACCACCACCGGCACAAACTTGCCCGCAGTGATCTCCTTCTCTTCGCCGGCCTCGTGCTGCAACACCGCCGAGAGCGACACGCCGTGATCCCCCAGCGTCGTGGTAATCCGTCCAAACCCGCCCGACACATCCTGGACCGAAAGCCGTAGATAGAACCGGCTCACCGCGTCGTCCGCCGAGCAACGCTCGGCTTCGACCGAACCGTCGGGCAATAAACCCATCGACGCAAACGCCGACGGATACCAACCCGACGCCACGTTCAACAAGTCGCTCACCACCGCCGAAGCCGTCGGCCCCTTGCCCGCACCCGGGCCGTAAAACATCACGTGGCCCACCGCGTCGCCGACCACCGACAACGCGTTGAACGCGCCATGCACCTGCGCGAGTTGCGCGTCCTTGGCCACGAAACACGGCCGGGTCGCAAGAAACAATCCGTTGCCTTCCGCTTCCTGTTCTGCCGCCGCGATCAGCTTCAAGTCGTACCCCAACTCGTCCCCGAATCGCACGTCCAGCAAATCCAACGTATCGATCCCTTCGCACGCCACCGCATCGCCCGGCACTGCCCCGCCAAACGCGATACTCGCCAGAATCGCCAGCTTCTGCGCCGCGTCCGCCCCGCTCACGTCCAGCGTCTCGTCGGCTTCCGCGTACCCCAGTTCTTTGGCCTCCGCGAGCGCTTCGGCATAACTCTGTCCGTACCTTGTCATTTGCGTGAGGATGTAGTTGCATGTGCCGTTCAAAATCCCGTACAGACCGGCGATCCGGTTGCTCATCAGGCCAAACGTCAAACCGGTGACACACGGAATGCCACCGGCGCAACTCGCCTCGAATGCGACGCTGACGCCTTGTTGTTTCGCCAACTTGAAGAGTGCGGGTCCGTGCGCCGCGAGCATCGCTTTATTCGCCGTCACCACGTGCTTGCCCGACCCGAGGGCCGCCTCGACGTACCGCCGCGCAACGTCGACGCCGCCCGCGACTTCGATGACCACGTCGATGTCATCGCCGAGCATCGCGTCCACGTCCGTGCCGATGATCGCCGGATCCACCTTGCCGCTTTCCGTCGCCCACGCCTTGGCCTTATCCGCGTCCCGCACGACCACCGCCCGCAGTTCCACCGGCCGGCCCGTCCGCGTCGCGTACACCGCCGCGTGCTGCCGCATCATCTCCGCCACGCCCCGGCCTACCGTGCCCATCCCGATCATCCCCACACCCAAGGCCGACGTCTCGTTTGCGTTGCTGTTCATCGCCGCAACATACCGGCATCCCTCATCCTGCCGCGCCACCGACTTCCGTACACTGGTTCTGTGTCCAAAGTCCGCATCCATACACCACCGCCCGCACCGCCCGGCCCCAAACTCCCCGCCGGCTTTGCTCCCCCGCTTTGTGCCGTCTTCCGTCGGCACCTCAAGCAGCAGGGCCTGAAGTTCACCACCGAACGCGCCGTGCTACTCGACACCGTGCTCGCCCGGGAAGGCGTGTTCGAGGCCGACGAACTCATCGCCGACCTCAAACGCGACCACCCCGAACACCGGGTCAGCAAGGCCACCGTCTACCGCACCCTCAAGCACCTCATCGACGCCGGCATCATCCGCGAAGTCCTCCTCGACGCCACCCGCGCCCACTATCAACTCGCCTACGGCAAACCCGTCGTCGGCCACCTCGTCCACGCCGACACCGGCGACGTCACCGAGTTTCCCACCGAAAAGCTCGACAAGTTCATCCGCGACGTCTGCAAACAGCAAGGCCTCACGCCCCTCGCCCACCGCGTCGTCATCTACGCGACGCCCGAACCCGGCAACGGGAACGCACAACAAAACACCAAGCCATGAATACCCCCCTCTTCTGCCTGATCGTGGCCGGCCTCGCGCTCGTCGCCAACGCCTCCGCGACCGAAGCCGCCGACGCCTCGAAACCGTCCGACCCCGGCGAGTTCAGCATCCCCTGGGTCCTTCCGCTCAATGCCGACGAACGCCGGCAGCTCCAAGCCTTGGTCGACCAGGACCCGCAGGCCGCCGCGATCGCCGAACACACCCGCCGACTGGCCGAACCCCTGCTGGGCACCCCCGCGACGCCGCTCGAAGTCATCCACTACGAGGGCTTGGTCAACACCGACCCCCGCCGCGTCGAAACCGTGAAGAGCCTCCGACAGATGGGCGACGCCGGTTGGGTGCTCCGCCACTGGCAAGCCACCGAAGACCCCGCCGCCGCCGACACGCTCCGCGACTGGATCGCCGCGTGGGCCACGACCTATCGCTTCACCGGCAACGACGTCAACGAAAACAAGTTCGTCCCGCTGCTCGTCGCCTATGTCGACCTCCGCGAAGGCTTCAACCCGGAGGATCAACAAGCCGCCGACACGCTGTTCCGACAACTCGGCGAACACCACGCCCGCCGCGCCCGCGAATCGCAATACCTCACCAACCGCTTCGCCAAACACCTCCGCATCGCCGCCCTCGCCGGCCTCGCGCTCGACGAACCCGGCTGGCTCGACGCCGCCCGCGACGGCGTCAGCCGCTTCGTCCGCGAATCGCTCCGGCCCGACGGCTCCAGCTTCGACCTCGAGCACCGCGACACCCTCACCTACCACGGCTCGGCCCTCAAACCCATGATCGAACTCTCGATCCTCTTCGACCGAGACACCGACCTTGACCCCGACTCCGATTCCGACTCCGGAAGCCAGCCGCTTTACTTCTTTGAAGGCCCCGGCGGCGCAAGCATCGCCAAATCCGTCGAGTTCGTCGTGCCCTACGCCACCGGCGCGAAAACCCGAGAAGAATGGAAAAACTCCGAGGTCGAACTCGACCGTCAGCGCGCCGAAGCCGGCCTCGAATATTTCCAGCCCGGCAAGCTCTACGACCCCAAGCAAGCCGCCGAACTCCTCGAACTGGCCGCCTACTACCGCCCCGACCTCGTCCCGCTCGTCGTTCAACTCACCGACGCGCCCGACAAACAAACCACCTACCCCACCTGGCTCATCCTCAATCACACCGCCCTCCGCGAAGCCCGCGCGGAGTGACTCCCAACGACAAAGCCCGGCGAGGATGATCGCCGGGCTTCTTCATGTCTCACCTTGGCAGAATCCATCGCGACTCAGCGACGCTTGCCACCCCCGCCCGCCTTACGCTCCCGCGCCTCCGCCGCACGCCGCTGCTTCCGCGTCATGCCCGCCCGATCGCCCGGCTTCTCGCCGGACCCCGATTCCCCGTCGGCGGCGTCCGACGCGTCGGGTTCCGGAATCCCCGCGCCGCCGGGTGCCGGCGTCTGACCAGCCGCCGCCACCGTGGCCGATGCCCCGGCACCGCCCATATGCGGCAACGGAGCCCCCGCGCCGCCACCCGCCGCTGGCGCCCCGGGTCGCGGCGGAGCCTGCATCTGCGGCGTCAACCGCGCCCGGAAAATCAATTCCGTGACCCGCTCCCGCACCGACTCCTGCATCGCGCCATACAGGTTCGCCCCCTCCCGCTTGAACTCGATCCGTGGGTCTTTCTCCGCGTAACCCCGAAGCCCGATCGAATCTTTCAACTGGTCCACCGCGTACAGGTGATCCTTCCAACTCTGGTCCAGCGTCTGCAGCAACACGAACCGCTCGAGCCGTGTCAGCTCCGCCCGCAACATGTTCTTACCGACGTCCAATACGAACTTCTCCGTCCAGTGCGTCTCGGAATCCTCGGCTTTCTTCTTCGCCTCCTCGATCACCGCCTCGCTCAAGTCCGCGCCGAAACGCTCCTTGACGAAGCCCTTGAAACCTTCTTCATCGTTCGCGTATTTGACGCCGACCTCGGCAGCCTGGGTTTCCAACTTCCCGCCGGGTTTGATCCACGCTTCACGCAACGCGACCAGCTTCTCCATGATCTCCTGGCCGTTCCACTTGGCGATCTCCTCGGCCTCCCAATCCTCCTGGAACCGCGACTTCACGTAACCCTGCAACTGCTGCACCGCCGCGCCGGGGTTCGCCTGGGCCATCCCCATGAGCGCTTCCATCATGAACTCCGCGTCGTATCGCAACTCTCGCTTGGCGTACACCTCGCGGGCCTGCTCGCGAATCTTCTCGGACGCCTGTTCGATTTCCAAGTCTTCGAACTCTGCGAAATCCTTCAACTCAAAACCAAACTTCTGCTCGCACCAATTCGATAAGTCCCGCTGCGGAATCTGCGGCTCCATGAACTTGGCGAGCCCCGTCAAGTCTTGACTTTCGATCTGCTCAGCCGCGCCGTCCTTCAGCCGCTGCGCGATCTCGCCGACGTTCATCGACGTGACCTCGCCCGCGGGCAAAGACACGTTAAACCGCGTCCGTGCCCAATCGGATAAACCCTTGGCGTCCCACTCTTCCGGGGGGGCGTCGTTGCTGACGTACTCGCCGAGCGTCACGTCCACGATGCTTTCCATCTCGTCGCGGGCCGACCGGCGAACGGTTTCGATCAACTCGTCGAGATCATGGAAGTGCAGCTTCGCGGGGTCCGCACTGATGTCGTGCGTCTGCAGACACCAGTCCGCCGCCTGCTGCTTGACGTAATCCTTCGCGAGATACTTCTCACAGGCGTTGTCGATGCTCTCGGCGACGTACTCGAACACGATGTCCGGCACCTCCTTGTTCTCCAGCACCTGCTGCCGCAACCCATAAAAATCGCGACGCTGGTACTCCATCACCTCGTCGTACTCGAGCAGGTTTTTGCGGATCTCGTAATTGCGTTCTTCGACCTTCCGTTGGGCGCGTTCGACGGAGCGGGACACCATGCCGTGCTCGATCGCGTCGCCCTCCTTCATGCCGAGGCGCGAGAGGATCATCTTCGTGCGGTCGCCGGCGAACATCTGCATCAGGTCGTCTTCCAACGACAGGAAGAACCGCGACGACCCCTGATCGCCCTGACGGCCGGAACGCCCGCGGAGTTGGTTGTCGATCCGACGGGACTCGTGCCGCTCGGTGCCGACGATGTGCAGCCCGCCCATCGCTTCGATGCCGTTGTACACCGACAGCCGGTGTCGGCCGTAGTCGGGCAACTGGTCGAGCATCTCAACGCAATCCTCGACGCTCATTTTTTCGGTTTTCTTGGGCTCGACGTACGCATCGGTCTCGCACCACTTGCGGAACAGTTGGAGCTTCAGCTCTTCGTCGCTGTTCGCCTCCGCCTGCTTCGGCGACAAGCCGAGTTCCCGCGTCGCCTGGTGCCGGTACGACCGTGCGACCAGTTCGTCGTCGGACATCTCCGGCGTTGCCCCCTTGTCGATCAGGTTCCGCTGCTTCCAGTGGTTGATCAGCGCTTCGCGTTCGATCGGGCGGAGCTTGATGTCCGTGCCGCGGCCGGCCATGTTCGTTGCGATCATCACCGCGCCCAGCCGACCCGCGTCCTCCACGATGTTGCCCTCGCGTTCGGCGTGCTCGGCCTTGGCGTTGAGCACCTCGTGCTTGATGCCGTGCCGCTTCCGCAGCAGCTCCGAAAGCATCTCGGACTTCTCAACGCTCGTCGTGCCCACCAGCACCGGCCGGCCGAGGTCGTGCACCCGCTTCACTTCATCCACGATCGCGTTCCACTTGTCCTTCTCGCTCATGAAGATCAGGTCTTCGCGGTCGGTCCGCGCGATCGGCCGGTTCGTCGGGATGCAGACCACGTCCAGCTTGTAGATCTCGCCGAACTCGGTGGACTCGGTCACCGCCGTGCCGGTCATGCCCGCGAGGCGTTCGTACAGCTTGAAGAAGTTCTGGATCGTCACGGTCGCGAGCGTCTGCGTCTCTTCCTTGACCTTGACTTTTTCCTTGGTTTCCACGGCCTGGTGCAGACCGTCCGACCACTGCCGGCCGACCATCAGCCGCCCGGTGAACTCGTCGACGATCACGACCTCGCCGTTCTGCACGACGTAGTGCTGGTTGTTGTTGTAGACCGTGTGGGCCTTGATCGCGTTGCCGATCAGGTGTGGAAGGTCGATATTGTCGCCGACGTAGAACGACCCGACGCCCGCGAGTTTCTGGGCCTCGCTGACGCCATCGTGCGTGACGTGGGCCTGCTTCTTCTCCGGCTCGACCTCGTAGTACTGCGGGTACTGATCGCGGGCGGCTTCGAGGGCGGGCAGCTGGTTTTCGAGGTTCTTCTGCTCGGCCTTGAGCTCGCTGATCTTGGCCTTGTCCCGGCTGTTGCGGATGTCGCCCTCGAGGCCCTTGAGCTTGAGTTCCATCGCCTGGACCTTCTTGTCCGCGGCGTTCCACTCGGCCTGCTTCGTGACGAGATGCCGGGCGATCTTGTCGGCAAGTTCGTATTTGGGCGCGTCGGACTTGGCCGGACCGGAGATGATCAGCGGCGTGCGGGCCTCGTCGATGAGGATCGAGTCGATCTCGTCGACGATGCAGAAGTCCCGGCGTTTCTGGACCTGTTCCTGCGGCGACTGCTTCATGTTGTCGCGGAGGTAGTCGAAGCCGAACTCGCTGTTCGTGCCGTAGACGACGTTGCACATGTAGGCCTGGGCCTTGGCCTGCGGGTGCTGCTGGTGGTGCGGGTGGATCGCGCCGACGTTGAGCCCGAGCCCGAAGTAGAACGGGAACACCCAGTCGCGGTCGCGCTGCACGAGGTAGTCGTTGACGGTAACGACGTGGCACTGCAGGCCCTCGATCGCGGCGGCGTAACACGCGAGCGGGCCGACGATGGTCTTGCCTTCGCCGGTCCGCATCTCGGCGATCCTGCCTTCGCTCAAGACCATGCCGCCGATGAGTTGCACGTCAAACGGCCGGGCCCGGAACGGCGGACGCGACGTGTCGTAGATCGCCCGGACCGCGTCGTAATACGCGTTGGGGATTTCGACCTGCAAATAACCGGGAGCCGGGGCACCGCCGAGGACGGGCTGCGGCTGCAACGCGTCGGCCTTCTCGCAGAGTTCTTGCCAGAGCGTCTGCATCTCCGGCGACAGCTCGTCGCTGCGGAACTGCTCGCGGAACTCGGGGTTGAGCGTGTTGCGGATGCCGACGAACCGGTCCATCGCCTCGCGGGCCACGGCCATGACCTCGGGCATCATGTCGGCGACCTCTTCGCCGCCGTCGACGTGCCGGGCGTTGAAGTCGATGGTTTTCTGCCGTAGCTCGGCGTCGGTCAGCGCCCGGGCCATGCCCTCTTGATCGTTAATGAGCGCGACCCGCTTTTGATACGACTTGACGACCCGCTCGTTGCGCGAGCCGAACATCTTGGAAAACGATTTGCTGACTTTCTGGAACACCATGGCTTGCTTTCGGTGAAGAACCGCGGGTGACGCGGCAGGAACACCACGGACGCCGTCCGTGGGATTCGGGGCTGGATCGGAGTTGGAAGTAAGACGCGTAACGAGAACGACGACCAGAACGGTCAACGCGTCGGCGGCGGCAGGTTCAACAGCGTCGCCAGGCCCCGGAGCAATTCAGAATCTAAATCCGGTTCGGCGTGCTCCGGACGCACGGTCGGCCGTTCCGCGAGGGTTTCACGCAGCGTGTGTCGATCGGCGGCGGCCGGTTGGCCTTCGGATCGTTCGACGCCCGCCAGTGCCCGGGCCGCCTCGTTCAGCGACTCGCGGAGTTGGGCCAAGGCCGCACGGGTCGCTTCGGATTCCTGCGTCGCCCGCAGGCTCTGCCCCGTCGCCGTCACGGCAGGCATCGTCAGCAGCAGCGCCACCGACAGCGCGGCCAGCGCCGCGGTGGCCGAGACGACCGCGGGCTTGGGGCTGCGTGCGGGATGGGGAGAGAACCGTTCCATCAGATCAACCATCTTATCGGGTCGATCCGCGTGGGCGGCCACTTCCGCGGATTCCGGGGGCGTTATCATCTCGGCACCATGAAAATCCACGAATACCAGGCCCGCGAACTGCTCGAACAAGCCGGCGTCCCCGTCCCCGGCGGCATCGTCGTCGACACCCCCGAAGAGGCCGGGGCGGCGTTCGAAAAACTAGCTTCCGGGGGGGCGACCCTCGCCGTGGTCAAGGCCCAGGTCCACGCCGGCGGACGCGGCAAGGGCGGCGGCGTCAAGCTCGTCAAGACCGCCGCCGACGCCAAAGAAGCCGCGGCCACCATCCTCTCCAAGCCGCTCGTCACCCCCCAGACCGGGTCCGAGGGCGTCCCCGTCAACAAGCTCCTCATTGCCGCCGGCGTCGACATCGAGCACGAGTACTACCTCGGCATCGTCGTCGATCGCGCGTTGGGCAAGCCGGTGATCATCGCCTCCACCGAGGGCGGCATGGCCATCGAGGAAGTCGCCGAGGAAACGCCCGACGCGATCCTCAAGGAACCGATCGACCCCGTCGCCGGCCTCCGCCCCTACCAAGCGACGAAGCTCGCGTTTGCGCTCGGCTTCAAGGGCGACCAGGTCAAACAGTTCAAGAAGACCCTCGCCGCGCTGGTGGCGTTGTTCCTGAAGACCGACGCCTCGCTCGCCGAGATCAACCCGCTCGTCAAAACCCCCGACGGCCAGATCCTCGCCATCGACGCGAAGATCGACTTTGACGACAACGCCAAGTTCCGCCAGAAAGCCCTCGCCGAGATGGAAGACCCGTCCGAGACGCCCGAGTCCGAGCAACGCGCCGAGGAACATCACCTGTCCTACATCCAGCTCGACGGCAACATCGGCTGCCTCGTCAACGGCGCCGGCCTCGCCATGTCGACCATGGATACGATCCAGCACTTCGGCGGCAGCCCGGCGAACTTCCTCGACGTGGGCGGCGGCGCGAGCCAAGAGGCCGTCACCAAGGCCTTCCGCATCATCCTCTCGAGCGATGCGGTGAAGGGCATCTTCGTGAACATCTTCGGCGGCATCATGAAGTGCGACATCATCGCCAACGGCGTCGTCGCTGCCACGAAGGAGCTGGGCCTCGAGGTGCCCCTCGTCGTGCGCCTCGAAGGCACGAACGTGGAGGAAGGCAAGGCCATCCTTCGCGACTCCGGCCTCAACATCACGCCCGCCGACACCATGGCCGAGGGCGCCCAGAAGATCGTCGAGCTCGCCAAGGGCTGACGGGGACCTTTCACGCGAAAAGAGAGCGACATGAGCATCCTCGTCAACGCAGATACGCGCGTCATCGTCCAGGGCCTGACCGGCTCCGCGGGCACCTTTCACGCCGGCCAGTGCATGGACTACGGCACGGCCATCGTGGGTGGCGTCACCCCCGGCCGGGGCGGCAGCACCTGGGAGAACCCGAGCGGCAAGGGCACGGCGCCCATGTTCGACACGGTCCGTGAGGCCAAAGAGCAGACCGGCGCGAACACGAGCCTCGTCTTCGTCCCGCCGCCCTTCGCCGCCGACGCCATTCTCGAGGCCATCGACGCGGAGATCGGCCTCGTCGTGGTCATCACCGAGGGCATCCCAGTCATGGACATGCTCCGGGTCCGCCGCGTGCTCGACAGCCAGCACGCGACGCGGGTCATCGGGCCCAACTGCCCCGGCGTGATCACGCCGGGCACGGGCGACAAGAGCTACGGCGGCCAGAAGCTCGGCATCATGCCTGGCCACATTCACCGGAAAGGCAACGTGGGCATCGTGTCGAAGAGCGGCACGCTGACCTACGAGGCCGTGCACCAGGTCACGCGCCTCGGCATGGGGCAGACCACGGCCGTGGGCATCGGCGGCGACCCCATCAACGGCACGGGCTTCATCGAGATCCTGGAGATGTTCCAGGAGGACCCGGAGACCAAGGGCATCATCATCATCGGCGAGATCGGCGGCAGCGCCGAAGAGGAGGCCGCGGCCTGGATGAAGGAGAACTTCACCAAGCCCGCCGCGGGCTTCATCGCCGGCGTCACGGCGCCTCCGGGCAAGCGCATGGGTCACGCCGGCGCGATCATCAGCGGCGGCTCGGGCACGGCGTCCGCGAAGATCGCCGCCTTCGAAGACGCGGGCGTGAAGGTCGCCCCCACGCCCTCGGACATGGGCACCACCATTCAGTCGCTCCTGAAGTGAGCGCCACGCACCCCGAATCAGGAGACTCAACATGACCGAACCCGTTCGCGTCGCGGTCACCGGCGCCGCCGGCCAGATCGCCT
>JBCCDN010000034.1:0-24153 GCA_039030755.1 Planctomycetota bacterium | reverse complement strand
CGGCGGCGTGGCCACCGACGCGATCGCTATTGCCCGCTATCTCAAAAACCTTCAGGGCGTCACCACGGTGGCGTGGATCAACGACGAGGCATATTCCGCGGGCAGCATGATTGCCACGGCCTGCGACCTGATTGTCGTCTCGCCGTCCAGCAGCTTCGGCGACTCGGCCCCGGTGGTGGTGACCGGCGACCTCGCGCCCACCGAACGCGCGAAAATGCTCTCCCCCGTGCTGGACGCGTACGACGACAACGCCAACACCAACGGCTACGACTTCGCACCGCTGCACGCGATGTGTGTGTTGGGCGTCGAGGTGTTCTACGTGCAGCACCGCGAAACCGGGCAGCGCCGGTTGGTGAATCAGGCCGACTTCGCGGTGATGGTTGGGGGCGACAACCCCGCCGACGTGGAGGCGCAGCTCACGGAAGGTTTGAGTGCCGACGATGAACTGGCCCGGGTCGGTGCGCCCAGGGTGTCGGTCAACGCGGACCAGATGGGGTTGTGGGAGCCGGTGTTGACCCTGCCCAGCGGCGCGACGCTGCCCAACGGGCGGGTGCACGATGGCACGACGCTGTACACACTGAGCCAGACCGAAGCCGTGGACATCGGCCTGGCCGTCGCGATCGTACCCGACGACGCGGCGCTGCGGTCTCGGCTCAACGCCGCAGGCGTCACCCGCATCACCGCGCCGTGGTACGCGCAGGTCGCGTTCATTCTGACGCACCCGATGGTGCGCGGGGTGCTGGTGTTCATGGTGCTGGTGGGCGTGTACTTCGAGTTGCAAGCGCCGGGCCTGGGATTGGGCGGATTCATCGCGGGCATCGCGTTGATCGGATTGGTCGCCGGCCCGTTGCTGATGGGCTTGGCCGAGGTCTGGCACGTGGTGCTCGTGCTCGTGGGCATCCTGCTGATCGTCGGTGAGCTGTTGACCGGCGTGACCGCGGGGTTCATGGCGATCGTGGGCATCGTCATGCTGCTCGCGGGCCTGGTCTTGTCGGTCGTGCCCACGTCCGGCGGCGGCGCGCTGCCCTTGCCCGCGTCGGGCACGGGTGCTCTCCTGATGAGTTCGACGCTGTCCACCGTGGCGGCGTTGGTGCTCTCAATCCTGGCGATGGTGGGCATCACGTATTGCTTCGGCAGCATTCCGTTTTTGAACCGCTTGATTTTGAGCGCTGACGAAGCGGCGGCCGACCCCGGGCGCCGCCGACCGGTGGAAGTCGGCGGCGACTTTGTGTTGGGTGGCGCGGGTCGGCCGATCGCCGTAGGACAGACCGCGACCGTGTCGGAAACCGGGTTACGCCCGTCGGGTCGCATCGAGGTGGAAGGGAAGCTGATCGATGCGGTGAGTACCGGCGGGTTCATCGACGCGGGGTCGGCCGTAACGGTGATCGAAGTCGCGGGCAACCGCATCGTGGTCGATGAGGTTTAAGCACAAAGCCAGGTGGCGATATGCTAACGCTTCATCAAGTAGCGCAGCCACACATCGCCGTCCACAGTCTGCACATCTTCCAAAAGCAGTGGCCACGCCTCCGCGATCTTTTCGCAATGTCGCTCGATCGACATGCTGGCACCCTGGGCCTGCCAGTCGCCTAAAAACTTGGGTGCGACAAATGTCCAAAGCTCGTCCACGAGGTTGGCGTCGAACATCGCGCCTATTAGCAGCGGTCCCCCTTCGACCAGCACATTGGTCACCCCTTCACGACCGAGTCGCCCGAGGCTAGCGGGCAGGTCGGTGCCGTCGATCCGCTCAAAACCCTCGGGTAGGTTCCGAGCCGTCCGCGTGGCCACGATCCGGCGTGCCACACGTCGAACTTCCACGCCGCGGGCGGTCAATCGGGGCGTGTCCCGCTCGAGCGTGCCGGCCCCCACGAGCACTGCATCGACGCGCGCGCGCAAACGATGAACGATCTCTCTCGAGCTTGCGTTACTGATCCACTGCGAATCGCCGTTGTGCGTGGCCACCTTGCCGTCCAGCGTCTGCGCCCATTTCGCGATGACCCACGGAAGCCCGCGCTCGATGCGTTTGATAAACGGGGCGTTCAGCCGACGCGCTTCGGTTTCGCATAAACCCACCGACACCTCGATGCCCGCGTCGCGCAATCGGGAGAACCCCGATCCGGCGACGCGCTTGTCGGGGTCCTGCATCGCCGCGACGACCCGGCCGACTTTAAGTTCAACGAAGGCGTCGGTGCACGGCGGCTGCTTGCCCGTGTGGTTGCAGGGTTCGAGCGTGACCACGGCGGTGCAGCCTGCGAGTTGATCGGTGTGGCCGCGTTGTCGGGCGTCGGCGATCGCCTCCCGCTCGGCGTGCGCTTCGCCGAAACGCCGGTGAAAGCCTTCGCCCAACACCTCGCCGTCGGGAGCAAGCAGCACGCAGCCCACCATCGGGTTGGGTTCGACGTGTCCTTGCCCTTGGACGGCCAGGGAGAGGGCGTGTTGCATCGCTTGCGTTTCATTCACGCCGTGATCGTATGATGAGTCGGTCGGTACGGAAACAAACTTCACGGTCGCGCTTAAGGAACTTGCCATGAAATGGGTCTTACGGATCGCGGGTCTGCTGGTGGTGTTGGTCATCGTCGCGGCGGTCGTGGCGTTCTTCCTGCTCAACACGATCGTCAAGAGTGCGGTTCAAACCGCCGGCGCTTCGGCAACCGGCGTACCCACCGAACTGGCGGGCGTCAACATCAGCCCGTTCAGCGGCGCCGCAACGATCTCCGAATTCACGCTCGGCCAACCCGAGGGTTTCGACGGCGAGGCGCTGTTCTCGCTGAACGCCGCGGACGTCCAGGTCGAGCCCGCGAGCCTGCTCGGCGACACGGTGCAGGTACCCAAGGTGCACATCGACGGAGCACACCTGAGCGTGTCGTTCGCGAACGGCAAACTCAATCTCAAACAACTTATGGAGCAGATCACCGAGCGCACGGGCGACACGAGTGAAGAAGACACACCGGCCGACCCGGATACGCCCGGTAAGAACGTTGTGATTGACGACCTGCGGATCACCAACACCACCATCTCCGGCTCGGTTGAATTGCCCGGTCTGCCACCGGTGACGCTCGACAACTTCAAGATCGCCGACATCGAGAAGACCGGCATTGGCAGTGACGGCAGTGGCCTGAAGCTCGAAGATGCGGTGGGCCTGATTCTCGAGACGATCATGGTCAACGCGACGCAAGGCATCATGACCAACGTGCCCGGCCTCGAAGATCTGGGCAACCTCGTGGGCGACGCCGGCGCGAAGGCGACCGAAGCGATCGACGGCGCGGGCGAAGAGGCAGCCAAGGCGATCGACGACGCGGGCAAGAAGCTCGAAGAAGGTATCGGTGGCTTGTTCGGCGGGATCGGGAAGAAGAAAGAAGAAGCGCCGGCGGAGTAAGGCATCGCGCCGCTAAGGTGCGTCGATGTTTGCGATCAAGCGGAAAGAGAATGTGGCGGAGGCCGTGCGTCGTATCGCGCGGGAGCGTGTCGATCGCGCGCTGTTGGCGTTGGAGCCCGGTGAGGATGGCCACGTGCAGGCCGATCGCGTGGTACGGGAAATGCGGCGGGGCTTGAGTCTGTTGTCCGTGATTGGGCCGGCGATGGATGTGGAGGCGCTGCGTCGGGAGCGGACGGCGCTGCGACGGGTGCTGCGGGGTTGCGGGAGCGGATCGTTATCGACGAAGCGGATTGACACGTTTTGCGGTGTGCTTCGGGACGTGCGGATGCGGGCGGGGTATTGGCACTTGGGCGGCGAGGAATTTGCGGTGCTTCGGCCGGGACTGATGCGGGTGGTCGGCACGGCGCGGCGGCGGATACGGGCGGCGGCGGAGATCCCCGGCGATACGACGCTGGTTCCGGGCGTGAGGGAGACGCTGCGGACTTACGGCCACGCGCTGCGGTTGGTGGAGCGGAGTTGGCCGGCGGTGTTGTCGGCCGAGCGGGCGCGGGTGTCGGCGTTGGTGGAGGCGCTCGACACTGACGCCACGGAAGACGTTGATTCGCTTCTTACGGAAGCGTTGTGTTGGATGAGCGAGACGCCGGGGCGTTGGTGTGACCGGGTGGGCGGGTATTGGTCGGCTTGGCGGCCCCCGGAAGGGTCGGCCGGCCCTCAGGACGGACCGCCGTGAGCTTCGCAGAAACGTTTAGTCGAGCGTAAGGGCTCGGCGCAGGATTTTGCCGGTGGGGTTGCGCGGGAGGGCGTCGAGCACTTTGATTTCGCGCGGGACCATGAACGGGGGCAGGTGGGTGCGGCAATAGGTTCGGACGTCGCCGGCGTCGAAGGTGCTCTGGTCGAAGTCGGCGCACAGTTCAACAAAGGCGACGGGGATTTCGCCGCGCGCAGGATCGGGTGCCCCGATGACGGCCGAGGCGAGGATGTGCGGGTGCTTGTCGAGGACTTCTTCGATTTGCCGGGGGAAGACGTTTTCCCCGGCGACGATGAGCATTTCTTTTTTACGGCCCGTGATGAAGAGGTAACCGTCCTGGTCGCGTTTACCGATATCGCCGGTCTTGAATGCGCGTTGCCCGTTGACGTCAACGATGACGTCGTTGGTGAGTTCGGGCAGGCCGTGGTAGCCGCGCATGACGTTGTCGCCGACGATGGCGATCTCGCCCTCGGCGTCGTCGGGCAGGGGTTGGTTGTCGTCGTCGAGGATGAGGTTGGCGACGCCCGGAATCGTCAGTCCCACCGAGCCGGTTCGATGGTGATCCGGCGTGGACCAGTTGGTGACGGGCGAGGTTTCGGTGAGGCCGTAGCCTTCGTAGAGTTGGAGTCCGAATTGCGTGCGGTATTTTTCGTCGAGTGCGGCGGGCAGTTTTTCGCCGCCGGCTATGGCGTACCGCAAGGAGGTGAAGTCTTCGGGCTTGGCCTTCTTCACGCTGAGTAGCGCGTGATACATGGAAGGCACGCCCACGAATACATCCGGCCGATGCTCACGCATGAGTTCAACGATGCGTCGGGGCACGAAGCGGGCGGTGTACACGACGCGCGAGCCGAGTAACAGCGGCACGAGCGTGAGGACTGTGAGTCCGAAGGTGTGGAACTGCGGAAGTACGCCTAGGAACACGCAGCGTTCATCCAGGTTGACGTGCTTGATGCAGGCGCGGGCGTTGGCTTCGAGGTTGCGGTGGGTGAGCTCGACGCCTTTGGGTTTGCCGGACGTGCCGGAGGTGTAGAGCAGCACGGCGAGCTCATCGTCGGTGGGGTTCCGGGGCCAGCGGAGCGGGGGAATCTTGCCGAACTTCTGGGTGTCGAGCGTGATCGCGTTGATGGTTTCAGGGATCGCATCTTCGGCGGTATTTTTGGCGATGTGTTCGAGCAGCGGCGTGGCGGTGAGCAGCGTGTCGAGCTTGGCGTCGGCAAACACGTGGTGCAGGTCGTCGCGGTTGAGCAGGTAGTTGATGGGCACGGGAACCCGGTCGGCGAGCCAACACGCGAGCACAGAGACGGGGAAGCCGCCGCCGGTGGGCAGCATCACGCCGACGTGCTTGGCGTCCGTGGATTGCTCGATGAGCTTGGCGATGTGCAGCGCGCCGCCGAGAATGCGGGCGTACGACGATTGGCCGCGGTCATCGATGACGGCGGTCTGTCGGAGGTGGGTGACCGCTTTTTTGAGGATGGGGCGCAGCAGTGACATGGGCCGATGATACGGCTGCGGGTCGCGAGATGGGCTGGGGTGGCGTCGGAGCGGGCCTAGCTCAGCGGACGTTCGTGGCCTTGGCGGTCATGCGGACCAATCGGCCGAACTCAGCGCGGATGTCGTCGGGCCAGTCGCCGAATTTCAGGCCGTACTCGAACGAGCGCCAACCGATTTTCTGGATCCGCATGACTTCGACGGGGGCGCGGAGGACCCGGCCGGCGATTTGCAGGTCGAGCATGAACTGCGAGCCGACGCGGACCGGCGCGGCACCTTTGCGTTGGACGCAGACGCCGCCGGACGACATATCGACGATCTGGCCGAGGGAACAGGTCGCG
Source organism: Planctomycetota bacterium (assembly GCA_039030755.1). Taxonomy (GTDB): domain Bacteria; phylum Planctomycetota; class Phycisphaerae; order Phycisphaerales; family Phycisphaeraceae; genus CAZIXN01. The sequence continues at coordinate 18,203 of JBCCDN010000034.1, read as the reverse complement.
TCTTCAGCGAGGATCCGTCCAGAGTGACGCTGATTGACTTCGCCGGGCTGGACGGGGCGGGCCTGAGGCTGGGGTTGGTGCAGCGTGCGGACCCAGTTGGACTGCTCGGATTCTTCTTCGTCGGCCTCGTCTTGATGCGGTTTCGCGACGGAAGGCTGGCTCGATTCGGTGAGTTCGGCTAACGCATCCGCTTGATCGCGCAGATCTTCCAATTCGTCGAGCGCATCGTTGGGTTTCGTAACGGCGTCGCTTGATTCGGTTGCCGCAACCGAGGCCGTTGTTTCGGCCGTCGTGTCCATGTCGATTTCGGCAGCTTCGCTTGTCTCGGTTTGGTTCTGGATCGATGCCATGTCCCACGCGATCTCGAGGTGCGGCACCTTGACGCCGCGGTCCATGATCGTCTGAACTTCACGCATTTGCGCGGGCGTGAGCTTGCCGAACTTGAGCCCGAGCTTCACGCCTTGCTGGTCCTCGTCAACCAAGAGCAACGCGGCGTTGCGGTCGGCGTAAACCAACTCGGTCGGGAATAGCAGAATGCGGTCGTCGTAGCGGACTTCGATACGGAAGCGGTCGCCCGGTGTGAGCGGTGGCTGCTTCTCGGCCAAGACAGATAGACCCGAGGCGGAGATGTCGATCATGGCGCCCAGCGCGGTCATCGCATCTTCGGCGGTGAACCGATCGTCTCGCCGACGTTCGGGGCGTTTGGGGTTGGGTTCGCTCTGGATCGCGTGGGTTTCCATGAAGGCGATATCGGCCTGTTTGGAAAGTGAATGAAGCGCTAAACGTTGCAGCCGTGCGGGAAAATTCACTTGCTCGGTCGTGTCGGGTCGGCTGTATTCACCGCCATCCTCGCGAGTAATCCCAGCGATCGGGCCTGGTTGTCGTCGAGTTCTCGGAACCGCACGCCCACGTCCCACTGACCGCGTCTGCCTTGTCGAACCCGCAAGACTTCGACCGGGAATAGCGCCTCGACCTCGGCGCAACGCACTTCCAGCGAACACTTCAAACCGACGCGGACCGGGGGCTTCCCCACGGTCGCGATCCGCATCCCGCTGCGCGAAAGATCCATCACCGGGCCCAGGGCGGTCATCATTTCGCCGGCGAGATCGGTGCGTAGTCGGCCGTGCCGTCGCCGGTCGGCCCCGTCGGCTCGTGACGATGCCGGGGCTGACGTTGCATCGGTCGGAGGTTCTGTTGCAGACTTGATGCGGATACGTCGCACGCACCGAGCTTCGGCGTTTCCGGACGATGTCTAAACCTAATAAATAGACCCGGCGTTGAAGCGCTCGCGTTACACAAAGCACAGTTTGTACAGACCGCACCGCTTCACCGCATCCAGCCGAATAGTGCCACCGCGGCCACCATGCACGCCGCCGCCACCACCCGCCACGCCACGACGTGGTGATGGTGATCCGTCTCGATCGATCCGTCGCCCGCCTTGCCCACCCACGCTCCCAGCAACACCGACCACAACGCCCGCGTTCCTTGCAATACCGATCCGAAGACCGCACCCACGAGTGCGAACGTGCCGTACAGCGTCACCATCGCCACCGCCCAAGGCCCGGCATACGCCAACGCGTCCCGCCACACCGTTGGCTCCCGCGAACCGAACCATGGCAACATCGTCAGCGCCGCGGTCGCGGTCACGACATACAACACCGTTGCGATGAACACGCCGGCCCCCACCCGCTGAACCGTCCCTGCATCCTGCGCGGTCGTCAGCCCGTAGCCCTGTTCGCAGACCGCATGGATCGCGTGCACGATCGACAGGTCCACGAACGAATAGCACAGGATGGTGATGCCGATCAGCGGCCACACGCGAAGCGGCGGCGGCTTACCGATGCCTTGGATCATGATCGCGCCGATAATCGCCAACCCAATGGCCAACCATCCCCACCCGCTGATGGGTATCCGTTCGGAGTAGATGCCGAAGTTGGCGGCGAGTCCGAGCAGGATGAGCTTGAGCGTGAGCAGTGGCGACACGGTTGAGGCGTCGGTAAAGCGAAGGGCAGCAAACAAACTCGATTGGGCGATGCCCAGCACCACGCCCCCGGTCGCGGCCGGGGCGAGCCACGCCCCACTCGCGCTGCCCGCTTCCCAAGGCCACGCCAGTTGTGTTGGCCACGCGAGCGGCATCCCCACGAGCGCGACCACGCCGAGTTGGACGTGCGCGATGACCAGTAGCTGCACGCTGGTCCCGCGTTTGCGCACGGTGAACCAGCGCGACCCGAGGTAAGCCAACGAGTGTGCCCACGCGGTGAGCAGGCCGAGGATGACGCCGGGGATCAGCAACGCGGCGAGCATAGGGCCCGGCCGATGGACCGCGGTGTTCACAGCGTGGGGTTTCGTAAACTTTCCCCATGATCCAAGCCACCGCCCCGACCACGATCCCGATCCTCGGCTTGATACTCGTGCTGATCTCCGCGGCGTCCGCGTTTGCCGACGAGCCCCCGTCTTCCCCGCCGATTATGAAACCCGTTGCGCTTCAGCCTGGAGACACGATCATGTTCGTTGCGCCCGCCGGCGAGCTGATCGAAGACCGCGTCATGCTCGCCAAAAAGCGCCTCGAAGAGCGCGGCTTCCGAGTCATCTTGCCCGACACGTTGTTCCGGCAGGTCGGCTATCTCGCCGGCACCGATCAGGAGCGGGCCGACGAGCTCATGGCTGCGTTCACGAACCCTGAGGTTGACGCGATCTTCCCGGGCACCGGTGGTTACGGCGCGACCCGCATTCTGCCGCTGCTGGACTTCGACGCCATCGCGGCCAACCCCAAAGTCTTCGTCGGCTTCTCCGACATCACCGCCCTGCACATCGCCATCCACCAACGCACCGGCCTGGTCACTTTTCACTCGCCCAACCCGCAGTGGGGCCTGGGCAGCGACAACGGGTTGCACCCATTGGCGGAGAAATACTGGTGGCGGACCCTGCTTTCATCGTCGTACAACGACCCCGATTCGCCCGGCTGGCGTTTTGATTTCACAGGCCACGACGACGTCGGCGACCTCGTGCCGCTTGCGTCGGGGTCCGGCCAAGGCAAACTCCTTGGCGGGAACTTGTCGTTGGTCGCCGCGATGATGGGCACGCCCGACGAACCGGAGACCGATGGCAACATCTTGTTCCTCGAAGATGTCGGCGAAGCGCCGTACCGCATCGATCGCATGCTGCGTCAGCTCGACAGCGGCGGCAAGCTCGATGGGTTGGCCGGCGTGCTGCTGGGCGGCTTCACGTTCCGCCGCAACGACGAACCGCTCGCCGAGGGCGCGTGGACGGTCGAAGACATCCTCCGGCAGTATTTTGAAGGCCGCGACTATCCCGTGGTGATGCGTGTGCCTTTCGGCCATCTGCGGGCCAACACCACGTTGCCGGTGGGTGCGACAGCCGAGCTGACCGCCGATGTCGAAACCGGTGAATCCACCTTGCGCCTGCTTGAGAACCCGGTGCTGCTACGCGGCGGGAAGTGAGTCCTTTGAAGGTTCCGTGACCCGACGCCACGCGATAGCCTGTGCAAATCCTGCGGGGGCGTAGCTCAGCGGTTAGAGCGCGGGACTCATAATCCCTCGGTCCCCGGTTCGAATCCGGGCGCCCCTATTTTCGACTCTTCACCGTGTTTGGCCGCAGCCGTCGTTAAGCGGTGCGGGTTGTTCGGTTTGGGATGGCCCGACGCGGTTCGCTTGGTCTGGACCTGGGTGGGCTCAAGCGGCCTGGTCGTGTCGGTAGACCGATGAGCAGGGCATGTGCGTTCGATTCGGGATCAAGCCAGTGTGGTGGTGGCGTGTTGCGCTGGCCTTAGCTTTAGGATCGACGGCCGGTGCTTCGTCGGCCGAGCCTGCCCTGACATCGGATCACGGCGACCGGGCGGCGATTCGTCATGCATTCGTGGACGCGAACGATGAACCGCGGATCGGGGCGTGGTGGTGGGACGAACGTTCCTCGGCGTGGTCGGCGGCCCCGGATGCCAGTTGGTCAGCGGTGGTGCCGAACGATGATGCGAGGTTTCGCTGGATCGAAGCGGTGTCGGTGCGGCACGTGGCGATGCCCGGACGCGGTCGCTTGGCGTTCGTGTTGGACGCGGGCGACGCATGGCCGGTGAACAAGGCCGCCGTCGCTCAGGATTCACATGACTTTCGTCTTGGCGCCGCGAAGCTTGTGGCGATGAGCGGGCTGACGGGCAAGGTCGTGGATGCGTGGTGGTTTGACGTGGGGCACGAGGTGTTCACGGAGAGTCGGCTGCGTGATGTCGTGATCGATCCAACGACGGGCGTGGCGGTGATTCATGACGCGGGGACGGCGGGACTGTTGGTGGTGGATCTATGGAGTCGGCGTGCGCACCGCGCGTTGGACGGATACGTTTTAGGCGACGCGGTGCTGACCCTCGACCCGGCGGGGGGCTGGTTGAGTTGGCGTGCACCGGGTGAGCCGGTGGGCGGCCGGGTGCCTTGGGCGGAGTTGCTTGATGCTCGTTTGGACCCGGCGGCGTTGTCGCATCTTGTGGAGCCGACGGTGTGGCGCGGTTGGGTGCCACCGAACGTGGCCGATGATGTGATTGCCGCGCGTTGCGCCAGCCTTCCCACCGACGCGACGGCATTCGCGTTGGCGTTACGCTGGTCGCAGGCGGGCGCTTCGCGCAGTCTTGCGGGGGATGCGTCGCTTTCGGTGTTGCGTCGGGAAGCCGCCCGGGGGTTGACCGCGACGGCGTTGGAACACACGCTGGCGCAAGAACCATGACCGCGTTGATGCATCAAAGATCGAGCGGGCTCGAAACGTTTCGTGTGGTGATGGCCGAGCGATCCGATATAGTCTTTGCGCGTGTGCAGCGTGTTTGCGCTCGAATCCGACACTTGACCCGAGGGTGGGCGGCGCAATGTTTGCGCTGCGTTGTGGACTTCGAACATTCCGGGGAAGCACGATGAATAGGGCATGGCGGTCGGGATGGATGGCGGTTTCGGTGGTGTTGGCCTCGCTCTTAGTTGCGTTGGTGAGTGCGGTGACCATCGAGATCGATGAAGCGGGCCGCGTAACGGTGCATGACCCGGACGACCGGGTGAAACTCATAGACGACACGGCGGCGGCGGACGAAGCTCCGCCGCAGGACCAGTCACTTGAACCGGCTACTCCCGAACCGATGCCGTTTGGGTTTGTCGCGGCGGACGGTGCGCTCTCGCTGGAGCTACCGCCCGCAGATGCTTGGCCAGCCGAGGCGGACGTGCTGGTACTCGCGTGGTCGGAATCGCGGCGTGCGATGGTGGATGGCTTCGCGTTGCGTTTTACGGCTCCGCCGGTTTCGATCACGGCGACACAGCTTGCGGATTTACCTGCCGGTGCGGTGGAGTTGCAAGCGTTGTGGCGGGTGAATGGCGAAACGTTGGTCAAAGCCACCCATGCTTGGTTCGTGCCGGACCACGAGTCCGATGAAGACACTCTCAAGTTGATTCTCAGGGCGGACGCCGAGGCCGATGCGGGTTTCACGGTGTGGCCGTTACACCCCGAGGCGCGGCGCATCCACGTCGCAAACGCCGGCGACGACGCGAATGACGGGCTCACGCCGGAAAGCCCGGTGCAAACATTGGCCCGAGGGTTGCGGATCATGCGCACCGGCTACGGCGATCAACTCCTGTTGCGGGCCGGGGACACGTTTGAAGGGGGCATCGGGCAGTGGCGCTGGTCCGGCCGTGACGCACAGCACCCGGCGCTGCTCGGCGTTTACGGTGAGGGCGATCGACCTCGGGTCGTGACCTACGGCGAAGGCTTCCTCACCGCGCCTGCCCACGCGAAGATCAGTTTTGTCGCGTTTCAAGGCCTCCATGTGTTTCCCGCTCGGCGGACGCCGGGCCATCCCCTGTTTGATTCCGATGACTTGCCGTATCGCGAGGGCGGTCTGTGGTGGATGGCTCGTGGCGAATACATCACGCTCGACGATTGCAAGATCGTGGGCTTCCAGAACAATGTTGTGTTCCAAACCAATCGAATCGGCGAACTCCGCAACATCGCCGTCCGTCGATGCATCATCGCGGATAGTTTCAGCCATTGGGACGGCAAGATCGGCGGGCACAGCACGGGCTTGTTTGCCATGGGCGTTGACGGCCTGCTTGTCCAAGACAGCGTCTTTGATCACAACGGTTGGGCGCCGCGCGACGCAGGCATCGCCGGAACAAAGCGCACCAAATTCAACCACAACCTGTACCTCGAACAGACCAGCCGTAACCTGACGGTTCGCAACAACGTCATCACCCGCGGCTCGTCATATGGCTTACAACTCCGCCCCGGCGGCGAAGCGACCGGCAACCTGATCGCGCGCAATGCGATGGGTCTGTATTTCGCTTGGCACCCATCCCGGATCGTCGGCAATGTGGTGGTCGAGAGCGTGGACCAAGGGGATAAGCCCGAAGATCGTCGCGGTTACGGGATCGAAGCCTGGCCCTGCCAAGACGGCTTGATCCAGGGCAATCTGTTGCTGCACAAACGAGGCACGGCCGAGTGGGCGGGCGCGATCGAGGTGACGGACTTCGGCGCCTGGGAAGCGCACGTGGCGAATCCGCGCGTCACGATTCAGAACAACACCATTGTCGGTTGGCCGGTGAAATGGGAGAAAGACGCGATCGTGGTGCGCCACAAAGCGACCGACGTTCACGAATCGGGCAACGTGCTGGATACCGAATCGGGTGGGACCCAGCCGCCGAGTTTTGCCCGTCCGGACATGACGCTCGACGAAGCCGCCGGCGGTTCCTTCGAGACCTGGCTTGAAAGCGTCCGTACGCGGCCGCGAGGTACTTGGCCCCAAGCCCATACCGCTCAGGCGATCATGGCTCCGTTATTCGCGGCCTACTCGATGGTTGACGAATAACGTGAACGCTCAGCGCGGCCAACCGAACCGCTCGAACCACCCCTCGGGGATTTGGGCGGTCATCTGTTCCACCAACGCGTCGCCACAGTTCCGCCACTCCCCGGCCTTGCCTTTGCGGAAATTCATCGCTTTGGTTTTCTCCACCCCGATCCGTTGGAAGCGAGTCGGCGCGACGTCAAAGAATTCCAGTAAATCGGCAAAGTAGCCGTCCGCGTCGTCCACGAATCGCTCGTACGTGGTCAGGTGAACTTTCAACGTGTCGGCACCCGGCGTCGACGAAACGCCGTCCGCCACCCCGATCCAATCCGACATCCAAGCGATGCAGGCCGGGAAATGATGCGCGACGATCCAGGCCATCCGCTCGGCCTCGGTCCGTTCGTGATACCCGTCGCCGGGGTAGAGGAGCGCGTGCTGCTTCTCGAATTCCGGCCGATCCCGCATCAGCCCGGTGAGGTGATGCATCCAGGAATACGCCGCCGCCCGTGGGTCACGCAGATGCACCGCCAACCGCCCGAGTTGCCGACCCAGAAGCGTGAGGTTGTAAGCCGACGCATCGACATGTTCTTGGCTGACAGCGTGGCGTTGTCGGAACGCGTCCAGCCGCTCCCCGTCGATCTGGTCCACGGGAAACGTGCCCCGACCGAGTTTCTGGAACCGTGTGCCCAGCCCACGCTTGAGGGTGGTGACGATGAACACGCTGCCGGATTTTGGAAGCGTGTTGAGGAAAATCGGCGGGTGATACATCGCCGCCAACTGTGTTGCGAGCATTCGCTTTTGGGTTCTCGCGGTTTCCAAGGCCTGGGTCTTGCGGTCCAGTTCCTGCTGAAGTTGTTTGACCCGGGCTCGGGATGACATCGGCGATATCCGCATCATTTCATGCTACCGATGTGGGCGGGACAAGGTGCTTGGTTGGTCTTGCGGAGACACCGGTCACCACCGCCCGTCGAACAAGGCCGCCAATCCAAGGTGTGCCGCAGACTCGGCCGGGCTGCTGAGTGGGCGGTCCCAACATTCAAATGCGATTCGCTCGCGCAGTTCCGGAAAGAGTTGTGCCCGCACGTTGCTGAACCAAGCCTCACGGAAACCCGCATAGTGGGTGAATTCGCTGACCACGACGAGCCGGCTTGGCCGCAGCATCTGGAGCGCATTGCCTAGGCCCATGGAGAGCCACTTGATCACGGCGTCCATGGCTTGGTCGTCGCCCGCAATTCCGCTGGGGTAGGCGCTGGCTAACTCGGCGATCGTGCGGACACGGCTTGCGCCTTGGCGATGGACGAATGGCGTGCTGGCGATGCGTTCGAGGCAGCCGGTGTGTCCGCAGCTGCAGCGTTCGGTGGCGACGGGCAGGCGGGTGTGGCCGAGTTCGTTGCCACCGCGGATCGCGCCGCGGTTGGGTCGGCCATCAATCAGCAGCGAAGCGCCCAGACGTCCGTCGCCGAGTTGGACAATCAGCGTGTCTTGTGGCGGGGCATCCGGGGGTTGGCCCAGCAGCCAGCGCGCGGCGATGGCGTGGTTATCGTTGTCGATGATCCGCGGCCTGTCGGCCAGTGCTGCGAACAGTCCGGGAAGTGCTTCGGGTTCTGCGTCGGCTTCGATCAGGCCCGGCACGGCGACCGAGACGCCCAGCGTGTTCGAAGAGCACATCGCGGCGATCGCCCGAGTGGCCTTATCTCCCGCGGGTCCACGCCACCTGGGGCCCGACGCCCGACCCCTCAAACCCACAGCGCGGGCTTCGACGGTCGATGGCTGACCGCCCCTTTCCGCTCGAATCGCGACACCCAGCAGGGTCCGCCCGCCTGTCGTGGCGTCCAATGACAGCGGCACTTGCGGCCGACCCGCGCCGCCGGGCGCCGCACGGCCCTCGGCCACCAAACCCAGCTCGATGAGCTTCCCCACCGCATCGCCCACCGAATTGGGTCGGGCGTCGAGTTGGCGGGCGAGGCCCGCGCGGCTCAGTCCGGCATGTCGCCGCAGACCGGTCAAGACATCCCGCTGGAACGAATTCAAAAATTCTGTAAATCCCTGCAAATGATTTACCTAACAGTTATTAAGACAAAGCGTGAAATTTAATATCAACCTTGATATTATATCGCCGCGAAGCATTCCTTGCTGCCTCGATTTACCGAATTTCCCGGAACTCTCTGCTATGACCACGCTCACCACCCCCGCGCCGCTGACCAGTTCCAACAACTTGGCGACTTCACGCGAACGCATCGACACCCGCGTCTTCGGCATGCCCGATGAAGTCAACCGTGCGGTCGCCGGCGAAATCGCTGCGCTCATTCGGCAACGTCAAGGCGAAGGCCAGAACGCCGTGCTCGGGCTTGCCACCGGGTCGACGCCGACCGGCATCTACGACGAGTTGATCCGACTGCACCAAGAAGAAGGACTGTCGTTCAAAAACGTTGTGACCTTCAACCTCGACGAGTACTGGCCCATGCAGCCCGACGAGTTGCAGAGCTATGTGCGGTTCATGAACGAGCACCTGTTCGATCACATCGACATCGACCCGAACAACGTGAACATCCCCAAGGGCACGTTGCCTGCCGAGGAGGTGCCCGCGTTCTGTGCCGACTACGAGCAAAAAATCGCCGACGCCGGGGGGTTGGACATTCAGTTGCTGGGTATCGGCCGTACGGGCCACATCGGCTTCAACGAACCGGGCTCCAGCGAAGACTCACGCACCCGCATGATCTGGCTCGACCGCGTCACCCGGCTCGACGCCGCGTCCGACTTCTTCGGTCTCGAGCACGTGCCCAAGCGGGCGATCACCATGGGCGTCGGCACGATCATGGCCGCCCGTCGCGTCATCATCGTCGCTTTTGGCGAAGGCAAAGCGCCGATCGCCGCCAAGGCCATCGAAGGCGACATCACCCCCGTCGTCGCCGCGTCGTTCCTGCAAAAGCACGACAACACCACCTTCTTCCTCGACGGGGCCGGCGCCGCTTCGCTCACGCGTTTCGCCACGCCCTGGCTGGTCGGTGACTGCGCTTGGGATGAGCCGCTCATCCGCAAGGCCGTGACGTGGTTGGCGATGAAGCTCGACAAGCCGATCCTCAAGCTCATGGACGAGGATTACAACGAGCACCACCTCCAAGGCTTGATCGCCGAGCACGGCCCGGCGTACGAGATCAACCTCAAAGTCTTCGGCACGATGCAACGCACCATCACCGGTTGGCCCGCCGGCAAGCCCGCCGACGCGGCCCGGCCGACGACGCACATCGACAAGGGCGACGGCGTGTTCCCTAAGAAGTGCCTGATCTTCTCGCCGCACCCCGACGACGACGTCATCTCCATGGGCGGCACGCTGATTCGCTTGGCGGATCAGGGTCACGAGGTGCACGTCGCGTATCAGGTGTCCGGTTCGATTGCGGTGTTCGACGAAGACGCGGCTCGCTTCGCCGACTTCGCGTCCGACTTCAACGAAGCTTTCGGGATCGACAAAACCCAGACTCAGCAGATCGAAGACCACCTCGAAACGTTCTTGAAGAACAAGCAGCCCGGGCAAGTCGATTCCGAGCAGACCCAAAAAATCAAAGCGTTGATCCGTCGCGGCGAGGCGCGTGCGGCGGGCATCGCGTGCGGCGTGCCGTACGAACGCCTCCATTTTCTGGACATGCCGTTTTACGAAACGGGCACGGTCCGCAAGAAGCCCATTGGCGACGACGACGTGGCGATCATCGCGAAGCTGCTCCGCGAGATTCAGCCGAACCAGATCTACTGCGCCGGCGACCTGTCCGACCCGCACGGCACGCACCGCGTCTGCCTGCAAGCCATCTTCTCGGCCATCGACGAAATCAAGGAAGAAGACTGGTACGCGCAGTGTGAGGTCTGGCTGTACCGCGGCGCGTGGCAGGAGTGGGAGCCCGAACGCATCGAATTGGCGATCCCGATTTCCCCCGAGGAACTGAGCCGGAAGCGGCACGCGATCTTCAAGCACGAGTCGCAAAAAGACAAAGCGTTGTTCCCCGGCAGCGATCCGCGCGAGTTTTGGCAACGAGCGGAAGACCGCAACCGCGCGACGGCCGAGGTCTACGACGCGTTGGGTTTGGCCGAGTACGAAGCCATCGAGGCGTTTGTGAAATGGGACGGCCGGCCGGTCACGCGATTGAACCCCGTGGTCACAAAGTTGGTCAATCCCTAAGCAGACAGCTGCCGGTTTAGAATCTCGAAATGCGAATAATCGTTGGGCCGTGCGTTGCTTGGTTGCTTTTTTTATCGCTAGGCTGTGGCCGCGCGACTTTGGTGGTGGGTTTGGGCCCGGCCGAGCAGCGGTTGACCGAGACAACGGTGCTCAAAGAGCGCGGTGCCCGTGGGAATGAAGTCGCACTGATCGATGTGTCGGGGATGCTGACGACGGCCGAGCGGCGCGGGTTGTTCAGCGTCGAAAGCGGCCCGGTGTCTGCGTTTACCGAGGCGCTCAATAAGGCGGCGAAAGACGAGGACGTCAAGGCGGTGGTAGTGCGGATCAATTCGCCGGGCGGGACGGTGACCGCGTCGGAGATCATGTATCGCGAGTTGGTGCGGTTCCGCGAGCGGACGGGAAAGCCGGCGGTCGCGGTGATGATGGATTTGGCGACTAGCGGCGGGTACTACCTGGCCTGCGGCGCAGACGCGATTGTGGCGCACCCGACGACGGTGACGGGGTCGGTCGGTGTGATCCTGCAGACGGTTTCGTTGGAGCCGGCCTTGTCGCGGATCGGCGTCGAGGCGCGGGCGTTTACGTCGGGAGCCAACAAGAACGCCGGTTCGCCCTTGTCGACGATGACGGACGAACAGGCGGCGACGTTGCAGGCCTTGGTCGATGATTTTTACGATCGGTTTGTCGGCGTAGTGCGCGAGCGTCGCGCGGCGTTGCCGGCCCAACACCTCGCGGAAGCGACCGACGGCCGCGTGGTCACGGGCGAGCAGGCGTTGCGGTGGAAGATGGTCGATCGGCTCGGCGATCTGCGGGACGGGTTCGCGGTCGCCAAGGAATTGGCCGAGATCGATCGGGCGTATTTGGTCCGTTACCACCGGCCATTGGACGCGCCGGGCTCGATCTACGCCTCATCGCCGAGTGGTGTCGGGGGCGTGGGCGGCACCGACATCGACGTGAACGTGTTGCCGATCGATGGTTCGCTGCTGCAAAGCGCGCCCGGGGCGTATTACCTGTGGACCGGGGACCTGCCGTGATCTCGGCGGTTGCGGTACAAAAGCGTGCATGGCGAGCCGAGCTTCCGCGAAAACGATCGATCTGAACTGTCCCGGGTGTGGCGCGTTGTTGCAGTTGGACCGCGGTTTTGCGGGCGGGGTGTGTCGGTGCAGTACGTGCGGGACGCTGATGACGGTGCCCAAGCTGCGGAACGAGAAGGCCGAGGAGTTGGTCCGGGCCGAACGCCCGGGGGAACAGCCCGGCCAGCGTCCCGACCGCCCGGCCCGCCCCGAAGCACCGGGCCAGAGGCCGCGGAAGACCTCGATGACGCGCAACGCCCGGCCGACGTCCGCGCCGCGAGCGCCCGAGCCGGTGGCCGACGAGCCTTCGGAGACCGGAGCCGGCGAGCAGGTGTATCGCACGGCGTCGGGGCGGGAGGTGAAGGTCGACGCGGCGCGGGTGCCGATGGCCGAGAGCAAACGCAAGGCGATCCGCGCGGCGACGGTGGCGGTGTTCGTTGCGGTGGTCGGCGGGGTGCTCGCGCTGTGTGGCCTGGCGGCGTACATGCTGGTCACGCAGCCGACGGCCGAGGAGATCGCGGCGGCGACGTACGTGGAGACGTTCAGCTACGACGACCGCGCGAACCCGTACGCGATCGAAGCGCCGAACCTGCTGGGTTTGCCGCTGAGCAACCGCGTCGCGTTGGTGTTGGACCCGGCCGAGATGTCGGGGGAGGCGTGGGAGACGACCAGCAACGCGTTGATCGACGGGTTGTCGCGTGAGGCGGGGGCCGTGCGGGCTTCGGTGTATCTGCTCGACCCCGAGGGCGGGTACCGGCCGGTGGTCGATCGCGAAGCGTTGGGCTCGGTGGACGTGGACGGCGTCCGCGAGGCGTTGCGGGAGGTCGGCGACGAAGCGACGGGCGTGTCGCTGGAGCCGGCGGTGGCCCGGGCGCTGGAGTATGAACCGGAAGTGTTGATCGTGGTGACTGGTCGGTCGCTGCGCACGGCCGAGGCGTCCGCGGTGGCGTCGGCCGTGCCGGAGGGAGGCGTGCGTTTCGATGCGTTGTTGATCGACGCGGACAGCTTCGACCTGGAAGACTTGGCCAGGCGCACCGGCGGGCATTACGCCACGCTGGACCCCGCATACGACTTGGAAGCCTGGTTGCCGGTCGAGTGAACCCGCCGCGACGATGGACTTTCTAGAACAGCCCGCCCGCCCCGCCGCTGAGCACCGCGTCGACTTCGTTGAGGAACTTGGCGAGGAAGAAGTTGGCGACGATGATCGCGATGAAGCCCGTTACGAATGCTTCGGTCGTCGCCCGGCCCACGCCCGAGGCGCCCGCCTCGCAGTGGAAGCCCTTGAAGCAAGCGATCAATCCGATCAGCAGGCCGAACACCACGGACTTGATCAGCCCGGTCGCGACGTCCCACGAATCGATGAGGTACGCGGAGTAGTCCCAGTACTCGCCGCCGTCCACGCCGAAGCCGACGACGACGGTGAGATACCCGCCGTAGATGCCCAGCAGGTTCGAGAACACCGTGAGCACGGGCAGCATGAGCACGCAAGCGAGCACGCGGGGCACGACCAGATAGCGGACCGGGTCGGTGCCCATGGCCCGCAGCGCGTCGAGTTGTTCGGTGACGCGCATCGTGCCCAACTCGGCAGACACCGCGCCGCCGACGCGGCCGGCGATCATGACCGCGGCGAGCACGGGGCCGATTTGCTTCACGACCGACAGGCCGATCGCGCCGCCGAGCCTCGCTTCCTGGCCGATCTGCGCGAGCGGTTCGTAGGACTCGATACCGATGACGGCGCCGACAAACAGGCCGACAAGCGCGACGACAGAGATGCTGCGGACGCCGACGATGTACATCTGCGGCATCAGCAGGCGGAAGGTCGCGCGGGCGTTGCCGGCGAAGGTCCATCGGGCGGCGTTGAAGCAGAATCGCGCGAAGATGCCGAACGCTTCGAGGCGTTCGACGACCACTGCCCCGAGTTGTCGCACCTGGGCGAGCATGGCGGCACTTTACTTGGACGGTTCGAAGCGCAGGGTGCGCGTCGGCGTGACGACGGCGTGCATGGGGATGTCATGCGGCTCGGCGGGCAGTCCGAGGACGATCTGTTCGTCGAAGGCGACGCCGATGCGTAGCGCGTTTGAACAATCGCTCAGGAAACGGTCGTAGTACCCGCCCCCGCGGCCGAGGCGGACGCCGGTTTTGAGGTCGAAGCCTAAGGCGGGGACGGCGACGGCGTTGATCTGTTCGGGGGGGACGCGGCGCTGGTCGGTGCGTTGCCCGGCGTCCAAGGCCAGGATTCCGTAGCGGTCCGGGACCAATTCCATGGGGTCGCCCACCGCGTAGGCCTCCAGGGTGTGGTTGGACGTGATCGCGGGGAAAGCGACGCGGACGCTGGATCGCCAAGGCAAGCCGGTAAACGCGGAGGTCGGAGCTTCCTGCGCGGTCGCGGCGTAGAGCAACACGGCGGTCGCGTCGGGGCAGACGGTGAAGAAACGCTCGGCGAGGCGTTGGGCTTCGTCCATACCGGCGCTGCGTTGGGCCAACCGGCGCTTGAGTTCTCGACGCCAAGTGGTTTTGTCGTGCGGGGGCGGGGCCATGCCGGATTATGACGCGGTTCGGGTCGGATCGAACAGCGCCGGATCATCCGATGTCCCGTCGCCGTGGTGGTGGTCCGTCGGGTCGATCCGTAGATACGGCGATAGCCAGCGCACCGCGAGATAAATGATCGGCGTGTCCACCAGCGCCGCGACCAGCTTGAAGACGTAACCCGCCAGGATGAACCCGACGGCCAATTGGAACCACAGCGGCTGAGCCCCGTGACTCGTGTCCACGGGCAGCCCCTGCGGCGAGTCGGGGTTGAACACGTTGAACGTGACGTAGGTGATCAGGATCACCGCGACCGAGTCAATGAGTTGGCTCACGAGCGTCGAACCGTTGTTCCGCAGCCAGAGGTGCTTGCCCTTGGTCAGGCGTTTCCAGAAGTGGAACATCTGTACGTCCACGAACTGGGCGGCCAAGTACGCGATCATGGAGGCGCCCATTGCGGCGAGCGTTGCGGTGCGGACTTCGTAGAACAGTGGCGGTCGGCCGGCGGCGTCGACGGGCGGCTTGCCATCGACGAACGTTTCAAAGCCCGGCAACACGCCGCCGAGCCACAGGATGAACAGCACCCACACGTTGAGGATCAGCCCGACCCAGACCAGAAAATTCGCGCGACGCCGGCCGTAAAATTCACTGATCAGGTCGGTGCACAAAAACGTGACCGGGTACGGCAGCACGCCCACTGCCACGGCGAAGGTCAACTGCCACGCCGTGTCGCCCGAGCCCATGTCCATCGAGCCGAGCTTGATGAACCGCGTGACGCCCAGGATATTAAGCATCGTCAGCGTGCCCAGGAACAGGCCGGCCATGACGAGGAAGACGCGCTCGCGACGCCGGTTGAGCGTGGTCGGATCGATCGGCGGGAGGTCGGCGAAGGCGTTTGGATTTGTCGCCGGATGTTCCGCTTTTTGAGACATGCCCGGACAATAGGAGTCTGCGCGGTCCCAAGCCGCGATAAAGTCGGGCTGTCTAAGGCATTGTTTCCCAGCCTGCCATTTTTATCCGCGTTTCCCATCCGTCAAACGTGGGGTATATTTGTGGCATGGTGTCGGCCGAACTGCTCGAAGCTGTCAGACTCACGCGGTACCCGCTCGAGGCGTTTCTATTCGTCCAGCAGGGTCTCGACCAAACCGTGCGTGACATGCACGGCGAGCCCGACGACGACGACATCCTCGAAGACCCCGCCGAATCCGAGCGACACGTCACCGGCCGTGAACTCTGCACCGGGCTGCGCGACTTTGCGGTTGAGCAGTTTGGGCTCATGGCCCTGACCGTCCTCCGCTATTGGGGCATCCACCGCAGCGAAGACTTCGGCAACATCGTGTTCGCCATGGTTGATGCCGGCGTGATGCACAAGACCGACGGCGACACGATCGAAGATTTTCAAAACGTCTTTGAATTCAAGGACGCGTTTGGCCCGGAGACGCTGGTGCTGAGCTGACGCCGTAAGCTCACAGGATGTCGCCGTCCCCCGAATTCGAAATCGGCCCCGAAACCGAGACGCCGACGCACTGGTCGTACGACGTGACCCTGTTCGATGCGGGTCGGACACGGACGTTAGCGGTCCGTTTGAGTTTCCAGGATTACGACCATTGGAGCCGGGGCCGGGTGCCGCCGGTGAAGGTGGTGGACGCGACGCTGCGTTTTGCGTTGGCCCGGATGCCGGTGGAAGAACTCGGGGAAGCGTTGGATTGCTCGACGGTGGGCCGGCGGTTTGGCGAGTTCGAAACGGAACTGCCCGCGATGTTCTGAGTGTCGCACTTCAGCCCTGTTCAGCACTGTCGGCCATCAGGCGAGGCTCACGCGGCGCAGATTCGACGATCGTGATTTCGCCGGCGCTCGGCAGTTCTTTGCCCGGCGAACCCGCATCCAATTCTTCGAAACGCTTGGCCTGGGTGACGACGCGGGACTCGAAGCTGGTCACGAATTTGTTGTAGTGCTCGACGGTTTTGCCGACCGCCTTGCCGAGGTTGTTTAAGTGCGACGTGGCGGTGGCGACCCGCTTGTGAAGTTCGACGCCAAGCTCTTGGATGCGACGGGCGTTTTCGGCGAGGCGCTCCTCGCGCCATCCCAACGCGACGACTTTAAGTAGCGAGATCAGCGTTGTGGGTGTCGCGATGACGACTTGTTTCGACAACGCACTTTCGATCAGGTCGGGTTTGCGTTGCGCGGCGGCGTAGAGGAACGATTCGCCGGGGATGAACAAGACCACGAAGTCCGCGGCGTGGAAGTGGTCCTGGTAACGCTTGGACGAAAGCTCGGAGACCTTGTCTTCGATGTGCTTGACGTGCCGCGTGAGGTTGGCTTCACGCTGTTCGTCCTCGGTGGATTCGGCGGCGTCGATGAACGCGGCGATCGGCGTCTTGGCGTCCACCACGATCTCCCGGCCGCCCGGCAGCGAGACGATCATGTCGGGGCGGAGTGCTCCGGAATCGAGCGTCGCGGACACGCCGGTCTGTTCGGTGAAATCACAGTGGTCCGCCATGCCCGCGAGCTCAGCGACGCGGCGTAGTTGTAGTTCGCCCCACTGCCCACGGACTTCGGGGCGGCGCAGCGCCTTGACGAGGTTGGCGGTTTCCGCGCGGAGTTGGCGTTGGTCGGTGAGCATCGCGGCGAGTTGTTCCCGCAGTCGGCCGTGGTCCTCCCGGCGAGATTTATCGAGGTCGCCGACCATGCGGTTGGCCTGTTCGAGTTTCTCGGCGATGGGTTTCACGAGCGCGGCGATTTCGACCTTGCGCTGGTCGAGCTGAGCGGTGGCGTTCTTTTTTTCGCCGGCCAATTTTTCCTCGGCGAGCTGGAGGAATTGGTCGGTGGTCTGCTTGAGCGCGTCGCTGGCCAGTGCTTTGAACGCGGCGTGGGCGGACTCCTTAGATTCGCGCAGCGCGACGGCGAAGCGCGCTTCGCTTTGCGTCATGCGGTCGGCGAAGTCGGCCTCGGCCTGCTTGGCGACGGCGAGCTGTTTTTCGAGTTCGGCGCGTTTTGATTTCTCGTCGTCGAGTGTGTCCAGGTACGCCTCGATGGCGGTTTCACGATCGGCCAGTTGGGCTTGCGTTTCGTTGGTTTGCGTGCGTGAAGCGCGGAGCGCTTGGAACAGAAATGCGACAGTAACCAAGGAGGCCAGCAGGAGCGCGGCGACGACAGCGAGCAGGAATTCGACCATGGCCACAGCGTACCCGTGGTCGGCGAGGGTTTGGGGAAGGTTTGGGCTTAGGCCTGTACGTCGATATGTTGAAAGTTTTCGACGGTCGTGTCGTCCGCGGAAGTTTCTTCTGCGGTCTCGTTCGTGGGGGCGGCGTGCTCCGGGAGTGCATAGAGCTGTTCGTAGCCGGGGGCCTGGTTGTCGGGAAGCTGGGCGTCGGCCTCTTGCGCGTCGGCGGGGGACTCGGCCTGCTCGGCGGCTTGTTGGGAGAGTTCTGCCCGGTCGGTGTCGCGGTCGACGCGGCGCTTGTCCTGCTGACGCGCAAGCTTCTCGGCGTTGTGCGCGCTCTGCGCGACGCCGGCGGCCATGGTCGTGGAGAGGGTGGAGACGCTGGACATGGGCGGTTTCCGAGACTTCCGAACCTCGTGAAGATCGGCGAAATCCTGGGAAAACTTGAGTTCTGGGCGT
>JBCCDN010000033.1:0-24537 GCA_039030755.1 Planctomycetota bacterium | reverse complement strand
GTGGCTCGGGTGGGGGGGGGTGGGGGTGGGGGGGGGGGCTGGGTGGCGCGGGGTGGGGGGGTCGGCCCACGGCCGAAGACGGGGGGCTTCTGGGGAGAGGTAGCGTCGGTGGTGTTGTTGGTCGCGTCTGGTGCTAGCCGGGTTCTACGTTGTTTGAGGCTTTGCAGGGTTTGACGCTGTTGGGTTTGCTGAGTGGCGGTGCGGGGGATGATTTGGTTGCGGAGGTAGGCGGCGATCGCGGGGGCGTCCCAGGCGATGCGGCGGTTGGCGATGTCGAGCAGGAGGAACAGGAGCAGCCAAGGCATGAGCGACCAGCGGAGGGGGCGGATGCTGACGGTTTCGAACGGGGCGGTGCGTTGGAAGAGCGGGTGCTTGGTGGGATCGGCAGGATCGAGGACCCGGCCTCCGGTGATGGCGGCGACTTGTTGGAGGACGGCGTGGTCCGGGGTGAAGCGTCGGAGTTCCTCGCCGGGCGGACGGGAGGCGCCGCCGAAGACGGTGGCGAGTCGGTTGCCAGCGGCGTCGTTGAGGAACAGCGTCGCAACGTGGTTGCCGTCGCTTTGAGCGGGGAGTCGGGCTTCGAATCGGCCGGGCCCGGTTTGGTTGAGGGTCACTTGCTGAATCGTGCCGTCGGGTTTGAGGACGCCGCCTCGGGCATTGACGGCGTTGGACAGGTTGGCCTCGGGGTTGGCGGGATCTTCGTAGGTTTCGAGGGTGAGCACGAGTTCATCGCCGTCGAACCTTGCGAGCAGGTCGGCGTCGGGGGTGGCGGCGGGACGAGCGAGGCTGCGGGCCAGTCGGGTCCAGAAGTCGGCGTAGCCGGGCCAGTCGAGCCAGTCGGCGGCCCAGCGATTGGTGGCGTCAGAGGTGAAGGCGGCAACACGGCCGAGGCCGACTTGTCCGGTGGCGAAGAGCGGTTCGGCTTCGGGGCCGAGCAGCGGCATCTCGACGCGGCGGTCGCGACGGATGCCGGTGAGGACGAGGCCGGCGAGGGGTTGGTCGAAGGTGAGCCCGGCGGTGATGGGCGAGCCGATGTTGAGTTGCTGCGGGGTGAAGGTGTCCTCGCGGATGAGGTTCTTGCGGATGGTGCGGGCTTCTTTAATGAAGACCTGGGGCAGGCGGTTGGGGTCGGTGATTTTGTGGAACGTGCCGTTGCCGAGCTGGGCGATGCGGCGGAGGAGGGGCTCGTCGATCTGGTCGCCGACGCCGACGGTGGTGATGGAGATGCCGTCGTCGCGGTAACGCTGCATGATGGCTTCGAGGTTCGTGACGTCGCCGTAGCCGTCGGTGAGGACGATGCCGTGGCGGACGGCGGTGTCGGCGAAGCGTTGGTCAGCGAGGGAGCGGTGGACTTCATCGAGCCCACCGACGATATTCGTGCCGCCGGAGGGTTCGATGGAGCGGATGAGTTGGGCGGTACGGTTGGGATCGGTGTTGGGGCCGAGGTCGACGACCCACTGCGGAGTGTTGTCGAAGGCAACGACGCCGACGAGGTCCTGCGGGTAGAGCGTGCGGACGGCGGCGATGGCGGCCTCGCCGGCGAGTTCGAGTTGGGATCGGCCGGTGCCGCCGACGGGCGCGGCCATGGAGCCCGAGGTGTCAAGGCAGACGACCAACGCGCCCGAGGGCAGGATGGTTTGGCTGGGGATTTCGCAAGTCACCGGAAGCAGGTCGCGATCGACGGCGGAGTTGGTCCAGCCGCCGGCACCGAAACTATCGGGGCCGCCAATCATGGCGAAGCCACCGCCGAGTTCTTTGACGTAGCGGACGAGTTGGCGTTGCTGCGTGGGTCGGATGTCGTCGGCGGGGACGTTTTGAAAGAGCACGGCGTCGTAGCGTTGGAGTTGTTCAACGGTGGTCGAAAAATCTTCCGGGGCGACGACGTCGAGTTCAAGACCGCGTTGACGGAGCGTGTCGGGCAGGATGCGGCCAGACGGATTGGGGAGGCCGTTGACGACGAGCAATCGCCCCTTGCCGGCGACTTGCGTGAAGCCTTCGGCTCGGTTGTTGATGGCCAGGTCGGGACGGACGCGGAGGCGTCGCGCGGCGACGGAGGCGCTGGGATCGGGCTCGAAGATGGCGGTGAACGAAGATGGGCCGGCGGTGGCGAGCGGCAGGTCGACGGTGACGGCGAGGACATGGTCGAGCGCGGCCGTGTTCTGATCGGAGTCTTGTTCAGTTTCTGGTGGTTTGGCGTTGGCATCGGACCAGTCTTTCGGCGTGACACGGAGACCGGTGCGATTGGGATCGGCGTTGAGGTCGAGCAGGACGCCGTCGCGGAGGAGCTCGACAAAGCCGGCGGCGGGCGCGGTACCACGGAGGACGACGCGGACAGGGACGGTCTGGCCTTCCCGCGCTTGCGGCGGAGCGTAGACACCCTCGACCATGACTTCCGGCGCGTCGGGGTGTGTCGTGGCGTAAGGCAAGGGCAACACATCGATGGATACTCCGGCGGCAGCAGCAGCCCGGGCGGCGTCGAGCAGGTTGCCCGCGGTGTCGTTGCCGTCGGTAGCGAGGACCAGCCGCAGCGCGGCATTGCCGCCGGCGTCGCCCATCGAAGCGCTTGCCAACGCGAACGACAAGGCGGCGGCGGTATCGGTGCCGGCCTGCGGGGCGTCGAGCGTGGCCACGGCCAGTTGATCACGCGGGCCGGGTCGGGCGCGGATCGATGGACGGGCGTCGTACGTGATGAGGCCGAGACGGTCGTCGGGGCGCCGCGCTTCACGGGGATCAGCCCCCTCGGCGGCGCGTTCGAGGTAGCGCAGCAAACCAGCGTCGGAGTCGGTGAGGTTGGCGTTTTCGGATGGGGGAGACTGTTCGGCGTCGGCTTCAACCGGGGGCAATTGCACAAACGTCCGGACCGAAGCGCTTCGGTCAACCACCGCCAAGACCGTGAGGTCGTTGTGGCGCCGTTGAGTCGATAAGCCGGCCAACATCGCCACGATCAGCCCAAGCACCGCGCAACGCAAAACGAGTGCGGTGATCCGCCGCGGGCGATCGAGCACACGCAGGCCAAACCAACCCCGCCAAACGATGGGCACTGCCAGGAGCAGCAGGCTCAGCAGCGCGGGATGGTCAAACGTGACGGGCAAATGAGAAACAAGGGGGCGGGACGCGGCGTACGAAGTACGGAGAGAAAACGAAGATCAGGGATCAGGAGTTGGTGTGGGCTTAGAGGCGTCGTTGACCGAACCGCTGGCGGGCGTGGGCAATCCGTCGAAGTAACGGCCGATCGCACGGTGATACCGGCGCGGCGCTCGGTCTTCGCGGATGGCCTGCTCGGCGGCACTCTGCGCTTCGGTCAGGGCTTGCCGGATGCGGACGGTGGCCGGTCCGTCTTGGCCTTGGTCGCCATCGTTGTTATCCCACGACGCGATGACCCAGCCCTCACCGTTCTGCACGTCGCGCACGGCCTCGGTGCCCAGATTCGGATCGCCGCGCTCTTGGCCAAACAAGTCGCCGCCATCGCCGGCCCCGCCTTGGAGCCCGCCGATTCCACCGTTTGGGCCTTTCGACGCCGACGCGTTGCCGGGTTGGTTGCTGCCGGAGTTCGTGGGCGTGCTCTCGGCGGACGACGTGCTTCCCGGCGTTTCGCCGGCGGAGGGCGACGCGGCGTCTGCGGTTGGGTTGGGTTGGCCGCCGGATTGAGTTCCGTTTGAGTTTCCGGGCTGCTCGCCGGCTTCGGTGCTTGGGGATTCGCCCGGCATCGAGGAATCGCCAGACTCATTGGCGTTGGCGGTTCGCGCGGACGGATCTGACGGTCCTGCTTGCTCGGTTTGCTGGCGATTGGGATCGCTTGATGAAGTCGCGTTCTCGCTCGGATCCCCGGACGGCGACTGGGCCGCTTGCGATGATTCTTCCGAGGTTGACGACGCCGTGTCTTGCGGTTGCGTTTGGCCGTCGTCTTCCTGGGCTTCAGCAGTTTGCGAAGCATTGGCGGATTGACTGGAGACTTCGGATGCCGAGGCTTCGCCGGACGTCGCGTCGTTGGACTTGGCCAATCGCTGCTGCGCTTCGCCGAGTTGCTGTTCGGCATCCCGGAGACGTTGCGCTTCGCGCTGCCGGCGGTCCATCTCGCCGAGTTGTTGTTGAGCCGGGGCCGACTCGGAGGATGCGGAGCGGTCTTCTTCGATCGCGCGTTCGACGCGCTCGATGGCTTCGGCGAGTTGCTCGGCCTGCTCGGCGGCACCGGGCTGCTGATCCGCACCATTGGCTTCGTCGCCGTCCGCCGTCTGCGTTTTCTCCGGCTCCGCCGAAGCCGGGTCGGCGCTGCGCTCTTGCTCCGCCTCACGCTGCTGCCGGGCTTGCAACTCCAACTGCTCACGCATCTCCTCCAACTGTTCGGCCAAGCGCTGCTGTTGCGCTTCGCTCATCCGATCTTCGTCCGCCCGCCGGGTCAGTTGATCGAACTCGCGTGCCGCTTCCGCAAAATCCGCACGCCGCAACGCCTCGGCAAACCGGTCCGCCGGCCCAACCTCCTGCGAACCCACACCCGACAACGATTGCTCCAACGCTTGCTGCGTTTCTCGTTGATGCTGCGCCTGCTCCGCGACGCGCTGCCTCAGCTCACTCAACTCGGCCTGGGCCTCGCGTTGCCCCTGGGGTGTTTGAAGATCACGCCGGGTCATCACCGCTTCGAGTTCATCCATCAGCGTCTGCGCGTCGGCCGGGGCGTTGTGGGCTTCGTCCGTCGCCGCCAACGGCTCCAACAAATCCCGGGCCGCCTCGACCCGCGCTTGCGCCTCCTGGGTGCGTTGATGTTGCGTCGCCTCGGCCTCGGCGGCAAGTGCGCGTCGCTCCTGGATACCAAGCGGATCGAACGCCCCGGGGAGAAACACGACCACCACGCACAACGCCACCAGCGCCACGGCGGTCCACCGCCAAAGCTTGATTCCTTTGGCCATGCCCGTCGTGCGTTCTGAATATCGGTTACGTACCGAAGGCTCGCTCGAAGCTCGCTCGGCGTCACCGATGATCGCGTCCGCAAAGGGATGGTCCGCTTGGTCTTGGGTGAAGAGCGCGCTGCCGAGTTTATTCTTGAGTTCGAGGGTCGTGTCGAGATGAAGCGCTATCGCCGCGTCGGATTCGCGTCGCGTCCACGCCGCGATGACGGCCACCAACCCCGTCACGCCAAGGGCAATCATGACCACCCACCACGCTCCCGACAGGCCGGGGACGGCGAATGCGGCGGCAACGACCCAAACCAGAATCAGGGCCGCCGCGGACCAAAGCCAACCCACGCCCAACCAACGCAGCATCCGCCCCACGCGTCGTCGATTCCGGGCGTAATGAATGAGCCGACGGGTGTTCTGCATGGCATCCTTATCCTACGTCGCGTCGGACGGGTGATCCGGCAAAGAGTCAGTATGTTGGACGCACCGCACCGGTTCGGTGATTCGCCGTGATCTCTCCGCACCATTTCTTGAGTGAGCCCATATGCCGCCGGAACACCCGCAAAACCGATCCGTCACCAAGTCCCGAAAAAGTTCGACCGGCACCCGCCGAGCCGGGCAACACGCCGCCCGCACCGCCGGACGCGGCCCGGCCTACCAAGCTAAGCCGTTGCCCAAAGCGGCGGCGCCGGCGCTGATCGTGGTGGCGGCACTGATGCTGATCCCCGCGGGGTGGGGCTTAGGCGTCCTCCTCGGCGTTTGGGGGCCGACACCCCGCGAGGACCCGACCGGCCGGGCCCAAGGCACCGCACTCGCGATGCTGGCAGCCGGCGGATCGTTGGCGGCGGTCTGCCTCGCGATGGCCTGGTGGGTTCGGCGCCAACACGCGGACGGATAGTTCGATGTAGATCGCAAGCTCGGCCATGCTTCCGCGAGTGTCAGGAAATCTCTGGGCGTACACGACATGCAACCGCTTTGGAAAGCACCTTCTTGGGGGACGGTTCACGCTGGCGCTTCACGTGTCACGGTCGTGTGCTTGATGTTCCTCTCGGCGGTCATCATCCTGCCGTTGGTGTTGGTCGGACCCTATGCCGTCACGCTGCGTGCGGCCTGGTCGAAACAACCCGCAAGGCTTTGGCGCGGCGGTGTGATGATCTCACTGACTTTCAGCGTGGTCTTGGCGGCATTGGGGTCGCCGCTCTTCGAGCCGGCCGGTCTGCCGCTGGCTCTGCCCAACCGTGATCCGTGGAGCGGAACCACCACGCCGGGACTTACCGCGTGTGTCATCGTGATCAACGCCCTGCTGGCCGCGGGCGTCGGGCTGCTCCCACTCGCTACGGCTTCGACGATCGACAGCGTCAAGCGATGGCAAACCTTTCAGCGAAGCAACCGTTGCCCGTGACCCAGTACTCCGCAGAAGCCGCCCTCTTCCGCAACGACCTGGCCGCGCGATATGACGATCGCCGGGCGTCCCGTTAATTCAAACCCCTCGAAGCCGCTGTAGTCCGTGGCCATGTGGTGCGTCGCCGCCGAGATGGTGCCGCGATACGTGTCGTCCCAGACCACCAGATCCGCGTCGGCCCCCAGTTGCACGACGCCCTTACGCGGGAACAGGCCGAAACGCTTCGCGGCGTGCGTGCTTGCCGCCTCAACGAAGCGATGCATATCCAGACGCCCGGCCGCAACGCCGTGCGTCCACAGCAACGTAACCCGGTGTTCGATCGAAGGAATCCCGTTAGGGATCGTCGTGAAATTGCCCTTGGGCGGGCGGCCCATGTTTTTTTGACCTTCGAAGTCGAAAGGCGCATGGTCGGTCGCGACCGTCGCGATGTGTCCGGCCTTCAACGCGTCCCAGAGATACGCCTGGTGATCCATCGAGCGGATCGGCGGACTCATCACGTACTTCGCGCCCTCGAAATCTCCGCGCTGTGCATACGTATCGTCGAGCGTGAGGTACGGGATCACGGTTTCCAGATCAACATCGACCCCGCGGGCACGGAACGGCATCGCCGCTTCGACCGCGTCGCGCGACGACGTATGCACGATGTAACCCGACGCGCCGGTGAGTTCGAGGAAGGTGCAAAAGTGATGCACACCTTCGGCCTCAACCCGCGGCGGCCGCGACGGCTCGTGCCACTCCGGCCCCGTTTTGCCTTCGGCGAGGAATTGCGCTTGCATCGCCGCGATCAGATCGGCGTTCTCGCAATGGGCCGTGACGACCACGCCGAGTTCGCGAGCCAGCCGTAGCGTGGCGAATAGTTCGTCGTCGGTGACGCCGAACGCGCCTTTGTAAGCAAGAAACACTTTGAAAGAGCGCGTGCCGTTGGCCACGATCTCGCGCAGCTGCGCTTCGGCCGAGTCGTCAAAGCGCGTCACGCCCATGTGAAACGCGTAGTCGCAGGCGGATTGCCCTTCGGCTTTTCCCGCCCAGAGCGCAAGGGCTTCGCTGGGTTCATCCGTGCGGGCCGGGCAGCACATCTCGATGAGCGTGGTCGTGCCGCCCACGACCGCGGCCGTGCTCGCCGTCGCGTAGGTGTCCTTGGCGAGCGTACCCATGAACGGCAAATGAATATGCACGTGCGGGTCGATGAAGCCCGGGAAGATCAGCTTGCCGGTGGCATCGATCACACGGTCGGCGTTGACTTCCGCAGGGTCGATATGCGTGGCGATCCGGGTGATCGTTTCGCCATCGCAATACACATCGGCTTGGAACGTGCTGTCGGCGTTGACGACGGTGCCGCCGTGGATCAGGAGTGACATGCTGATTCTCGCATTGCGGGAGAGGACATCAGGATCAGTCGCCGGCCAGTTCATCCGATTGCTTGACGAAGTCTTCGGCGTCCCACTTATCGTCAACCGTGATGCCTTCGGCTTTCGCCGCCGCCTTGGCCGCGACGGCCGCGCGTTTCTCGGCCTGGGCCTTGGCTTGACGCTCCACAAGGTCGGCGTGGGTGGTGAAGTACGGCAACGCGTGCCCTTTGAAATCGTCAAGGGTCTCGAAGCCATGCGCATCCATAAACGACAACAAGCCGTCGATCATGGGCTTCACCATCTTGTAGCCCATTTTCATAACGCCCGTGCAGACCTGGACGGTGTCGGCGCCGAGGAGGATGAACTCGGCGGCGTCTTCTCCGGTCTCAATGCCGCCCATGCCGGAGATGGTGCGTTGGCCGTCGTATTCGTCGTGGATGAGATTGGCGATCTCCATGACCATGCGGAGGGCGATGGGTCGGACGGCGACGGAGGAGTAGCCGCCGGGGGTGGAGTAGCCCTCAACGGTGGGCATGGGTCGGAGGGTTTTGAGGTCAACGCCGATGACGCTGCGGATGGTGTTGATCGCCGTGATGCCGTGCGCGCCGGCGCTTAAAGCGGAGCGGGTGGGGTCTTCGATATGCGTGACGTTGGGCGTCATCTTCGCCCACACGGGCGTCTTGGCGACATCCATGACCCAGCCGGTGACTTCGCCGAGAATGTCGGGGTCCTGTCCCATGGCAGCGCCCATCTTGCGCTCGGGCAGGCCGTGGGGGCAGGAGAAGTTGAGTTCGAGGCCGTCGACGCCCGCGGCCTCGCAACGCTCGACGATCTCGCACCACGCGTCTTTGTTGTACTCCTCCATGATCGAAGCGATCAGGACGTGATCGGGGTATTCGTCTTTGATGGCTTTGAACTCGTCGAGCCATTGGTCGAAGGGCGTGGTGGAGATGAGTTCGATGTTCTCCCAGCCGAAGACTTCTTTCTTGTTAACGCCGGTGAGTTTGCCGTAGCGGGGGGCGACGTTGATGACCTTGGAGGCGTCGAGGCTGACGGTCTTGGCGATCATGCCGCCCCAGCCCTCGGCGAAGGCTTTGCAGATGACCTTCTTGTTGGTCCCGGGCGGGCCGGAGCCGATGACGAAGGGGTTGGGGAATTGGATGCCGTCGACGGTGGTTTCAAGGGTGGGCATAGCGGTTCTCGTTTAGCGCTTGGCTTGGATTTCGGTAAGGCAGGCGTCGACGGTTTCGAGCAGGAACGTTGCGTCGTCGGGTGTAATACACATCGGAGGTTTGATGCGCATCGTGTTGCCGTAAAGGCCGCCCTTGCCGAGGATCAGGCCGCGCTCTTTGGCCATCTCCATCAGGTCGGCCGCTTCCGTGCTGGCGGGTTCTTTGGTAGCGCGATCGCGAACCAGTTCCATGCCGAGCATGAGGCCCAGTCCACGCACGTCCCCGATCAGTTCGTGCTTGTTTTGCAAGGCGAGTAGACCGTCCTTGAGCAGGCCGCCGACGCGTTTCGCGTTGGCTTGTATCCCTTCGGCGTCGATGACTTCCATCGTCGCGAGGCCCGACGCCATCGACACCGGGTTTCCGCCGTAGGTGTTGAAGTGGACACGCTTGGTCATCGTCTGCGCGATCTCGGCCGTCGTAGTGACCGCGGCCAGCGGAGCGCCGTTGCCGATGCCCTTGGCCATGACGATCATGTCGGGCTGCACGCCGTAGTTTTGGTGGGCCCAGTAGTGCTCGCCGGTGCGACCGAAGCCGCCTTGCACCTCGTCGGCAACGCAGAGGCCGCCGTGTTTCCGCACGGTTTCGTAGACGATCTGGAAAAACTCCTTGGGCGGCGTGACCGCCCCGCCGACACCCTGGATCGGCTCGCCGATAAAGCATGCGATCTCACCGGGCGTTTGGTACGCGATGACGTTCTCCAGGTCCTTCGCGCACTTGAGATCGCAACTCGGATATTCGAGGTCGTACGGGCAGCGATAGCAGTAGCCCGGGTGCGTGTGGTGCAGGCCGCCCGGCGTGTTGCTGGGGAACTTCCAAGTGCCGTGGGCGGTGAGGCCCATGGTGTTGGGCGTACCGCCGTGATAACCGTTGCGGAGGCCGACGACGTCGGCGTGGCCGGTGAACTCGCGAGCCATGAGCATCGCGAGTTCGTTGGCTTCGCTGCCGGAGTTGGTGAAGTACGTCTTGTCGAGCGGGACGCCAGCGGCGTTGGTGGGCATCTTGCTCGCAAGCTTTTCTGCAAACTTCGGGAGCGTCGGATGCAGGTAGATCGTGGTCGCGTGCTGCAGCGTGCCGGCTTGTTGCTTGACCGCCTCGGCGACGTGCGGATGGCAATGCCCCACGCTGACCGTGACGATGCCCGCGAACGCATCGAGATAGCGCCGGCCGGTTTCGTCGAAGAGATACTGCATGTGTCCTTCGACGACCATGAGCGGATCGCGGTAATAGTTAAGCACCCCGGGGTTGACGTATTGCTGTCGGAGCGCGAGCACTTCGTCGCGCGGCGGACCGGCGTAAGGCTGCGGCTGGTGGTCGCACTGGGGCAATGAGATGGTTTTGGCGGTGGTGGTCATCGGTTCTCTTCCGTGGCGGGCACGACATCGACGTCGTCGGCTTCGGGGATCAAGGTGCCGGGCGTATGGATCAGCCCGCGTTCTTCTTTGGTGCCCGGCACGAGGTTGTCGAGCGTGATGCCCAGGATCGCGGCGACCGCCATACCGGTGGTGCCGATCGCGTTGAGAACACCCGCCACCGCGGTCACGCCGGCTCCGGCCAACTCGGGTGACGGGCCCAATAGCGCAGCGTTCACCGCCTCGATACCGCCGTTGTTGAAATAGTGCGGCACGCTGATGCCCATGAACAACGCGAAGCCGCCGATGAACAGGTTGCGGTCGCTGCTCAAATCGGCTCGCGAAAACTGCCGAACGCCCACCGCCGCGATCAGGCCGAACATCGCGCAATACAAACCGCCGACCACGGGCTGCGGAATCGCCGCGGCGAGCGCCCCGAACTTTCCGAAAATGCCCAGAAGGATCAGCATCACCGCCCCGATCTGCACGACATAGCGCGAGCCCACCTTCGTCAGGCCGATCAGCCCAACGTTTTCGGAATAGCTCGTGGAACTGAACCCGCCGAAGACGCCGGTCAACGCGCAGCCGACGCCCTCGCAGCCGATACCCCGCGAGATTTCGGCCGGCGTCGGATCGCCGCCGCCGGCCATCTGTTTGCACGCGTGGTAGTCGCCGAAGGATTCGATCATCGACGCCAAAAACCCTGCCATCACCGCGACGATGAAGCCCGTTGAAAACGCCGGCAGCCCCCAAGGGAAAAGCACGTCGCCCACTCGGACCCACTCCGCCACCCCAAACGCCGAAAGGTTCGGCCGCGCCGGACTTCCCTCGGCCAACACGCCCGCCCCCGACAAGCCCGCACACACCGCCACCGCGCCCAGAATCGCCAACAGCATCGGGAACATGCGGGCGAGCAGGCTGCGACGCGAAAGCACGAACGAGAACATCACGATCAACACCATCGTCAGGATCGCGATCGGCCAATGGCTCGCCGCCACCGGCGCCCCCGCGCCGTACAACGCCAACCCAATCAGCATGATCACCGGCCCCACCACCACCGGCGACAACACCCGTCGCACCAACCCCATCAGCCCCGTGAAGCCGACCAACATCTCCACCACCGCGCCCACGATCACGGCCCCGGCGATGTACTGCATCGGGTGCTCGGCAAACGTTTCGGGCTTGTTGCCCACCTCGGCGATGATGAAGAAAAACGCGCCCAGAAACGAAAAGCTCACGCCCTGGATAATCGGCAAACGCGAGCCGACCGTGGACTGAATCAACGTCGCCACCCCCGAGCAGAGCATCACACTCGAGATCAGCAGCGCGATCTCCGCGGTTCCCATGCCCATGGCCGGACCCAACAGCAGCGGCACCGCCACCGTCGAGCCGAACATGGTCAGCACGTGTTGCATACCCAAGATCACCGCCTTGCCAAACGGCGGCTTATCGTCCAGGCCGTACAGCAGCGGCGACGTCGGATGGCTTGGGGGCAGACTCAAAGCTCGGTGATCGCTCCATAGGTTTCGGGCCGACGGTCACGGAAGAACTGCCAGGTGTTCCGAACTTCACGGATCAAGTCAAGATCCATATCGGCAATCACGATGTCGTCTTCGACGCGCTTGTCGCTTTGCGCAACAAACTGCCCGCGCGGATCGCAGAAGTACGACTGCCCGTAGAACTCGCCGGTCTTCCAAGGCTCTTCCCAGCCGGGGCGGTTGATCGCGCCGACGAAGTACTGGTTCGCGACCGCGTGAGCCGGCTGCTCGAGTTTCCAGAGATATTCACTCAAACCCGCGACGGTCGCGCTGGGGTTAAACACGATCTCCGCACCATTCAGACCGAGGCACCGCGCGCCGTCGGGAAAGTGGCGGTCGTAGCAGATATAGACACCGACTTTGCCGACCTTCGTATTGAAAACCGGGTAGCCAAGGTTGCCAGGCCGGAAGTAATACTTCTCCCAGAAGCCCGGGTCGCAATGCGGAATATGGATCTTGCGGAACTTGCCGAGGTACGTGCCATCGGCGTCGATCACCGACGCGGTGTTGTAGTAGACGCCGGGCATGTCTTCTTCGTACATGGGCACAACCATGACCATGTTGTGCTTCTTCGCCAGCTCCATCATGAGCTGGGTGGTCGGGCCGTCGGGCACGGGCTCGGTGAGCGTGTACCACTTGGCGTCTTGCTCGGCACAGAAGTACGGACCGTAAAAGAGTTCTTGCAGGCAGCAGACCTGCGCCCCCTGATCGGCAGCCTGTGCGATGAGTTCGACGTGCTTATCGATCATCGCCTGTTTGACCCTCCGCACGCCGGAGGTCACGGGTTCACAAAGCGTGGCTTGGATCAGCGCGCCGCGGACAATTCGGGCCATAGCGACAGACTCCCTCGAGGGATCGAACAAAAAAGAAGATCACGGGTTCACGGCAAAGAAAGCTCAAGCGGAACAGGCAACATCGTTTAACGTAGCGACAACCGCGCGGCAACGCCAGCCTTTCGTACCGAAGTCGCCAGCCAGCCTGCTCAGACATCGCATACATGACCCAAAGGATTTTTCATGACCGCCACGGCCACGCCCACCGCATCGAAACCCTTGGCCACGCCCGTACCGCAACTGATTGGCGGTCAATGGACCGTCGCCAACGCCACGCACCACGGCAAGGTGTTCAACCCTTCCACTGGGCAAGCCGTGGCCAGCGT
This sequence comes from Planctomycetota bacterium, assembly GCA_039030755.1. Taxonomy (GTDB): domain Bacteria; phylum Planctomycetota; class Phycisphaerae; order Phycisphaerales; family Phycisphaeraceae; genus CAZIXN01. The sequence goes on along the minus strand of JBCCDN010000033.1, from coordinate 11,616 downwards.
GCCGCTGACCGGAGCCGACACCGCCGACGCCGCGGTGCAGGCCGCCAAGGCCGCGTTGCCCGCTTGGTCCGAGACGCCCGCCGTCGAACGTGCCCGACTGATGTTCGCCTTCCGCGAAAAGATCGTCGCACACTTCGACGAGCTTGCTCGGCTCATCACCAAAGAACACGGCAAGACCCACGCCGAAGCCCGGGCCGAGGTGCAGCGCGGCATGGAAATGGTTGAATACGCCGCGTCGGTTCCCGCGCTGCTGGCTGGCGATACGTTCCCGCAACTTGCTAATGGCGTCGACGGCGAAACCAATCGGCACCCGGTGGGCGTTTGCGTCGGCATCACGCCGTACAACTTCCCGAACATGGTGCCGCTGTGGATGTTCCCAATCGCGCTGGTATGTGGCAACACGTTCGTCCTCAAGCCTAGCGAAAAGGTCCCGCTGTCTTCGATCCGCCTCGCCGAGTTGCTCATCGACGCCGGCCTGCCCGCGGGCGTCTTCAACGTCGTGCACGGCGGAAAGCCGATGGTCGATGCGCTGCTGACCCACGACGACATAGACGCCGTGTCGTTCGTGGGTTCGACCGCGATCGCCAAGTACGTCTACACCACCGCGACGTCGCACGGCAAGCGGGTCCAGGCCGCCGGCGGCGCAAAGAACCACTTGGTCATCATGCCCGACGCCGACCTCGAGCAAGCGGTCAAAGCCCTCGCCGCGTCGGCGTTTGGTTGTGCCGGCCAACGCTGCATGGCCGGGAGCGTGGCGCTCGCCGTCGGCGACATCGGCGATGCGCTCGTCGAACGCCTCGTCGCCTACGGCAAGCAGATCGACACCGCGCCGACCGACGGCAACGATGCCGCCGAGATGGGCCCGGTCATCAACGCCGACCACCGCGACCGCGTCGCCGGCTACCTCGACATCGCACAGCAAGAAGGCGGCACCGTCGCGCTCGACGGACGGACCCACCCACAAGCCAGTAACGCCGACGGTTTCCTGCTCGGCCCCTCCGTCGTCGACGGCGTCACACCCGCCATGAAACTCTGGACCGACGAAATCTTCGGCCCGGTACTCTCGATTGTCCGCGTGCCCACCCTCGACGACGCCCTTGCCATCGGCGACGCCTGCCCCTACGGCAACGGCGCGTCCATTTTCACCAACGACGGCCACGCCGCTCGCACCTTCAAACGGCACTTCAACGCCGGGATGATCGGCATCAACGTCGGCGTTCCCGCACCCATGGCCTGGCTGCCCTTCACCGGATGGAACCAATCGTTCTTCGGCGACCTGCACATCCAGGGCACCGAAGGCATCCACTTCTATACCAAGCAGAAAATGACGTTGACCCGGTGGTTCGCCTCCGCCCAGGACAGCCACGACGACCCGGTGTGGAGAAGCGGACAGACTTCGTGAGCGCCGTCCTCCAACTCTCGGACCTCCACCTGGGTCGTATGCCCGAGCGAGAAGACGAGCGCCTCGCGATCTTGGTCGAAACCGCGCGGATGCAGGCGCCCGACCTTATCGTCATCTCCGGCGACCTCTGTGACGACGCCCCATGCATCCCCGAGCAGATCGAATTCGGAAAACGCTCTGTCGATGCGCTCACGTCTATCGCACCGGTCCGCATCATCCCCGGCAACCACGACATCGGTAACAAGCCCGGCATCGCGAACGACGCACTGACGCCGAAGCGTTACGCGCAGTGGCAAAAGGTCTTCGGCAACGGATGGTTCCGCGAAGACCTCGCCGGCTACGCCGTGCTCGGCCTGAACTCCCAGATCATGGGCAGCGGCTACAACGAAGAGGCCCAACAACGCCAATGGCTCGACGACCAACTCGCGACCTGCGAACACGCCATCGTCTTCATGCATATGCCCCCGGACTTGCCCGCGCTCGTCGATGTCGATTCAACGCAACGAAAAAACTTAAGGTACTGGCCGGTCGATTCCGAGCCGCGCGGCCCGCTGTTGGAACGACTCCGCTCGCCCAAAATCCAGGTGCTGTGCTCGGGACACCTGCACAACCACGCCGACTTACCCCACGCCACACCGCCCCGCCGGTGGTGCCCATCACTGTCGTTCGGCGTCACCATCCCCGGCGTCACCGGCACCCTTAGCCGCGGCGACCGCATCGGCGGCCTCCGACACACACTCAGATCCGACGCCGTCACGTCGGCGTTCGTCCCCGTCGACCTGCCCGTATCCCGCCCGATGACGTTGTAGCAGTCATGCTTCCGCTAGAGCGATCACGCTTCAAGGCAGATTCATCAGAATCGCTTCACCCGTTGCGGGCAAATGGAGCTTCGGTTCGTTCCGTCGGCCGTGCACATAGCGCAACGCGTCCTTGGCCGCGAGCCACGCGCTCAACCCCAGCAGCAGCGGCGGCTCACCCGCAGCCTTGCTGCGATGCAGACTGATCGTGTTGTTCGGGTTGTCGAGGAACCGCACGTTAAATACTTCGGGCACGTCCGTCGCGTTGGGAATCTTGTACGTCGTGGGCGAATACGAAAGCAGCGTGCCGTCGTCGCCATACACAAGCTGCTCAAGCGTGCACCAACCAACGCCCTGGATAAAGCCGCCAACGGTTTGCCCGCGGTCGATGCCCGGGTTGATGCATCGGCCCAGGTCCATCAGCACATCCGCACGCGGCGTGCTCATCTCGCCCGTGAATCGATCGATCAACACTTCGCAGCACGCGACGCCGTTCGTAAAGTAAAGAAACGGATGACCCTGCCCCGTCGCGCGGTTGAAATCCACACCGGGCGTCGCGTAAAAGCCGCGCTCGCCAAGACTGATCCGCAGCTCGTATGCCTGCTTCACCACGTCTTCGAAACTCAAACGCATCTGCGGCCGACGCGCGTCGTACACCACGCCGTCGGCAAACACCACGGACTCGAACTCAGCGGTCAACCCCGCGTCGGCGTCGGCAAGTAGATCGGCCGCGACCTTGGCGAGGCGTTCGCGCAGCTTGAGACACGCAACCCTGGCCGCCGCGCCGTTGAGATCGGTCCCGCTGCTCGCAGCGGTAGGCGACGTGTTGTTGTTCTTCTCGGTGCTGGTGATACCCAGCAGAACCCGCTCGTACGAAACCCCGAGCGCATCGGCGACCACCTGCCGGATCCGCGTGTTCACCCCTTGGCCCATTTCCGTGGCTCCGGTGCTGACCATGACCGATCCGTCGACGTAGATGTTCACGAGCGCGTTCGCCTGATTCAATGCCCGCCGCGTGAATGAAATCCCAAACTTCACGCCCGACAACGCCATGCCTTTGAGATGCGTGCGTGACTCGGCGTTGAAGCGATCGATTTCCGTGCGACGCCCGTCGTAATTGCAATCGGCCCGCAGCGTGTCGAACAACTCGGGGAGCGTATTGTTCGCAACAACTTGCCCGTACGGCGTGACGTTCCGCTCATCAATCCCATAGCAATTGATACGCCGCACCTCCAGCGAATCAAGACCCGTCGCTACCGCGACTTCGTGCAAGATGTGCTCGGTACTCGCGACGCCTTGCGGCCCGCCAAAACCGCGAAAAGCCGTATTGCTCGGCAGGTTCGTTCTGCAGATGCGCCCGGTCACCCGAAGGTTCGGCAGGAACGACGTGTTGTCCGTATGAAGCAAAGCGCGCTCGAGCACGGCCGGGCTCAGGTCCGTGCTACACCCGCCGTTGGAAAACAACCGCACATCAAGAGCAGTCAACCGACCGTCGCGTGTGTAGCCCGCCTTGTAAAAACTCTTAAACGCATGACGCTTACCGGTGAAGCGCATGTCGTCATCTTTGTTGTACAGGAACCGCACGGGTCGGCCGGTGCGTTGGGCGAGCAGCGCTGCCATCATCGCCGGCGGCGCCGCCTGCGTTTCCTTACCCCCGAACGCGCCGCCCATGCGTTTGCACGTACAGATCACATGATTAAACGGAACCCCTAATGCTTCCGCCACCAAAGCCTGTACCTCACTGGGATGCTGCGTCGACGAGTGCACGTGCATCTGCCCTTGCTCGCCGGGCACCGCGATCGCCACCTGCGACTCGAGATAAAACTGCTCCTGCCCACCGATGTCGAGGACGCCTTCAAGGATGCCATCGGCGTCGGCAAAACCTTGCTCAACATCACCGCGTTCGATCGTGCTCGTCCCGCCCGTGAATGAATCGGCCGCGATCGCCGCGTCGATGTCAAGAAGCGGCGGCAGCGTCTCCATCTCCACCACGACGGCTCGAATCGCCGCTTCGAGCCCAGCCTTGGTTTCCGCAGCGACCAGCGCGACGGGCTGACCCAGAAAGACCGCCTCATCCGCCACGACCAACATCTCGTCCGCGACGACCGGGCCGAATAGATTGTGCGCTGAGAGGTCGTCTGCGGTCAGCAACGCCCGCACGCCCGGCACATTCCGTGCAGCCGAGACGTCGAGATGCTTCAAACGCCCGTGTGCAACGGGGCTGGGCACGATCCCCGCAAGCAACTCACCCGCCAACGGCAAACGGTCGTCGAGAAATTCCGAGACGCCTGCGACGTGTGTCCGGGCCGAATCGTGAGCGATATCTTTTCCGACGGCGGGCATGTTCAATCTCCTCCCGCGGGGTTGGACGACGTTTCAACTGCGAAGCGGCCGGCATCGATCTCGTGCCAAAGCTTTAAGAACAGGTTGCGAACGAGCGTCTGGCGGTATCGAGCCGACCCACGCACATCCGTCATGGGCGTAACGGATTCGGAAGCCAACTGCCCAGCTTGCTCAAAACGTTCGAGCGTCGCCGGCTGCCCTCGCAATCGGTCTTCAACCTCAATCATCCGTATCACGGTCGCACCCACACCACCGAGCACGATGCGCATATCAACCACAAGCCCGTCTCGCACCGCGAAGCGGAACGCGCCGCTTACCGTCGAAATGTCCAGGTCTTTGCGACGCGACACCTTGTAAAGCCGCAGGTGATAATCCGGCGGCAGCAAGGGAACACGGATCGCGGTCACCAATTCGTCGGGACGGCGATCGGTGGTGCGGTAGCCGGTTTGAAATGCTTCGACCGTGACCATTCGTGGACCCCGCGTCGAAGTGAGTTCCACTTCCGCACCTAAGACGCAGAGCGCCGGAGCCGTGTCGCCGATGGGCGACGCGGTGCAGAGGTTGCCCGCGAGCGTGCCGGCGTGTCGGATCGGTGGCGAGCCGAACCAACCGAGAAACTCCGTCATCTCCGGGATCGTCGAGGCCAGCGCCTCTTCAAACTCGCTGAGCGGCACGCCGGCACCGATATGCAACACCTCGCCCTCTCGTCGCACTTCGCGTAACGCCGCAAGACCACCGGTCAACATCAACGACGTCGGCCGAAACCGCCCCTTGTTGCGAACCACCCCCAAGTCGGTGCCGCCACTAAGCACCGTGACGGCTTCCGTATCCGTATCCGATTGTGAACCTAGGAATTCGGTCGCTTCGTCGAGTGTCGTGGGTTTAAAGCAGGTGCCTTCGGCCGCGCGGATCGTCGTGGGTTCTTCCGCTGCTGCGGCCAGCGTGTCAACAATCTCGACTGAAGGGAAGCGTGCTTCCACCGAAGGCAATGCCGATACATCGGTCTTAAGCGCCGCACGGAAAATCGCGTCATAGCCGGTGCACCGACATAAATTGCCCGACAGACCTCGGCGTACCGCATGCTCATCCAACGGTTGTCCGCCATCCATCAATTCCTGCATCGCCACCACGATCCCTGGCGTACAGAAGCCGCACTGAGCCCCATGCTGATCGACCATCGCTTCCTGAAACGCGTTGAGTCCGCCGTCGGGCGTTAAGCCTTCGACCGTCACCACGTGCGTCGCGTCCAACTGCAACACCTGAACGATGCACGACGCCACCGAGCGATACCGCAGCTTGCCCGCTTCGAGCCGGCCCACCAAGACGCTGCACGATCCGCAGTCGCCCTCGGCACAGACCACCTTGGTCCCCGCTAGGCCGCGCCGCTTCCGTAAGAATTCCGAAAGCATGAGCCACGCATCGTCACCCCGCGCCGAGGCCGACTCGCCATTGATCAAAAAGTCAATCGTGTCACGCATTTCATGTCCCGCTTTGGACTCACAAGCTGTCTACGTTAGGTCCGATCGGTCTTGTCAGTACGCGACGCTCACCGATCCCCGATCCCCTCGGGCGTCACAAGACGCCCGCTCGGCGGCCCCACCCCGGTTCCGTCCACGAACACGGACCGCCCGCGCACCAATGTCCGTCGCACTTCGCCACGGAAAGGCAAACCGACATATGGGCTTAGCCGATGCCGATCATGTAGTTGCTCGCGTAAGAGCGTGAAGCGAGCATCCAAAGCGACAAGCACGAGGTCGGCATCCCGCCCCAGTTCGATTTTACCCTTGTTTTTCAAATCAAAACGGTTCGCCGCCTGACCCGATGTCAACGCCGAAACCTCGGGCAATCCCAGGGGCGGCTCATGGCTCAGAAGCACTTGCAGCGTCGACTGAACGCCCGCAATCCCACCCCATGCTGCGAACACGTCGTCGGTTTGCTTCATGGTCGGCGGGCACGGCGAGTGGTCCGACGCGACCCAATCGATCGAACCTTGCCTTAAGGTTGCCCATAATCCCTCGACGGCATCTGCATCACGCAACGGCGGTGCACACTTGGCAATCGCTCCGACTTGCGGAAGCACACCGGAACTGAACGTGAGGTAATGCGGACAGGTCTCGCAAGTCACATCGAGCCCCGCATGATCGCGGGCTTGCTGAATGACGGCCACCACGTCGGGATGGCTGACATGAACGATGTGCAATCGGCAGCCGGTTTCAGCGGACAACGCCAGAGCGATTTCAACGGCCTCGCGTTCGGCCTCCACCGGGCGGCTGGCTAAAAAAGAATCCCAGTCGCAAAAACCTTTTTCGATGAGTTCAGACGTCAGCCGCCGCGTCGTTGTTTCGCTCTCAGCGTGGACCGCCACGAGACGATTCGATGCCGCCGCAAGTCGCATGCCCTGACGAAGCGCAGCTTCGTCCACGCGACCAAACTCAGGGATTCCGCTGTCGCACATAAACGCTTTGAACCCGATCACGCCGCACTCCACGAGATGCTTGAGCTCGTCGAGATTGCCAGGCGTCAGCCCGCCCCATAACGCAAAGTCGGTCAGGCTGTTCGCCCGCGCCGCGGCGTGTTTGGCTTGGAACGCGTCGGCGTCCAGCAGCGGCGGATCGCTGTTGAGCGGCATGTCGAAAAAACACGTGCCGCCGCCCGCGGCCAGCGCCAACGACCCGCTAGCGAAGCCTTCCCAATCCGTTCGTCCCGGCTCATTGAAATGCACGTGCGGATCGATCAAACCCGGGAACACGTGCAACCCTGTGGCATCAATCTCGATCTTGCCACGAGCGCATGACGCTTCGATCGCCACAATCGTCCCGTCTTCGATCGCAACGTCCACCGCGCACAACCCATGAGGCATGACCACCGTCCCGCCTCGAATACAAACGTCGGGCGCCATGCTCAACTCCCGCGATACGTGCTGTACGACCACGGCGTCACCAGAAGCGGCACGTGATAGTGCTGCGAAGGTTCGCTGATCACAAAGACGACCGGAACGACGTCGAGAAACGCGCCCGCGCCTTTCGTGCCTTGGCTCTTGAAATAATCGCCAACGTAAAAGCAGAGCGTGTACCGCCCCGCCACCATCGCTTCGCCGGAAAGCAGCGGTGCTGCGCATCGGCCATCAGCATTCGTCTGGAGCGACACGAGCGGCATATGGTTTTCGGTCACATCGCCGGCAAATAAGGCGATCGACATGCCCGCCGCCGGCCTACCCGAGGCGGTGTCCAAGACATGGGTGGTCAGGGCACCGCTCACGATCGCTCCACCGTCCCGCGAATCTGTCCGGCCGGCTCGTCGGTGGGCACAAAGATCATCGCCGGGTTGTCCAAGCCAAAGGGTTCAAGGTTGAACGGCACACGGTGCTGATTCGGCATCGACAAATCGATCCGCTCAATCGCTGGCGCCGCCCCCAGTGCCGCCTTGCCCATCTCCAACAGCGTCTGCTGCACCGCCAGACTGTGGTGGTCGGCGAAGCACGAAACCAGAGCCGAACGTGCTAGGTCGTAGGTTTCGGTCGCGTGAGCTTCCAGGTCGGCCACCGACCACTCCGCATCGATGGTTGTGGCGAAAATCCGTTCGGTGGTGTCGGGCAGTGTGCGGAAACGATCGGTCACAAAATCCACAAACTCAGAACCCGCGCTTTTGAGCACAACCAAACCCGCGACACCGCCGAAGATCCGTAACGCCCCGCCCGACTCGGCTCGGACACGACAGGTCCGCTGATCCTGCCGCCCACCGACGAATGCGTGGTCGTGAACGTCGGCGCCTTGCGGAACACGGTCAAACATCGTCTGACCGATCTTGATCTCGGCGGCGCTCACTTGGGCATAGGTCTTCACAAAGTGGTTCGCCAAGACGGCCGCAAACGCATCGATACAGTCAAACTCGGTCTCGCGAGCCAAGACGTACACCGTGTTTTTCATGGAATCGGTCGCAACCACAGATCGATTATCGCCCTGCGTGTAAGACGCTTCGAAGTCGCCCTCGAGTGTGATGTCCACCGACATCTCGAGCACTTCGTGGCGGTCGCCTTGACGGATGACTTTCGTGAGTCGGACACGTGACTTGCCGTAGCTGTTCGCGCTGAGTTTGGCAGAAAGGGTGTGGGTCATGAGCGGTCAACGGCTTTCTTAAGGGGGATCCACAAGCGGTCAGCCAAACGCAAGCGGGCAATCTTCAGGATCTCATCGAGCGCGATCTGGACCTCACGCTCACGCGGGTTCTGCAGTCGCTCGGGCATGACCGAAAGGATTGTGTCCTTGCGGTTTTGCTTCGCGCAAATGACAAACGGAAAACCAAAGCGGTCGTGGTAGGCCGAGTTGAACCGAGCAAAACGCTCGGCCTCATCGGGCGAAACCGTATCGAGCCCAGCTTTCCGCTGTTCCACCGAAGAATCGGCCGTGAGTTCGCCGCTCGCCCGGAGACCCCCCACCAAGTCGGGGTGGGCACGTATCAAGGCCAATCGCTCGTCTTCGGTAGCCTCCTCGAGTACGCGACGCGTCGCATCCATGAACGCATCAACATCGACGAAAGGCCTCATCGACGCCGCCCGCTCGACAACCCAGGGCGAGTGTTCGAAGAGGTCGCCGCACAACGTGACCAAGGACGCCATCGCCATCGCGTTGAGCTCCTGCATACTCGGGCGGCTCACGAAAGACTCCACCACACACGCCGCCGCGGCGACATCTTCGATCCGGCTGAACTCGGCCGGATTGTGGCTGATCCCGTCGCGACTCGGCACGAAAAGCATCACGCTCGGTAAGAAAGGCGCAACCACCGCCGCGTCGTGGAGCGCGCCGCTCATCATGACCGGGACCTCCGTGCCGGTCACACGATCCGCTTGATTTTTCAGCGTTTCAACCAGTTCGGACGACATCGGCCGCGCCGGAATCGCTTCGGTCCGGTCGATTGTCGCGGTCAACCGGCGACGCGCGGCAATGGCGTGTATGGCTTCACGCAAACGCTCTTCACCAGCGACCAAAACGTCGTCGGCCGGTGCCCTGAAATCGATCGTCAAGCGGGCTCTCCCGGGAACGACGTTAATCGCATTGGGCTCAACATCGAATCGCCCCACCGTCATCACGGCGTCGGGGTCCAGGCTGGATACCAAGCTTTCGAGCGCCAACGCCACCTCTGCCGCGCCGGCGAGTGCGTCACGTCGATCGCCCATGGCGGTCGCGCCGGCGTGATTGGCTTCGCCTTCAACCGACACTTCAAACTGACGGCGACCCGCGATGGCTCGCACCACCCCGAGCCGGCGGTCACGCCGCCATAGGCCCGGCCCCTGTTCGATATGCAATTCGATCAACCCGCGGTAGACCGAGGGATCAAGCCCGTCCTGATCAAGACGCTCGGCATCGACTCCGAACGGGTCACCGGCTTCGAGATAGTTCGCGCCGTCCGTATTGCGAAGTTGGCTGAGTTCAGCGGCAGTCAACTCACCCACCCACGCGCGGCTTCCCAGCATGCCCAATCCGAAGGTCGGACCTTCTTCCTCCGCGAAGACCATAAGCTCCACGGGCAGGTCATTCCGCCCTTCGTCCGCGGCCGAGCGCAGCAATTCCAAAGCCAGGACGACCCCCACCACGCCATCGAAATCGCCGCCGTGCGGCACGCTGTCCAAGTGCGATCCGACCAGCCAGACCGGCGTCTCCCAACCGATCGCGCTTGGTCGGGCGTGCACGTTGCCCGCAGCATCCACGCGGACGTCGCAGCCCAGCGTCTCCGCCTCGGCAATGACATACGAACGCGCCTCGGCCCAGGCCGGCGACATCGTCGGACGGGTCGCGCCCGCTCCGGGACTCGCGGTGCACCGGGCGATCGCTTCGATATCGGATTGCAGGCGCTTCGCGTCGATCGCCATGAATTACTTCCCGAACTCTTCCCGCCACCGCTTGCCCGTCTGCTCCATCGCGCTCTCCGACCCCGTGCGGCGCAGTCGATGAAGTTGCGGCATACCCAGCGCCCACTCCTGCATCCAGTCGCGGGCAAACACACCCGCCTCGGTTTCGGCAAAAACCTTACGGATTTCCTCTTCGTCGATCACGCGTGGACCACGAGTCCGCACCGCAAACTCGCAGGTCCGGCTACACCCACCGCTCAGATACGCCTCGATCCCGATCTCATCCATCACGTCGATCACACTTCGCAAAGACCGAATCGCCTTGGCGTAGGCGAAGCTCGGCGGATAACCGCCCTCAACCATCGTGTTGAAACAAGCTTTCATCAGCGCGATCGCGCCGCCGTAGAGAATCTGTTCCTCAAAATTATCGCCTTCGGTTTCTTGCTGAAACGTCATAGCCACCACACCGGCTCGCGTACTACCCACGGCTTTGCTCACCGCGAGCACGATCGAGAAAGCGTCACCGGTCGCGTCGTGATCGACAGCGACACAGCCGTAGATACCCTCGCCCTTGAGGTACTTCTGACGCACAAATTCGCCGGGCGCGTTCGGCACAAACAGCACGGTGTTGACGTCTTTCGGTGGCGTGATCTGCCCGTAAAGCACGCTGAAACCGTGACAGAAACAAAGCGTCTGTCCGGCTTTGAGATTCGGCTCAATCTCAGACTGATAAACGACGGGCTGCACCGGATCGGCAAGCTCAACGAGAATCACATCCGCCTTTGCCGTGGCTTCGGCGACGCTCATCGCCTCAAAGCCGTCGGCGATTGCTTCGTCTCGGCTGCGGCTGCCGTCTTCTTGACCGCGACAACCGACGATCACCACGCAGCCGCTATCCCGCGCGTTAGCGGCTTGGGCCTTGCCTTGAATCCCGTAGCCGAGCACGGCGAGCGTCTTACCGTCCAGCACGGACAGATCGACATCCGCGTCACGGTAGATTTTTTCCTGAGGAGCCGATTCGTGGGACGTGTGATTCAAAGCGTGATCTCGCGGTTGACGTTTTTGTAATACAGGTAACGGCTGGGTGTCGGGCCGGACGCAACAAAGCTCTGCGGACAGTACGGCCCCATCCAGATGAAATCGTCCCGCTGTACCTCCATCCACCGGTCGCCGAGGTAATACATGCCTCGGCCTTCCAGAAACAGCAGGCCGTGCTCCATCACGTGGGT
>JBCCDN010000032.1:0-24867 GCA_039030755.1 Planctomycetota bacterium | reverse complement strand
GTCGCCCCGAGCCGCGTCGCCCCTTTCGACGCCGGCGACGCCCTCGCTCTTCTCCTCCTTCGCTCCAGGTAATTCGCCGACACACCCCCTTTTCCCCATATGTCGCAACCCGTTTCCCCCATATGTCAGAAATGAATTCGTTTTTGTCCAACGCAGCGCGCACGCGACAGATATCTTGAAAATGGCTTGGCCTTTGCTTGATGTTAGTGGCGGCGTCGTATTAGAGGCAGGGCCGTTACGGCCAATAGCGTGGCGGCGGGTTCGGGGATGACTCGGGTGCCGACGGTGACGATGAAGCGTTCGTAGCGCGTGAAGGGCAGGGGGGTGTCGGCGTCGGTGATTTCGAGGATGAAGTGCAGTTCGGTGCCCGAGGCGATGCCCGCGAGGTCCAGAAAGAGGAACTCGGAGTTGGCGGCGGCGAGCGTATCGAGGAGGGATGGCGGGATGGCGGTGGGGCTGCTTCCAGCGTCTTCGTAGAGCCACCAAGAGTAGCTGAGCGGGTCGCCGTCGGGGTCGAACCAACCGTCGGAAAAGAGGAACGCGCTACTGCCGGTCGCGACGGAAGAGCGTTTGGGGAACGAAGGCACGCCGGTGAATGGCGTGGGCGGGTGGTTGGCGTCGGCGAAGTTTTCGGCGACGAACCAGTCCATGCGGTTCGCGAATTCGTTTTGGTAGGCCTCGCGGTAGCGGGCGACGGTCCATTTTGCGCGGGCGGCTTGGTCGGTGATGGTTTCGTCGGGGAGGGTGTCGAAAGCGGGGACGAAATGGTTCGTGCCGTCGCCGGCGGATTGGTATCGGCCGCCCCAGTTGCCCAGGGCCGGATCGTCGGGGTCGGCGAGGCCGTTGGGGAAGAACGAGAACCACGAGGGCGTGTCGCCTTCCTTGAAGCCGACGGTGTTGCGGTCGGTTTGTGGGTTCTGAACGACAAAGTCGGGGTAAAGCTCTCCCAACGCGCCGTGGTTCTGATTGACGTATTCGTTGATCCACGCGGCGGTGGTGAGCTGGGCGACCTCGTCGGTGACCAGCGGGACGACGGGGTCGCGGCGGTTGGCCGAGTCGTTCTGGTACATGCCGCGGTAGGTCGAGTCGAAGCGGAAAGAGATGTCGTCGCTGGGCGCGCCGGCGGGGGTGGGGTCGACGATGAGCATCGTCGGGAACTCTTGTTTGACCCAGGCGAGCGTGCCTTCGGCGGCGTCGATATAGCCGTCCTGGTCGTTGATGGCGTGCACGCGGAGCTTGCTGACGAAGTCCTGAACCTCGCCGGGGCTGCGTTCGTTCTGGACGTTGATCATGGCCTGGGCGAACTCGGTGGCCCCGCCCCAGATCGCCAGGTGCAGCGGTTCGTCCGAGGCGTCGACGGCGGCTTCGATCGCGCGGGCGCCGGCGTTCTCGACGCCCACGCCGATGTTGGACAGCCCGCGGTCGGCGTTGCCGACAAATACGCGGTCGAGCAGATCTTGGGTGTCGGGGAACGCCGGGTTGTGGACGCGGAGGTTGTCCAGGTGTTGGCCGTAGGCGTTGATGCGTTCGGTGAGTTGGCCGGGCTGGGGCTCGGGGCCTTCTTCCTCGCCGGGCGTGCCGCGGGACGTGGCGACCATGCCCTCGATGCGGAAGGCGTCGGCGTGGGCGAGCAGGCGGATGAAGGACTGCTGGTCGTCGGGGTCGCCGCCCATGTCGGTGGTGATGAGCAGGCGGGGGCGGGGGTCGAATTGGGCCAAGGCTTGGGGGGGCGGCGCGGCGAAGGTGGCCGTAATCACCGCGGCGACGGCGAGGCGGGCGATCGCGGCGGCGATTGGGCCGGAGTGGGCGGGGGTACGGGGCATGGCGTGGGGTGTTTGAGGGCGGGCCGCTGGATTACTACGTCTTACGGCACCTTAAGCTTACCCCGGGATTCACAATCGCCAAGGCGGTTTTGCCTTGGTTGGTTGGGCCTTGGGGCGGTCTGGTGTCGCGGGCGTCGCTAGGCTCACGGCATGAGCGATGAAGCACCCACGGATCGATACGAAAAGTCCATCTACGCCCACGCGGCGGCGCTGGCGGTGATGCCGGGCGGGGTGAGTTCCCCGGTGCGGGCGTATCGGGCGGTGGGGCGGGAGCCCGTGACGGTGGTGTCCGGTGATGGGGCGTGGGTGACGGACGTGGATGGGAATCGGTATGTGGACTATGTCGGCAGCTACGGGCCGTTGATCTTGGGCCACGCGGACGAGCGGATCACGGCGGCGGTCTCGGCGGCGCTGGCGAAGGGCGCGACGTTCGGGATGCCGACCGAGGCGGAGACCCGGCTCGCGGAAACGATTGTCGGTGCGCTTCCTGGGGTGGACGTGGTGCGGTTCGTGAATTCGGGGACCGAGGCGGCGATGTCGGCGATTCGGTTGGCGCGGGCGGTGACGGGGCGGGACAAGATCATCAAGTGTGTGGGCAATTATCACGGGCACACCGATGCGCTCTTGGTGGCGGCGGGTTCGGGGGCGACGACGCTGGGCGTGCCGAGCAGTCCGGGGGTACCGGGCAGCGTGGTGGAACACACGGTCTTGGTGCCGTACAACGATTTGAACGCCGTTGATCAAGCCATGAAGAACTTCCGGGGGCAAATCGCGTGCATGGCGGTGGAGCCAGTGGCGGGCAACATGGGGTGCATTCCGCCCTGCACTGGATACCTGCAAGGCTTGCGGGATTTGTGCGATGCGAACGACGTGCCGCTGCTGTTCGACGAGGTGATGACGGGGTTTCGCGTGGCTTGGGGCGGGGCGCAGAATCGGTTTGGGGTGACGCCGGATCTGACTTGCTTGGGGAAGGTGATGGGCGGGGGGTTGCCTTGCGCCGCGTACGGCGGGCGGGAAGATTTGATGCGGCAGGTCGCGCCGGACGGCCCGGTGTATCAGGCGGGGACGCTGAGCGGGAACCCGTTGGCGATGGCGGCGGGGCGGGCGCAGTTGGCGGCGCTCTCCGCGAGTGGCGGGGCGGCGTACGAGCAACTCGAAACGATCGGGGCGAAACTGGAGTCGGGTTTGCGTGAAGCGGCGTCCTCGGCCAAGTGCCCGGTGACGCAGACGCGCGTAGGCTCGATGCTCGGTGTGTTTTTTACCGAGGCGTTTGATCAGCCGGTGACGAACTATGGGCAGGCCACGGCGTGTCACACGGAGCGTTTCGCGGCGTTTTTCGGGGCGATGCTGGACCGGGGCGTGATGTTGGCCCCGTCGGCGTTCGAGGCGTGGTTCGTCAGCCTCGCCCACGACGACGCGTCGATCGAGCACACGCTAGAGGCGGCAAAGCATGGATTTTTGGCGGCCGCGGCGGTGTAAGAATCGTGGCGACGGTTCGTGGGGTTTTCTGGAATACTGTCCGCCCCATGCCTACCGCCCCCTTCACCGTTCTCGCCGCCGACAAGCTTGCCCAGGAAGGCCTCGATTGGCTCGCGTCGCAACCCGATGCCACCGTGCTAAACAAGCCCGGACTCACGGAGTCGGAGTACGCCGACCTGCTCGCGGCCGGCGGTATTCACGCGATGATCGTCCGTAGCGGGATCAAGGTCACCCCGGCGATGCTGGAGAATCCCGGCGACCTTCAGGTGATCGCGCGGGCCGGCGTGGGCGTGGACAACATCGATCTGCCGGCGGCGACGGCCAAGGGCATCCTCGTCGTGAACACCGCCGAGGCCTCGACGATCACTACGGCCGAGCTCGCGTTCACGTTGCTCATGGCGATGCTCCGAAAGGTCGGCCCGGCGTCGCGCACCGTCTACAACGGCGGGTGGGATCGCGCGAAGTTCAAAGGTCGACAACTGCACGGCATGACGATCGGCGTCGTCGGGTTGGGGCGCATCGGCCGGACGTTCGCGGAGCGGGCGTTGGCGTTCGGGATGAACGTCGTGGGTTACGACCCGTTCGTCAACAGCGACCTCGAACTCGGCGGGCACACGGTGAAGACCTTCCGCGACTTCACGGACATGTTGCCGCACATCGACGCGGTCAGTTTCCACGTGCCCAAGACGGCCGAGACCACGGGGATGCTCAACGCCGAAACGTTCAAGCTCGCCAAGCCCGGGTTGTTCGTGGTCAACGCGGCGCGCGGCGGGATTGTGGACGAGGCGGCGCTGCTCGAAGCGTTGGATCACGGGCAGTGCGCCGGCGCGGCATTGGATGTGTACACTAGCGAACCGCCCTCGGAAGACTCGAAATTGCGGACGCACCCGGGGATTTTGGCGGTGCCACACTTGGGGGCTTCGACCGAAGAAGCGCAGACCGCGGTGTCGGTGGACGCGGGCAAGGCCTGTTTGGCGTACTTGCGAGGCGAGGGCATCACCGGCGCGGTCAACGCCGGCGGCGTGCGGGTCGATCTCACGGACAAGCAGTCGGCGTACGTCGCGCTGTCCGACCGAATGGCGACGTTGATTGCCCCGATGATCACCCGCGGGATCGCCGAGGTGAACATCGAACTTTGCGGCGCCGACCTGGCTCCTGCGGCGGGCACGATCGAGCGCACCGTGCTGATCGGCCTGTTGCGTCGCCACTTCGACACGCCGCTGAACGTGATCAACGTGGCGGACGTGGCGAAGCAACGCAACATCAAGATCGGCGCGACGATCCGCGACGGCGACGCATCCACTCCCGGAGGCATGCCGTCTGCGGGCCAGCTCACGCTTACCGTGACCGGCCCCGCGAGCGCGACCGACGCGAATACCCCTGAGGCCGACCGCGTCCGCCGTGTGGTGGGCCGGGTGTATGACGACGGCCTTCCTCGCGTCGTCGAGATCAACGGTTACCCCATGGATATGGTCCCCGCCGGGCCGATGGTCGTGATCCGCAACGAAGACACCCCGGGCATCATCGGCACGGTGGGCACGACGTTCGGGGCGGCGGGCGTGAACATCGCCGACATGACCATTGCGCGGCGCGCGTCCACCGATGGTTCGGGGTTCACCGCGCTGATGCTGCTCAAGCTGGACGGCGACGCGCCCGAGACGCTGCTCACCGAGTTGGCGGGCAAGCCGGGGATCCGCAAGGTCGCGGCGGTGCGGCTTGCGCCGTTAGGCTGAGCCGATTCAAAGTCGAGATCAAAAAACACCCGGCCGTGAGGCCGGGTGTTTTTGTTGATTCAAGATCCAGGGATTGGATTACGAGGCGGCGGGCTTGTCCTCACCCTTGGGTTTATCTCCCTTGCAGCCGCCGCAGTCGGAGCCCATCGTCTCGGCTTGAACGGAACTGGTGACGGGCTTCTCTTCGCCTTTGGGCTTGTCTCCCTTGCAGCCGCCACAGTCACTCATGGCCTCGGCCCGGACCGAACTGGTGGCGGGCTTTTCTTCGCCCTTGGGCTTGTCTCCCTTGCAGCCGCCACAGTCGCTCATGGCTTGGGCCCGGACCGAACTGGTGACGGGCTTTTCGCCCTTGTCTTTGTCTTTGTCTTTGCCCTTGCAACCTCCGCAGTCGCTCATGACGATCGGGGCGATGCCCGAGAAGGACGGGGTGGCGAACGCGGCGGGTGCGGCGAACAGCGTGAGGGCGAGACAGGCGGCGGCAGATGTTAGTAAGCGGGTGATCATCGAGAGGCTCCTAAAGTTTGTGTTTCGTGCTTGCAATCAGTTTAGACAGATAGCTCGTTGGGTAAACGTCCAGATCGTTCGGAATATTTCCCTGCCGACGGGAAATCGGTGAGATTTTGAAAAATCATCGTTTTTGACGCCTCAGGGCCGTTCCGAGCAGCCCGAAGGCGGCGATGGCCGTGGTCGGCTCGGGGACCGTGAAGCCCGAGAAGCTGGGTGCGGTGCTGCTGCCCCAGTTGGTCAGCACGGCGTTGAGCTCCGCCTGATCCACCACGCCCGTGGGCAGGCCGAACCGCCAAGTGTCGGGAACTTCGTCACTGCCCCAGTTGTTGAGCACGAGATTCAGGTCGCCCTGTTCGACTTGGCCGCTGCCGTCGTAATCGCCACGGATGCCAACGAAGAGGGCGTTGGGGTCCCAGAACACGTCGTCGATATAGACATCGCCGAACGCGGTCGTGTCCGCGTCGCCGAAGAACTGGATGGAGTCCAATGACACGCGGTCGGCGGTCAGCTCGCCGTCGCCGACTTCTTCCCACGCTTCCCAGAAGCCGGCTTCTTCGAGAAACCACTCGTAGCGGTGCCACTGGCCGTCGGGGATAAGTTCCTGGGCGATACCGCGGTCACCGCCTTCGGGGCCGGTGGAGCCAAAGAAGCCGCTGGTGGTCACGCCGACACCGCCGTCGTCGATGGCCAAGGAGACGCTGACGCCGGGCGTGGTGGTGCGGACGTACAGGCCGACAGAGCCGGTGGCGTTGAATTGCAGGTTGGCGATCGGTTCGCCTTCGAGGCTGGTTGTGGGGCCAAAGAACGGATCTGGCTCTACGGCGTACCGGGCCCCGGCGACGTGGCGGACAAACCAATCCTCGTCGCTTTCGGGGTTCGAGGCGACGATTAGCCGTTGGCTGTGCGTGCCGCTGAAGGGGTTGTTCGTGTCCCGGCTGATCAGCGCGGCCGCGACGTTGTCGCTGGCGTTGGTGGCCAGGTCGAGGTCGCGGTTGAAGACGCCGTCGTGGCCTTCGATGATCCCGTCGGAGCTTCGGCCGCTGCCATAGTTGTCAAAATCGGTGAGGATTTTCGTGCCGAGCGACACGCCCGTGCCGGCGGTTTCGACCGTGCGGACCTGAATATCCGCCCCGTAGTAGTACTTGAGGATGTCGAGGTAGTTGACCGAGTTGTCGCTGAGGTAGTCGGCCCCGTTTTGGCTGTGGGCACCGCGGTTGGGCCAGTTGGGGTTGGTGGGCGTTCCGCGGAAGCCCAAGGACGTGCCTTGGTTCGTCCCGCCGTAGAGGTTGTTCTCGTAGGTGTAGGTGACGAAGCGTTCGGTGTTGGTGGGGTCGGAGTCGGAAGGCGTGACGATGATGCCCGGGTCGTCGATGTCGAACGGCCGGTTGGGGTTGGGGATCGAGCCGGCCACGTAGAACGCCGCGGGCAGCACGTCGCGGGGCGTGCCGATGTTGTCGCGAACCCAGAGGATCTCGCCTTCGGTGGCGTTGGCGGCGGCGGTGTGGATGGCCCTGGGGAACGTCGTGCCGTTGCGTTTATAAACCTGATCGGCGGTGCCGTTGAGAATGAACCCTTTCTGGTCCATTTGGTAGTAGGCGAACGTCCGGGCGGCAACGGCCTGGGCCTTGAGAGCTTCAAACGACGCGAGTCCGTTTTCGGCAAAGACCACGTTGGCGACATACGCGGCGGAACTTGAACCTTCGGTGGGCACATTGCCGAAGCCGTCGACGTTGATGGTCGGCCGGGCGTTGAATTCGCTTTGGGCGTTCACCGGCGCGGCAAACAAAGTCAAACCCGCCGCGGCCCCCAACCACACACTGCAACGGGCTCCGCCACCGACCGATCCAACTTGAAACGACATCCAAACCTCCGAGGAAACCAACGTACGGACGGTTCCCACCGGGCGGTGGGAGTCCTAGAAGTCTACCTCGGTTCTGGCGAAAAACGAGAAGAATTCGCCGGATAACCGAGGGATTTCGACCTCCTGCGGGTTGTTAAAGAGCCTGCTGGCGAATCGTAATCTCGGCCAGGTGCTCCCCATCGGGTGCGAGCGTGACCGCGTCGTCCGCGATCAGGCCCGATTCGATGCACAAAAAGCCCGGCCAAGCGTTGTCCGGCAGGTCGCTGAATCCTTTGGACGTCTCGACGTGCGGGTTCCAGACCACGGCCGATGGGCAGCCGGTCTGCGTGAGTTCGATGGTGCGGGCCAGCACCGGGTCGTTCAACGTGATCGGGCCCGGCACGTCGAGATAGACGCGGTCGCATTCCCCGTCGAAGCGGAGTTGCTCCCGGTCTTCGGTGAACCGGTGGCGCTCGCGGAGCGGACGCATGGGCGATTCGGTGTCGGCGAGGTTGTCGATCAAGCGTCGGCCGTGCAGGCCCGTGACGTTCACCTGCCGGACATCGCCGACGACGAAGTAGGTATGGAGCGCGAGCTCGAAAAGCTGCGGCTGATCGGTGGAGTTGCGAACGTGGAAGCTGAGCTGAAGCGTCCCGCCTGTGGCGGTGTCGTTTGATTCGGCCACCACGCGGTACGCCGCCGCGAAGCGATCGGTTTGGGTTTTCAAGAGCGCATCGAAGCCGAGCGTGTTGCTCTCGTCGCCGCCATCGACAGGGCTCAGACCCGCGTGCGCATGCACCACGTCCCACGTTTTATTTCGCACCGTGCCGTGTTTGGCTTGGTTCGGATCGCACGGGTGCACGCCGAACCAGGGGAAGCACACCGGCACCCCGCCACGGATCGGTTTGCTGCCATCCAGGACGGCCTCGGGGCTGAGATACAGCAGGGGCTCGCACCCGCCGAAACGGACGCCCGTGAGCGACGCGCCGTGCGGGTAAAGCGTGACCCCGGTGCCGGCGTCGTCGGGCGTCTGCAACGCCGGAAGCGTCGCCCCGGGCGCGGCATCGGTGGGCACCGTCGGCGTCAAAAGCGATGGCGAGTGTGGTGGTACAGACATCAACCCAGACTATGTCATGTTGATCCCGGTGACCGCGGTTTCGCGAAGCATCTAGACTGACGCGATGCTTTACCGGCTCCGGTGCCCGCGGTGCGGCGCCGCCGAAGATCACGCGTTTGTCCGACCCGGGGCCGTTACGGTCTGCGCTAAGTGTCACACGATCTGGCGGGTCGAGCCCGCGCAGGTTCAGCGCGTCGCCGGGCCTCGTTCCGGTCCCGGCTCCGCGACCGCGTCCCCCGGCAACGAGGCCGACGCATCACACCAATCCACGACGCGCCGTCCCGCCAGCCCCGGCGATACCGATCTCCAGGGCTCGCCCGACGACACCAGCATCGTCGGCCTCTCGGGCCTGTCCGAGGTCATGCGCGGCCCCGGCGATGACGGATCGGACCCGGCCGGTGCCCTCGCCACCGGCCGACCCGCCGCGACCGCGCCCGGCGATCCGCCGACCCCTCGACAGTTTCGTCAGCAGCAGTCGCAAGCTCTCGCCCAACGCCGCGCCGCTCAGGCCGCCGCCAAACGCCGTAGCCGGACCACGCTGGTCTTGCTCGCCACCCTCACGGTGATGGTCGGCTCGTTAGGCGTGGCCGTCGCGCTCCTCGCCTCCAAGCCGCAAACGCCCGCCGCCAATCCGTCGGCCAATCCCGGTGAGCGATCCGGCGACCCGGATTCCATGGCTGTGCCCGAAGCGAAATCCGCCCTCGCCCCGGCGCTACTGCTTCGTACGACTCGGCTCGACATCCGCGACCCGCGCCTCCTCGCCGCCGCCCAGCCCGGCGTCCGGGCCGTCGTCGAACTCTTGCCCACCGACGCCCCCGATGAGCTCGAGCCCGATCAGTTGGCGATTCGCATCCGCACCACCGCGCTCACCACCACGACCCTGCCCGGGCCGATCGATCTTCTGCTCACCGCCTCGAACGACGGCCGACTCCTGGCCGCTTGGACATTCACCGACCCCCGTGATCTCGCGCCGCTTCAGGCCAACCGCGTGACCGCTCAACTCGACGCCTTCCCCGCCGCCGCCGACCCCGACGGCTGGATCGTCACCGCGCTGGCCCCACCCGCCACCGACTCGGTCGTCTCCGAAGGCAGCGTCCTTGAAGCGAATGACTCCGAACCCGCGACACCCTGACCCATGCTGTTCTTCCCCCTCGGCACCGACCGCAAACTCCGCGCCACGCCCTGGGTCAACTACGCGCTCATCGCCACCAACGTCGTGGTCTTCCTGTTCACCGAGCGTGCAACCAAACAGCTCGACGCCGTGCTCCGGCTGTACTACGAACAACTCCAAAGCGGCGTCGCCGACCGGCAGGACCTACTCGCCTTCCGCGAGGACCACCCGGTCTTCCAGGCTTGGCTACAACCCGAGTTCCCGCAACTCCTCCAGTTCTTCACCTACCAATTCCTCCACGCCGATCTGTTCCACCTCTTGGGCAACATGCTGTTCCTCTACGTGTTCGGCAACGCCGTCGAAGATCGGCTCGGCAAGCTCGGGTATCTGGCGTTCTACCTCGGCGGCGGCGTCATGGCCGGCCTTGCCCATATCACGTTCTCCGATGCCCCCGTGCTCGGCGCGTCGGGCTCGGTCGCCGCGGTGACCGGCGCATTCCTCGCGCTGTTCCCCCTTGCCAACATCACCATTTTCTATTGGTTCGTCTTTATCATCGATAGTTTCAGGGTGTCCGCGATCGTGCTGATTCTCTTTCGCGTGGCGCAGGATTTCATCTTCAACCTCGCGGGCATCGGCAACGTCGCCTACATGGCCCACCTCGCGGGTTACGCCTACGGGTTCAGCGCAGGTATGGCCATCCTGCTTCTACGGCTCGTGCCCGGTGAGCCCTGCGACATGGTCCACTGGATCCAACACAAACGCCGCCGCCACGCCGCGCGTTCGCTGGACAAGTCCGGCTACACGCCCTGGGAAACCCCCAAACCCGCTCGCGGCGAAGCCCCGCCCAAAGTCGGCGACGCCGGCGACATCACGCCCGAGCAGCAGGCGATCATGCAACGCCGCAGCACGATCTCCAAACTCATCGCAACCCACGACCTTGCGGGCGCGTCCGACGCCTACGCCGCGCTCCTCGACGAATACCCCGCGCAAGTCCTGCCCCAAGCCCAGCAGCTCGACGTCGCCAACCAGCTCATGGCCGATCGCAAACACGCCGTCGCCGCCCGCGCCTACGAACTGTTCCTCGACAAGCACCGCACCTATCCCGACAAGCCGCAGATCCAACTCATCCTCGGATTGATCTACGCCCGCTATCTCACCCAGCCCGACCGCGCCCGCGAACTTTTGACGTCAGCCGCCGACCGCTTAGAGGACAACCAACAACTGCTCGCCCAGCAAGCGCTCGACGAACTCTCTGGCAAATCAAAACATTAAGTTCGCGCGACCCATTTTCTTCGACCGTGGGTTGCGCGTGGTCTCAACACACCAGCGCCTCAGGATCGCTCAACCCAACGGGTTCCTTCACAAAGAACGGCTCGGCGTAGGCCACGCCGATGCGCGACCCCATAAACCCGTTCTGCTGTCGGACCCAGTCCACAACCTCTGCGTTTTTCTGGGGCAATACAAACTGCGTCTCGTAGGCCCGGATCGAATCAATCTTGGTTTCGATCTGTCCGCTGATGTCGATCAGGAACGACGGCTGCGGCACGATTTTTAGGTGTGTGGCGAAATAGTAGATCAACCGCTTCGGATAAATCGCGTCCCCCGGAAGATCGATCTTGCTGAGCTTCGCATCGAAACGCGCATCCTGCACAATCTTCGTCGTCGCGAGGTGGTCCGGGTGCGCATCTTCGAAATAGGGCACGAACACCAGCTCCGCCTGATGTTTGCGGATCACGCCCGCCACCGCGTGCCTTGCTTCGAGCGTGTGCTCCACAAACCGGTTCGGCCAACCCAACAACTCTCGCGTCACGTTGCCCGTGCCGCCGTCGAGAATGTTTGTGGCGGCGGTCCATTCTCTTTCACGCTGCGCGGGCGAGCCCAGCGGCGTCGGTTCGCCGTTGGTCATGTCCAGCAGGTGCACCTTATGGCCCTGTTGCGCGAACCGTGCGATCGCGCCGCCCATGCCGAGTTCCTGATCGTCAGGATGTGGGCCGACCACGAGGATGTTCACGATGCGTCCTCCGTACCGATCGCGCGTTGTCGTCGTTCCGCTTGCTTCGGATTGCCCGGCGGCCGCTCGAACCGCCAGAGCTTCGCGCCACACGCGACGCACGCTTGCAGCGCTTTGGGCCCGGCCTGAGGCGGCTGCTTCGTGTGACAAGCGGGGCAGAAGACAAACGTCCCGTCGTCGGTCATGTTGGACGTGACGAACCGACGGTAGGCGCGTTTGTAGTGGCCCGACGCTTTGAACAACGCGATGCCGAACACCATGACGCCCAACACGACGCCGATGCCTACGGTTTCCGGTGAGTTGAGTTGGTCCCCGAGGATCACGCTGAACACCACGATCACGACGCCGAACATGGCGGCGATCTTGAGCCGTTTGTCGTGGGCGGCGTAGTCGTCGTCGCGGTGCTCGGGCCGTTGCATGATCTGGTGGATCACGTTGGCGGCACGTTTTTCGGTGAAGCGCTCGGCCATGTCATCACTCTAAGCGAGCAGGCGTTCGTAGAGTTCGAGCAACTCGCGGTTCATTTTCTCGGCGCTGAAACGCTCGCGGACGTGGGCTTGGCCTTGCACGACGGTGCGTTCCCGCAAAGCGGCATCGGTGGCCATTCGAACGACCGCGTCGGCCAACGCATCCGTGTCCCCGACCGACACGAGTAGGCCCGTCTTCTCATCGATGCACACCTCGGGGATGCCGCCGACGTCGTACGCCACGATCGGGCAGCCCGCAGCGAGTGCTTCGACTAACACGCGGGATTGGCCTTCCTGATAACTCGGCAGCACGCACACGTCGAGGTCGCGGTACGCGGCGGGCATCGCGTCGAACGGCACGAGGTTCTTGAGTTCGATGCGGTCGGCGTGCGGCGAGTCGGCGATGGCCTTTTCGATGCTTATCCGGGCGAAGCCGTCGCCGACGAACACGACGCGAGCCCCCGGAAGGGTTTCGAGGATGCGCGGCAGGGCGGCGATGAGGTCGCGGTGGCCCTTGAGCGGGTCGAGGCGGGCGACGAGGCCGAGGGTGGGCGCACGCTTAGCCCCGCCAGCGCTGGCGGGGCTAGGATCAGGGTCGCGTCCGAAGCGTTCGAGATCGACGCCGCTGGGGATGACGGAGAACTTATCGCGGGGGGCGATGTTCTGGTCGACGAAGGCGTCGGCCATGGCGTCGGTGATGGCGACGAGGTGATCGCACTGACGTGCCGCATGTTTCTCGGCGGCAATGAAAAGGTCGTGGATCATCCGCTTCTGCCGCGGATGGAACGGCAGCCCATGCACGGTATGCAGGACAACGGGCTGGCCGTCACGGCGCATCGCGTGGGCGGCGGCACGACCGACGATGCCCGCTTTGCTGGAATGCGTGTGTATCACGTCGGGCCGAACCCGCGCGATCAGGCGACGCAGCGCGAGCTGGCATACGAAATCACGAACCGGGCGGACCGGACGCACCAGGCAGGAGATTTCGTGCAGCGTCGCGCCGCTCGATTGAGCTTCGTCCAGCAGCGAACCTTCCGGGCCGTGGATGGGGCCGTAGGCGAGGTGGACGTCGTGGCCGGCCGCGACCTGCGCGGCGCAGGACATCACGGTGTTCTGCTGCGCGCCGCCGAGGATGAGGCGAGTGATGACGTGCAGAATTTTCACGTTTGGCCTTCCGCATCGTGCTTGTATTTGATCCACTCGAGGGCGAGGCCCTGTGGCGGCAGCGTCGGCCCGGCGTTGCGGCGGTCATTGGTGTGGAAGCAGTGTCGGACGGTGTCGTAGCGCAACCGGCCTCGGCCGATGTCCACCAGGGTGCCGGCGATGATGCGGACCATGTTGTAGAGGAAGCCGCTGCCGCTCACGACGATGTGCAGCTCGGGGCCGGTGGGCAGGTCGTGTGGTTCGACGACGCAATGGTGGATCGTACGGACGGTGGAATCTCGGCCATGCCCGGCCTTGGTGAACGCCGCGAAATCGTGCTCGCCCACGAGGTCGCGGGCGGCGTCCCGCATGAAAGGCAGGTCCATCGGTTCATACCCCGGGTACACCAAATGGCGGATGGCTAAAGGCTTCCGCGGGTCGGTGAAGATGCGGTAGCGGTATTGCTTAGAGACGACGTCGCCGATGACGTTGAAGTCGTTGGAGACGGGTTCGCACTGAAGGATGTCGATGTCGTCGGGGAGTCGGCCGGCGATCGCACGGGCCATGCGATCGGGCGGGACCGGGGTATCGGCGTCGAACTGGGCGCACTGGCCGAAGGCGTGGACGCCCGAGTCGGTGCGCGACGCGCCGAGCACATGAATTTTTCCGGACGCGGGGCGGACGACTTCGCGGACGGCGCGTTGGACTTCTTGCTGGACGGTGCGGAGTTCGGTGCCGTCTTTCTGGGGTTGGCGTTGCCAGCCGTGAAACGCGCTGCCGTCGTAGGCCAGGGTGAGTTTGTAGCGCTGGGTGGGCATGTGGGGGCTTGAAAATTTTCGAGAGACACCTTCGGCAATGTAGGGGTTATCGGCGTGGGTTTTTCTTTCATCACCGGGCGCAGCGTGGGCCGATGGTGGATGGCACGCAGGGAGGCGTCATGCCGTTTGTCACGCCGAGTTCATGGAAGACGTCGGGGGCCGAGCAGAAGCCGTGTCCGTTCCACGAGGACGGAGACGCGCGATGTGGCGGCCGATGGTCATTGACCCGCTTGCACGAGGCGTTTGCCGTGTGCTTGGGCGGGGGCCATTTGAAGTGCCCGACTTACCAACGCCTCGCCTGGGAGCAACAAGGTTTTGAGTCGCCACCCCTCCAACGCATTGAGTCAGCCGGCCCGTCCTGCCCGTCATCCGGGGGCGTCGCCGCTTCCCTGGGCGCGGCCGGCCAAGAGCCGCACGCAAACCACGTCGGACGATTCCCCGGATTCCGCGTCGTCGGGCTTACCGTCGACGGGCACGCCGTCGTTGCGGTTGACGACCGACGCCCCGGTGGACCCAAAGAATCCGTCGGCAGCGGTCAAGCCCAAAAAGCCGGTTAAGAAACCCGTGTCCCGCTTCGACTTGCCGGTGCGGGATTTTCTTACGTATTGCAAGGTCGAGTGCGGCTTCGCCCCGGCGACGTTGGGTGCTTACGCCGCGGACTTGCGGGACCTTTGGGTGTGGATGGTTGAGCAGAAGCACAAGGGTTGGGATGCGTTGAGCTTCGAGCGGATCACCGAGCACTTGCGGGCGTTGCAGGACAAAGGGCTGGCCGTCGCCTCGATCGCTCGGCATGTCGCGACGATCCGTGTGTTTGGTCGGTTCCTGAAGTCGCGGGACATCTTGGCATTCGATCCGGCCGAAGAGTTGAGCCAACCGGCACGTTGGAAGAAGCTGCCCAACGTGCTCGGGCACGAAGAGATGCAGAAGCTGCTCGCGTCGCCGGACGCGGATTCGGCGTTGTATCTGCGGGACGTGGCGTTGTTGGAGCTTCTTTATGCCGGCGGACTGCGGGCGTCCGAGGCGGCGTCGCTGGACGTGAACGGCGTGCAACGCGAGTTACAAGTGGTCCGCGTGCTAGGCAAGGGCAACAAAGAGCGGATCATCCCGATCGGTGGACCGGCGTTGCGGGCGATGGAGCGTTATATCGACGACCTCCGCCCCGACTTGGTGAAGCGGCCGACGGACATGGTGTTCTTGTCGCGGACCGGCCAACCGATCACACGGGTGGTGGTGTGGCAGATCGTGAAGCGGCACGCCGAGAAATCGGGTTTGGACGATGTGCATCCGCACACGATGCGTCACAGCTTCGCGACGCACCTATTGGCCGGCGGGGCGGATTTGCGGGTGGTTCAAGAATTACTAGGCCACAGCAACATCGCCACAACCGAGGTGTACACGCACGTCGATCGGTCGCGGTTGAAGGAAGTCTTGGCGCGGTTCCACCCTCGGCCTTGACGCTTGAACGTCGGCAAATCAATGAATTCATCAAGCCCACGCCGATAGCGCGTGGGCTTTTTCTGGCGGCGCGATACGCTTGGGCGATGACTGGCTTCCCGACTCCCGACGACCCGTTTGGCCAGACCCCGGGTGCGGTCGCGGCACAACGCCGCCCGGGCGTGGTGTTCTGGTTCAAGATTTATCTGTTCGTGTCGATCGCGTTTGGCGCTTTGATGGCCGTGACCGGGTTGGCGATTGTGGGCGACCCGGCGACGGCACTGGACAGCATGCGACAAGCGGGGCAATTGCCGCCGGGAACGAACTTCACGCTCGCGGATATCCGAACCCTCGGCTGGGTGTACGGCATCGCGGGGCTGATCGGGGTGGCGTTGCCCGCGGCTTGGTTTCTGATGCCCCACGGCGGCGCGAAGTGGATCTTGGGCATCGTGCTGATCGCGCTGGGGATGCCCGGGTTGATCACCTTGATCGTGCTGATTCCGCTGCTGATTTTCTGGGTCCGCGACGATTGCAAAGCCTGGTATGCCGGTGCGGCGGGCCCAGCGACGCCGGCGTCTACGCGCGAGCCTTGGGACTAAGGTTGCGATCCCGGCTGGGTGCGGCTTAGCCGTTGGCGTCCGCGGCGTGGGCAATCAGGTCTTCGCGGGTGACAACGTTGAGGGCCGCTGCATGCGTGGCTTGCAACACGACCCGCGGCGCGCAGCCGGCGTCGAGTGCTTCTTTCCACCGGCCGACGCAGAGGCACCAGCGATCGCCGGGTTGAAGACCCGGGAAACGGAATTCGGGCCGGGGTGTGGATAGGTCGTTGCCCACGGCGGCGGTATACGCGAGGAACTCGGCGGTCATGACGGCACAGACGGTGTGTTGTCCGGGGTCATCGTCGCGATCGACGCAACATCCGGTCCGGGTGTAGCCGGTCATCGGATTGGTGGAGCAGGTCTGCAGCGGATCGCCCAGGATGTTTTGGGCTGGCTTCGGCGTAGCGGGTGTAATCATGGTGGAGTTTAGGAGCAGGCTTAGGCGTGGAGAGTCGCTCGGATCGCGGTTCGCGGATTGCTGCGCGACCGGGCGGGTCCCATAAAGTGCCGCCTGGGTAGGCAATGATGGACGGTGGGGCGGATTTTTGGAAAAATTGTGAGCCTGCACTCAAGTGGGCGTCGAATACGTAAGTATCCCGAAGGACTTGGGATTGATGAGGGCAACGGAACCGGCCGCGTGGGTCGGCGTCCCTAAGGGCTAACCCGGTTTTTACGAACGGCTAGTCTTTTGGTACAAATTTTGCCGCAAGGTTCGTTCCGTCGTCGCGTGGATGACGGAGCCAGATGATTCAGGGTTCCCCCAAGCAAGCAAGGAGTCTTTGACATGTCCATCGGACAAAAGTTTCTTACGTCGGCGCTGTGCGCCGGTCTCGGCGTTGCCGCCTTCTCCGCCTCGGCCCAAGAAGAAGCCCCCGGGCTGAACAACGGTGCCGTCTCGTTCGCCATCGGCGTGGATGTGCCCACCAAGTACATCTTCCGTGGTTTCGAAATTGAAGAAAACGGCCTCATCCTGCAGCCCTACGCCGAAGCCAGCTTCGCCATTGCGGAAGGCGTCGACTTTTACATCGGTACGTGGAATTCGATCCACGAAAACGAAACCGGCACCACCGCCGCCAGCAGCAACGACGAGTGGTTCGAATCCGACCTCTACGCCGGCGTCTCGCTGGGGCTGTTCGATCCGATCAGCCTCGACGTCTCGTACGTCCACTACCTGTACCCGAGCAATACGTTCGGTGACTACAAGGAAATCAACCTGGCCATCGGTTACGACGACAGCGAAGTGCTCGGCGAATACGCCGTCAGCCCGTACGCGTTGCTCGCCTTCGAGTTCGACACGACCTCGGCCGGCGACGACGACAACATCTACCTTGAGCTCGGCGGCGAGTGGGGCATGAGCCTGGTCGAGTCCGAGGATTACCCCATCGACCTGACCATCCCCGTGGCCATCGGCCTCTCGCTTGACGAGTTCTATGTGGACGCCGGCGGCGATAACGAGTTCTTCGGCTTCGTGTCCATCGGTGCCAACCTGGGCATGCCGCTGACCTTCATTCCCTCGGAATTCGGCAGCTGGTCGGCCGGCGCGGGCCTCACCCTGTTCATCCTTAACGATGACGCGGGCCTCGACGACGGTGATAACGACGATTTCAACCTCGTCGGCACGCTCGGCATCGCCATGGAGTACTAAGCATCACGCTTAGCCGCTTCTCCTCGCTTGCCGCGGACGATCCGCCGACCCTGGAACCCCGGCGACGCCCGCACGCACGGAGACTGAAGCTAGAGACATTCAACCCCGTCCGCGCAAGCGGGCGGGGTTGTTTTTTGGATTTTCAAACTTCAAATCTGCTTCAGCAGGTTTGCCATCTCCACCGCCGTCATCACCGCGCTGCGTCCCGCGTTGCCCATCTTCGCCCCGGCCCGGTGGATCGCCTGTTCCAATGAATCGCACGTCAGCACCCCGAACACGCAGGGCACGCCGGTCAGCACGCCGACATCCTTAATCCCTTTGGCGGTCTGCTCGACCACGTGGTCGTAGTGGTCGGTTTCGCCGCGGATCACACAGCCCAGGCAAATCGTTGCGGCGTAATCACCCGAATCCGACAGCCGCCGCGCGACCGTGGGCAGCTCGAACGCGCCCGGCACCCGGCACAGCTTCAGATTCTCGAGCGGGCCCCCGAGTTGTTGCCATGTGTCGACCGCGGCGGCAAGGAGGTGGTCCACCACGAACTCGTTGAACCGGGCGGCAACGATCGCGACGCGGTGATCGCCGGGTTTAAGTGAGCCACTGATCTGGTCGGGAAATCGAGGCTGGGGTGTTTCGAGCTTCGCGGCGTCGGTGGGGTCTTCCGTTGGCATGGCGGCGAGTGTAGGAAGCGCCGCGTCGCGTTGCGCTTCAATGGTTTTGCCTGAACGGTCCACGAGGCCCGCGACTTGGCCGACCTCGACGCGCTCGATCCGTAGGCAACGCTGACGCCCGTGGACCCCAGCAGCCCCAACACGTTGTGTTTCGATCTGTACTTCACCGGCGTCGGCGGCGCCCAAATCCACCCTCAATACGTCCGCCCCGCAGATCACCTCGGCGGCAATCGGCCTGGCCCCACGCTCATGCGGTTCCCGACTTCGAGCACGACAACCTGCCTGGCTAGGCAGACATCGAGTTGCGAGGGTTGTCGGACCGCTGGTTCTGAGTCGGCGTCGTATGCTTAAGCGATGTCCGATCCCGTAACGCCCGCCGTAGATATCCCGAAACTCGACGCCGAACTGCTCAGCATCCTGGTCTGCCCGCTCACACGTAGCCCGCTGCGGCAAGACGGCGAGACGCTGGTCGCCAGTGCACCGCCGGACGCGGGGCTGCGTTACCCAATCCGCGAGGGCATCCCGGTGCTGCTAGCAGACGAAGCGCAGCTGCCCGAAGGCCTCGCGTCGCTCGAAGCGTTCAAACAGAAGTACGCGTCGTTCGTAGCGCCACCGGCGTAACGCCAATCACGTCGCCGCGAAGAAGCGCACCGCGTATGGCTCAAGGTTTAATGCCTGACCAAGCGGAACCGTCACGCCGCTGAGCATTTCGCGTGTGGTCGTGTTTTTCCATGGTGTCGGCACATCCAAGCCATGCCGATGGGGGCGCAGGTTGATCACGGCCAACAGCCGATCGCCGTGATTGGACCGCCGGCTCCATGCGGCGACGTCGTAGCTGCTGAAGTCATCCACGATCTGACCCCCGTGCAACGCCGGATGCGCTTGCCGCGCCCGCAAGACTGCGGCGTAGCGAGCCGTAAAATTCAATCCGAACGAAGCGGGCACAGGGGACCGCTCGAAGAACGGGATCGCGTCGGGCCAACTTCGTTCCTGCCCGGTGTACAGCAGCAGGATGCCGCCGAGCGCAGCGCTGGCGGCGAACGCGGCGAACGCGCCGTCGTGGCCGTTGAAAATCTCGGTGGGCGTCGCGTCCCAGGCGTTCTCGTCGTGGTTCGTCGTGAACCGCATGAGATGCTTGCCGTTTGGAATCTCGTCGTGCGCTGCACGGTGCGTGGGCACCAAATCGCTGGCAGGTTTACCTTCGCAGTAAATCGCTTTGAGTTGCTTGTAGACCTTCCAGTCGTACGCCGCGTCGAAACCCGCGTCGAAGTTTTCAGTTCGATCGCCCTCGGCCAAAAACATCAGGTCGCGTCCGCACGCCGACTCCACCGCCGGGATCGCGGTTTGCCAGAACGTCACGGGCACCAAATCGGCCACGTCGCAGCGGAACCCGTCGATGCCGTGCCGCGTCGCCCAATACGACATGGCGTCGATCATCGCGGGGGTCACGTCGGCGTGTTCGTAATTCAACTCGGCCGCGTCGGACCAGTCGGTGTCCTTGGGCTGCTGCACCGTGCCCGCCTCGTCGCGGGTGTGCCAGCCGTCCCGCTGAACCCACGGGTGGTCCCAGGCGGTGTGGTTCGTCACCCAGTCGAGCAACACACGCATGCCGCGACGGTGGGCCTGCCCGACGAAGGCGTCGAGGTCTTGAGCGTTGCCCAACTCGGGGTTCACCGCTTTGAAATCCGCTATGCTGTAGGGCGAGCCAAGGACACCTTTTTTGTCGGTTTGCCCGATCGGGTAGATGGGCATCAGCCAGACCGCGTTGATGCCGAGCGTTTCGAGTTCGTCCAGGCGCTGGGTCGCCGCGTGCAGCGTGCCGGCCTCCGTGAACGCGCGGAGGTTGATGCAATACAGATTCATCGCGGGCGGAGCGTTGGTCGGGTCGAAGACGGGGGGCATGTCCGTGCGTTCGTCCGCCAAGTCGGGTTGGATGCGTTCGGTCGGGTTTGCCGAGCTGGTACCACGCAAGATGTTCGTCCACTTGGCCATGGCGATCGTTCAGGCAGAGAGCAGGCCGCGCTCTTGAAGTTCGAGCAGCAATGCCCGGGTGGCGACCCCGCGGTGCGACAACCGGTTTTTCTGCGTCTCGGTCAACTCGGCTAGCGTCGTGCCGGGAAACTCGGGATGGTCCTCGGGGAGCACAAACAGCGGGTCGTAACCGAAGCCCTGGTCGCCGCGACCGGCTTGCGGCTTGCGTGCGTCGTCTGCTTCGTCGGGCAACAGAATCCGGCCATGCACCTCGCCCCGCACGGTGATGGGCGGCTGCGGCGCGTCGTGTCCGTCCGGCCACGCGAGGCACATCACACACACAAAATGCGCCCCACGCTGCGGCACCGGCGTGTTCTCGAGTTCGTCCAACAGCTTGCGGTTATTCGCTGGGTCCACCTGCTTGCGAGCGCCCCGCATCCCCGAGTACCGGGCCGAATGAATGCCCGGCGCTCCGCCGAGGTGATCCACCGCCAACCCCGAGTCGTCCGCGATCGTGACCCAGCCCGATTGGTTCGCGTAGGACTTCGCTTTCAGCAGCGCGTTGCCCTCAAACGTATCGGCGTCTTCTTTGGGTTCCACGAACGCGTCTTGATACTCGCGCGTCAGCCAATCCAGCGTCACGATCTCCAACGCTTCGCGAGGGATGACCGCCTGAATCTCATCGAGCTTGTGCGGGTTGGACGACGCGAGCAGGACACGGGACAAAGGCTCTGGCATGGCCAGCAGATTACCGAAAACGTGTCGCCTTCATCACGATAGACCGGGCCTTACGTGCTCCACCAATTCAGATCGATCTCGGGGAAGATGACGTCGTGGAGATCGGCGTCGGCGATCTCGTGTTTTTCCACGTCGGTGAGCCCGCCGAGGTATGCGGAATCGGCCGCCACCTTCTCGGCGAGATCGGTCAGCGTTTCAAAACGCGCGACGTGCTGCATGAACCGCTTGATGCCGTAGTCCACCGCTTGCCCACGTCGAATGACAAACGGCCAATCGCTCGCCTGAAGCAGCAGCAGTTCACGGCCGGCCTTTTCCAGCAAATCCCGGACTTCCGAATTCGCTTCCCAATCCAGCGAATTCGTCAGTCGCCCGAACGTGCCCTCCGCCCGGTACATGATCTCCCACATCCAGTTGACCTGATCGTTGGTCCACACGCGGTGGTCGCCTTCCTCGCCCCACGAGCCCTCGGGCAGCGTGACGACCTTGTCGACGAACGTGTCGTGCAGGTACTCCATGCTGGTTTGGAGATTGACTTCCGGGTCGCTGTTGAGCGTGAGCATCAGGTCGCGGATGAACCGTACGCCCTCGTGCCACCAGTGCCCGAACAGCTCGGCGTCAAACGTCGCGACCACCACGCCGTTCTTCCCGGCCGTGTCGCGGTGGTGACGCAGGCGTTGCTTGACCACGTCAATGAAGTGCGACACGTGCTCGTGCATCTTCGCGTCGACGTCCTGCGGGTAGTACAGGTGCTTGTCGCCCAGGTCGCATTTCGGCCCGGTGATCTTCCAGTACCGCAGGCCACGGCGTGGGCCCCACTGCTTGTGGAACTCGAGGTATTCGCCCGCCGCGGGGTAGCCGATGTCGCCGGACCAGACCTGTTCGCAGGCCGCTTGGTCCCGGGCCAACACCCAGCAACGCGCTAAGCCGGTGCCGTCGCTGTTCACGCCGTGCGCTTCGTTGACCGAGCGCCACCCGCGGTGCGGATACTTCTCGGCCTCGTCCCAGCCGACCTTGGTCCACATGCCGTCGTTGAACGCCTGCTCGCTCTTGCTTTCGCTGACCAGGTGCGACTCAACGAAGAAGTGATGAATCCCCTCGTCTGCGGCGAGGTGTTCTAGGCCACAGCGGTTGCGACCTTCGCCCCACTGAATCGGCGGGTTCCAATGCCCGCTCGGCCGATACGCACACTCGGGGAACCACATCCCGCCGGGCTTGAACCCCAGGATCCGCTCGCTGCTCGAAACGCCCGCCCGGATCTGCGCCCGGATGCTCGCGTCTTCCAGCATGAGCGGCATGTACGCGTGCGTCGCGTTGCTCGTCAACATCTCCACCCGGCCGGCCCGCGCGTGCTTCGCGAACGCCCCGGGGATGTCCCGCCCGAGCTCCGTGAACTGGGCGAGCAGCTTGGTGAACATCTGCTCCCAACGCTGCGCGAGCCACTTGAGGTGCCCGTTGTCGATCCGCTCGAACTCCGCCTGATCCTTCCGCGCCTGCTCCGCTCGGTCGTTCAAATAGTGCTCGAAGCCCCGCTTGAAATGCTCGTGGTTCAGCTGCTCCAACAGCACAGGCGTCAACCCCATCGTCAGCCGAGGCACCGCGTTGAAATAGATGCACTCGTCGAGCATCGCCAGGATCGGTAAGTACGTCTCCGCCGCCGCCTCGTACAGCCAATCCTCGCCATGCGGCCAGGTCCCGTGATGCAACACATACGGCAAGTGCCCATGCAACACCAGGCAGAAACTGCCCAACGCGTCGGGCTTGTCCGGCGTCTGCGTAAACCCGGCGTCCTGGACTGGTTCGGCTTCTGCGGTCGTGGCGGTCATAGATCAATCCTATCGGCGACCCGTGCCCCTGACAGACAAAAGCCCCGCCCAAGGACTTGGACGGGGCCGATCTTTGGTTGGAGGGTTGCATCGCCCGACAGGTCTCGGGCTTTGGCTTACGGCTGCAGGTCGAAGGTGTACCCGTCGTCGTAGTCCAAGGTCCACAGGAACGGGAACAGCAGGAAGACGCCGCCGATGATCGCTCCCACGTTCGCGTCGCCGTTGCGGGAGAATTGGGCCGTGGTTGTTTCGTAGCCGTCGAGTTCCAGTCGAACCTGGTGATCCGTCCCGACGATCGACTTGCTCGTGAACTGCACGGGCGTCGTGCCCAGCTTTTGGCCGTCAACAAAAATCGTCGCGCCGCTGGGGTTGCTGTTGAGCGTCGTCGTGCTCGAACAACCCGTCAAAATCACCGGCAGCGCCGCCATCATTAAGACCATCGACCACGTCACGCCACGGTAAAACATCGAATCACGATTCATCAAAAGACTCCCTGAACAAAGAGCAAAACCAAGACTCGGAGCACGCGCCCCGAACACAATGCAACAGTACCAAACCAACCACTCACGGCGACCCCAATCACCACCGCCCCAGCGGACACGCTTCCCCGCCCAGCCGTGTCTTTGCTCGCAGGTTGCATCGACACACCCCGCACGAACTCGTCGCGCTCAGCACATTCAACGCCCCGACGCGCTTCACGCTGCTCGCCTCCGGACACTTCGCACACGCCGCCCGCCGGCTCTGCCGCACCGCGTCGCTCACCGGCTCCGCCCCGGCCAGCACCTTCCACCACCCCGCCGCCCCGCGACGCAGCGTCCGCCACTCCCAACGCCCTTGACGCCCTTGACGAGCTTCGTGCCCTTGCCGCAAACCTTCACGCAGGTTGTCACGCTCGAACAACATCGCCGACATCACGCAATCATCGGCAGCCCCCGCGTCGCCGCCGCAGTTTTCGCGAGGACTTCGGCCGACTCGCCTCGCAAACCCCTTCAAACCGTGCCCCGCTTCCCGTATGGTGCAACTGCCTCACGCAGGTTTCACGTCTCCCGCCCGTCCCCTCCATCTCCCGGAGCCCCCTCATGTCCGAGTCCGAAGGCAACCTCTCCGACCTCCGCCATCGCTACTTCGAAACCCTCCGCGAAGAAATCCACGACGCCAAGGCCCGGCTCAACTTCCTTATCATCCTCGGTCTTATCGGCGCTCCTGTCCTCGCCTACTTCGCGACCGCCCAGGACAACGACGGCACGCTCAACCTCCTGCTGCTCATCTCCCCGCTCATGTTGCTGCTTCTGCTTGTCCACTACTTTGGTGAGCAGATTACGATCATGCGCTGCGGCCGATACATCTTCGAGCGCGTCGAAAAGTCCGACGACGACTGGGAACACTGGATCGACAGCCTCCGCACCGAGGTCAGCGACCCGCCCGTCTTCCCGTTGTTCCTGATCGTCACGCTGGGCTTCTCGATCCTAATGGGCGCGTTGGCGGTCACCAATCTGTTGTCGCTGGACAAGCTGCAGATGAGCGTGCTCATGTATCAAGTCTGCGTGATCGCGGTGCCGACGATTTACGCGGTTTCGCTGGTCTGGATCCTCGTGGTCCTGATGCGCTTTTGGCATGGCGCGTTTAAAGCGACCTAAACCGAATCCGACCGAACCCGACGCGACGCGAGAACCAAACCCAGCCCGGCCAGCCCAATACTCGCGGGCTCCGGGATCGTCGAGCCGACGAAGCTCGGCGCGTTCGTGCTGCCCCAGTTGTTCAGCACCTGATTCAACTCGGCCTGATCCACCAGCGACCCAATCGTTCCGCCGTCTAGGCCCCGGAAGTTCACCCTCTCCGCCGGAGTCGTGGGAGTTCGCAATTTGTTGATGACGAGATTCAGGTAGCACTGCTCGAATGGTCCGTTGCCTTTTTTGTCGCCGATCAGCACAAGTTGCGAG
>JBCCDN010000031.1:0-24974 GCA_039030755.1 Planctomycetota bacterium | reverse complement strand
TTCGCGAACGCAATCCGCGTCCATTGCCAGCGGCTTCGAGCGGAGGCAGTTCCGATGGATTTGCATGGCTTGGGGCATTCAAGGTGCTTGGCTGGGTGCTGTTGATTGCGGTGCTGGGGTTGATGTTTTGGATGCTTCTGGGTTGGTGGGGGAACCAGCGTCGCGTCAGCAACCGGGCGACGCCTTCGCGTGCGACGCTGGATTCTGCGCTCGAGCAGCGTGACGCCCTCGCGGCCGACGCGGAAGAATGGGCGGCCCACGCGCAAACACTGGCCGAGGAGCAGGACCTGCGACAGGCGTTTCGGGCGATGTTCTTGTCGCTGCTCTCGGGACTGCATTCGGCTGGGCATATCCGCTACCGCGCGCAGCGCACCAACTGGACTTACGTCCGCGGTTTTTCGGGTCCTGATCCGCAGCGCGATGCCTTCGGCGAACTAACGCATCGTTTCGATGATGTGTGGTACGGCCATCGCGAGCCGCAGGCTGAGGAGTTTTCGTTACTTCGGCAGCGCGTCGCGTCGTTGCTGGGCGCGGGCGGGCCGAAAGCGGGGGGGGGCAAACGATGAAGCGTGGATGGGTTTGGCTCTTGACGGGCGCGGTGGGGTTCGCGTCGGTCGCCGCGTTGTTGCATTTGGCGATTCAGGCCGGCCGCGGGGGCGAGACGACGCCGCTGTATTCGGTGCGTCGCTTTGATCCTTACGGCACCGCGGCGTTGTATCGGCTGGCCGAGCGGCGTTTGACCGACGTCACGACCCTCGAACGCCCAAGCTTGGATCCCGACCAAACGGGCGTGTTGGTGCAGGTCCTGCCGACCAATTCTGGCGACGCTCATGCGCTGACCGAAGCCGACGCACTCGCTGAGTGGGATGTGCCCGGCGACGTATATGCACTCCCGACCTCGGCACTGCTCGAATGGGTCGCGGCAGGAAACACACTGATTCAACTGACTCGCGGGCAGACGCCGTTGATGGATGCATTGGGCATTGGTTCGACGATCGACCACGAAGGTTCGTTAGTGGTGACTAACCCACGGCTGGACGTCGAATCTCATCAGCGACGGGGCGCGACGCCGGACACAAGGCCGGGCATGGATGTCGAAGTCGCCTGGCTCGAAGGCGAGGATGCATTTGCGATGTCGCTACGTGAGCCGCGTCGCTTCGAGATCAAAGGTCCGGAGGGGTGGCGTCCAACCCTGCGTATGGGGGGATTGGTCTACGGCGGTGTGATCGAGCACGGCGAAGGGAGCATCGTGCTGGTCGGCGCACCGACGCCCGCGTTGAACCAACACCTGCGCGACGGGGATCATCTTGCCTGGTGGTTGACTCAACTCGACGATGGGCCCGCCGTGTTTGACGAATGGGCGCACGGGATCGGGCACGCGGGCTCGGTCATCGAAACGTTGGCGTACTTCGGGCTGGTGCCTCTGCTCTTCCAGACGGGGCTGTGGTTGGCGGCGTATCGCTGGTCGACGGCGGGACGGACCTTCATCGATCCCGATCAAGACCGCCGCCCGCCCCGCAACAGCGCCGAAGAGATCGACACGCTCGCGCGGCTCTACGACCAGGCCTGGGACGACACGGAGCGGCGTCGGCGTACCCACGACGAGGTCGTGACGCGTCTAGCCGAGGCCTGCCGATGCCGACCGGACGAATTACCTGCACGATTAAAAGCCCGGTCGGGACCGACCGCCGAGGCGGCCGCTTTGCTGTTGAAAGAGTCCGGGGCGTTGGCCGCGTCGGACCGACCGTCGTGTCCGAAATGCCACTATGAACTCCGGGGTTCGGTCGGCGACCATTGCCCTGAATGCGGCGAATTGATTCCCCGACGGGTCCGCCAAGCCGTCTCGCAGTCCAGCCTGCCTGACGTCGATCCTGCCGCCGCCTCCGTGAACACCAACCGACACACCCTCCCCGACCTCCTGAAACGATCCGCGCAACTCGCCGAGGAACTCCGCCGTGCACGACGCTCCTGATCCGAACCGCCCGACTTCGCCGCCGCCGCCCGCGCCAAGCGGCATCGACTCTGCCACGCTCGCGCGACTCGACGCCTTACGGCAGGGCCTCGGCCGGGTCGTGCTAGGTCAACCCGAAGTCATCGACCAAACGCTCGTCACGCTCCTTTGCGGCGGACACGCGCTGCTCGAAGGCGTTCCGGGCACCGCCAAAACACTCACGGTCCGGACGCTCGCCGCCCTTCTCGACGCCCGCGCCAAACGGATCCAATTCACGCCCGACCTGATGCCCGCGGACATCATCGGCACCAACGTCTTCAATTTGAAAGACCACGCGTTCGAGTTGCGGCAAGGCCCGATTTTCACAGACTTCCTGCTGGCTGACGAAATCAATCGTGCCCCCGCCAAGACGCAGTCGGCATTGCTGGAAGCGATGAGTGAAGCGCACGCCACCATCGATGGAGTGCGTTACACCCTTTCCCCCGTGTTCACAGTGTTTGCAACGCAGAACCCCGTCGAGTTTGAGGGCACTTACCCGCTTCCCGAAGCGCAACAGGACCGCTTCCTGATGAAGATCAAGGTGGACTATCCGCCCGCCAAGGCGGAGTACGCGATCCTTGAAGCGCTCAGCGGTTCGAAGCCACCGGAGCAGGTGTTAGCCGAATCAATTCAACCCGTGCTGGGGGTCGAAGACCTGGTGGCCTTGCGGGCCGCGCTGCCGAGCGTGAGGATCGAGGCCGACGTCTTGTCGTACGTGTTAAAAATTGTGCGGGCGACTCGGAAGAGTGAACTGTTGATGATGGGGGCCGGCCCGCGCGGTTCGATGAATCTACTGCAAGCGAGTAAGGCCCGCGCGTTAATTCAAAGCCGCGACTTCGTCTCGCCCGACGACGTGGTGGCGATGGTCGAGCCGGTTCTGGGCCATCGGGTCGTACTCGGGGCCGAGGCCGAAGTGAGCGGCGAAACGGTGGCCGGCGTGTTGGCCGGGGTGCTCGACCGCATCGACGTACCACGGTGAGGGTGCCCAGCCGACTGGTATTGATCCTCTTGTCGGTGGGGGTCGCCGTGTGCGCGTTGGCCACGATCGATCCTCGCGCGGTGCTCGTTGCGCTGGCGGTGAATGTGTTCGTGTTGGTCGGCGTCTGGCTTCAGGGACGCAACATCCGGGACGACTCCGTGAACGCCGTCCGGGACTGGGGCGGGCAGCCGCAAGCGGGCAAGAACGCCATGTTCCGGATCACCTTGGAAAATCGCCTCAGCCGCAGCGTGCGGGTTCGGGTGGAGCAGCCGTGGCCGAGCACGGTCGACGCCGAAGAGGACCGTTGGGACGTACCGTTAGGTCCGAGAGAAACGGTGACGTTGGAGACCCGAGCCACGCCGCGCGACCGCGGCCCACTGGTCTTGCCGCCTCTGACGCTCGATCTCGCGTTGCCCGCGAGCCTGGCGGTGTTTCGCTCGGTGCGTGAAGACGGCGGCACCGCGACCGTGCTGCCCGATATGTCCGCAGTTCGGCATTACGAAAAGCTGCGCCGCTCGCGCGCATTGCGGGCGGCGGGATTTCACCGGCAACGGACGATCGGACTCGGCCGCGAATTCGATCAGATGCGTGAGTACGTCCGTGGCGACGACTTCCGCGACATCAACTGGAAGGCGACCGCCCGGACCGGCGTGCCGCGTACCAATCACTATCAGGTCGAGCGCAGCCGCGACCTGCTGCTCTGCATCGACGCCGGCCGGCTCATGGGCAGCCCCGTGGGGCGACGGACCGCCCTGGATCATGCGGTGGATGCTGCGCTCCTGCTTACCTATGCCGCCCATGACCAAGCCGACCGCGTCGGGTTGGTCACCTTTGCCGACCGTGTTGAAACCGTGATCCGCCCCGCTACCACCAACGGCTCTCACATCCTGAAAACCCTAGCGGCGCTAGAGAGTCGACCGCTGTTTCCGAATTATCTTTCGCTGGTCGAAACGCTGCGTAGCCGACAGACACATCGCGGACTGATTTTTCTGCTCACGGACCTGTCGGATCCCCAACTCAGCGAAGACCTGGTCGATGCGATGCCCTTGCTGGTCGCGCGGCATCTCGTGGTGGTGGTCTCCTTACGAGATGCCCTGTTCGAACGGGTGGCTTCGGGACAAGAAACCGACCGGCGCTTTGGCGTCACCCACGTTTTCGCCGCACGGCAACTGGCTCGGGAACGCCGACAACGCTCGGCTCAGCTACGCAAAGCCGGCGTTTCGGTCCTCGAGGCCGACGCCGAGCAACTCACGCTCGCTGTCATGAATCACTATCTAGCGGTGAAATCACGCCAACTCATCTGAGGCGTTCGGTTTCGTCGTCGAACCTACGGGGATCACAAACAGATACGCCATCAACCCGACAAAGAGCACCCCCGCGACCGCAATCTTCAGCGGATAAGGAAGCGTGGGCTCGTTGATCTGACTGAACCCACCTTCGATCCAACCCGCCACGACCAGCCAAGACGCGGTAGCCACGACCACGGTCAACAACGGTCGACGGATGGCCGAGAGCCGCCGCCACGGTACGCCGCCGTCCTTACGCCATTGAGCCCGTCCGATCATGAACCCCGCCATCCCCGCAAAGATCACACAAGGCAGTTCGATCGCCGCGTGCGGACCGACCCACGCAACAAAGAATTCGCCGACGCCGTCTTCGAAGTAGCGATACGCGATGCATCCCAGTAACGCCCCGTTGTAGAAAAGAATGATCGCGGTCCCAATGCCAAACGTCAGGCCCAGCCCAAACGCCAACAAGCAGACGCGGATGTTGTGCGAAAAAAGGAACATCGAAAACAGCGCAAAGCCTTGCCCGTCGACCTGTGGATCGCCCTCGCGTTCGCGCTGTTCTAAGTCGGCGACCCGCTCGCTGGGGGTCTGGGTCAGGTGCTCGGCGGGGAGAAAAACGCGTGCCAGGTCCGGCTGGACCGACGTGCTCACGCCGCCAAACAGTCCGCCGGCCAAAAACACCGCGGCGGATAGAAAAAACAACGCGGCATTGGCACGCACGATCGCCGGCAAGCCATGCCGAACCATCGACCACCACGCAGCGAACGGCCGCGCCCGAGCCGGCGGCGCAAGCAAGCCGTACGCCCGTCCGACCGTGACTTCGAGATAGTCCAGCAGCGCCGGATTACCGGTCTGCGTCTGCGCCCAATTCAAGTCGCTCGACGCGTGGCGATACAACCCGTAAAGCTCGTCCAAATCGTTTCGCGACAGCGTTTCCAAGCCACGCTGCTCCACACGATCCAGCAGGGCTTCCAAACGCTGCCACCGCGGCCGACGGATCTGAATGAAACGGTTAAGGTCCAACGGTGACATCTTGACGCCTCGCGCCCGCCGCGCCAACATGCCGTTCGATGATCCATACGATGGCCACCGCCAACGGCATCCTGCCTCGCTTTGCGATCACGACGCCCGAGCGGGTCACGTTCTATCGGCGTCCCGCCGAGCTGCCGACCCGAGCTATCGCGTGGCTATTGGATCAGTTGCTGGTGATGCTGCTACGGATCGCCGCGGCGTCCGCGTTGTTCGGGCTCGGGGACGTCGGCATCGGGCTTTGGCTGGTCGTGCTCTTGGTGTTGGATTTCGGATATTTCACGCTGCTCGAGTGGCGATGGTCCGGGCAGACACCGGGCAAACGTGCCATGAAGCTCCGGGTGGTGTCGGCGACCGGGGCTCGGCTCGACGCGGGCGATCTCCTGCTGCGGAACCTGCTGCGACCGATCGACTCGCTTCCGTTCACGATGGCGGTCGGCGGGACCGTCGCATGGATCGACCCGTATCGACGGCGACTCGGCGATCTCCTCGCAGGCACGCTCGTGGTCCGCGACATCAAAGCCGAGTTGCCCAAGGCGATGTTCGAAGCGGGCCAACGCGCCAATTCGTTCGAGGCCGACACCTCAATCCGCCGACGCATCCTCGCCCGGGTCAACCGGGAGGAACGGGACCTGTTGATGGACTTGGTGCAGCGGCGGGACCAGCTTGAGCCGGCGGTCCGCGCCAAACTTTTCGCGGAAGCGAACACCTATTTTTCACAGCGTTTTGCGCTCCCCGAAGCCGAACACCTCAGCGACGAACAGGCCGTGCTCAACCTCGCGTTGGTGGTGCGGGATCCGCGTCGCAACTGATTGCCCCCTGCGTCGAAAAATCAGCGCCCTGCGCTGGCCAAGCCTTCGACAATGGCTTAGAGTCGGCAAGGCATAAATATATTTCTCTGTACGGGAGCCGCATGGAAAATTTACCGGGTTACGACCAATCGAAGGGCGCTTCGCCCGAGAGCGTAGAGATGGTTCGCTGTGAGGTCACCAACGATCTCGTGCCGGCCGACGAGACCGTGGTGCTGCAAGGCAAGCGGGTGTCGGCTCGCGGCAAACAGATCCTGCTCGAACGTCTGAGCACGGGTCAGGCGGTCGACGGAGAGTTCGAAGCCCCGACGTCGCTACGGCGATTTGGCTGCGCTTTCCTGGACGGCTTGCTGATCGGGCTGATGGGCCTAGTGATTGGCGCGGCGATGGGCGCTGCGGCCGGTATCACGAATTCCCTCAACGCCCGGGTTTACGGCGGCATCGAATTCCTCGCCGGCATGATCGGGTTTTCGTACTTCGTGATCATGCACGCGTCACGCGGCCAAACGGTCGGCAAGATGGCGGGCAAGATCAAGGTGGTCAACCTCGACGGCTCGGACATCACTTTCGGTACGTCGATGATGCGCGGCTTCATGTACAACGGCATCCAGACCATCCCGTCTCTGCTGGTGGTGATCTTCGGCTCGGCCTTCTTTGGCGACTTCGAGACCATCGCGCCCTACGACATCCTGGGCGTTCTGATCGGCGTCTACGTGCTGGCCAATTGCATCACGGTGCTCGTAACCCGCCACAAGCGGGCGATCCACGACATGGCCGGCGGCACCCGCGTCATCATGCTCGACACCTAATACTGGATGCTTGACGTCGGACCCCAAGACCCTGCCCGCCGGGAGTGATTCGCTTGCCCACCGTTTCGGTCACTGGAACCCGCGTTGCGGACGATGTGCGTTGCCCGAACTGTCGGAGCATATTTTCCAAGTCTCCTGCTTGGCCCACCAAGTGCCAGGCGTGCAAAGCCACGGTCGGCATTCTGGAGTTTGAACCACCCCTCGAACTGGTGGACGAAGCCAAAGCCGCGATGCCCGATGACGTGTCGTGCGCCTTCCATCCCGGCAAGCGCGCGGACACGATCTGCGACGGCACCGGGAGCTACATCTGCTCGCTATGCGCCGTACCAATCGGCGGTAAGACCTACAGCACCGAGTTCATCAACAGCGGCGGCCTGGAACGCATGGGCAAGGGCGACATCTTCGAGCGGACGCTGCCCCGGCCGGACTACGGCGCGGGATCCTGCCTCGCCCTTTCGATCGTGTTGAGTTGGACGGGGATTGCGCCCCTGGTTCTCTTGCCCGCGGGCGCCTGGTATTTCTCGCGGCACGTCAAGCTCGTCAAGGAAAGCCAGCTCTACGCCAAGGCCACTGGAGAGTGGACGACGCCGTTGCTCGCCACGCTCTACGCCATCGTGGGGGTGCTTGTGTTGTTCGGCTTGGTGTTGGCCATCGTCGGCGCGGCAACCGGAGGTTTCTGAACCATGCGTGCCCTCGACTGTGGAGCTGTCGATGCCCGCTGACCTAACCACGGCGTCTTTGATCGTTCGGCAAGGCCTCGTCCTCGACGACGAAGCGTTGGTCGTGCTCGAGTCGCGCGGCAGCTCCAGCCGGGTTCGAAGGGTCCCGTATCGACAGCTTTATCGGATGACGATGCACCGGCGGTTCCCCGCGGGGAGGATGGCCGTGACCTTCCTGGTCCTCACGCTGCCGGGCGCGGCACTCGGGTTGATCGATGACTCGATCATCCGCGGCTTTGCGGTCGTGCTCGTCGCCGTGTCGCTGGTGATCCTGGGCTGGTACGCGGTGTGCAAGAAAACCAAGCTGCGGTTCGAATACGGCTCGATGTCCCGCGAGGTCGAAGTGATCGCCACCCCCAGCCGCGTCGATCGCTTCGCACGCCGACTCGCCGAACGCGTGGAGCAAGTCCAGACCGCCCGCCGCTCTGAGCTGGCCGACAACGCAGCGTCGTGAACCATGGCCGGAAGCATGCCGCGTGCGTATCGGCGTTGCGTTCATGACCAGAACACCCGATAGCCGGGTGCATCACGCGCTGGCCGAGACCGCGCTCCATGGCCGTGCCGTCATGGGCCTCAACCCAGCGCGAACCGAATAGCGCTGACGGCGCATCTCGATGCGCGTCCCCGAAATATAAAGCTTGGACCGCCGCGTAAAAACCGCAAGAGCGCGTTTTTGACTTCCAAGGCAAGAGGAAAGACCGGACCAATCGAGAAGACCGGCCGGGCTGATGAGGAACGATGTCGAATGTCCCTAACCACGCAGCGGAATGACTTCCTTGACCTTTCCCTCTGAATCGATTCCAGATCTT
This sequence comes from Planctomycetota bacterium, assembly GCA_039030755.1. Taxonomy (GTDB): domain Bacteria; phylum Planctomycetota; class Phycisphaerae; order Phycisphaerales; family Phycisphaeraceae; genus CAZIXN01. Next base: position 16,541 of record JBCCDN010000031.1, on the reverse strand, counting down.
ATGGGAGACTTCGCAGGTCCTAGACGTCTTCAGACAGGATTGGTCATCGATGAGTCGGAAGCTTCATACGGCCGACGAGCTGGTCAACTAGTTGGGTGAAGCGGAGGCGCTGCTGAGCCAAGGCCGCACGGTGGCTCAGGCTTGTAAGCAATTGGGCGTGGGGGAAGGTCAGGCTTACGTCGCAAGCGGCAAACACATCAATCAAGAACCCCGGGATACCGACTCAGGCTCATTCGCCAAACATTCCTGAGTCCAAGTCACGCCGCGAACCAAGCGAGCAGCGTCCAACAACTTGCTGCGAGGGTCATAGCGGCGGTGGCGGGCACGATCTGTGTACGCACGTGGTCCATCAAATCGGCACCAGAGACCATCGAGCTCAGCACGGTGGTGTCGGAGATCGGGGAGCACTGGTCGCCGTAGAGCGAGCCGTTGAGGATCGTCGCGAAGCAGACCATCATGTAAAGCCTGGCGTGTTCGAGGTCTTGCCCTTGCGCGATCGCCCAAGCGAGCGGCAGCCCTAGCGGAAAGGCCACGGCGTAGGTGCCCCAGCTGGTCCCGGTCGAAAACGAAATCAGCATCGTCAGCAACAGCAGGCAGATTGGCAGCAGCCAATAGGGCAAGGCGTCCCCCAAGAGCGAGACGAGGTACGCCCCCCCGCCGGCGTCTTTGCTGACGTTACCGAGGGTGATGGCGAAGACGAGGATGATCGTGGCCACGAGCACGCCCTTGATGCCCTGGGTCATGCCGTCGACGAGTTGGACGAGCGTCATGCCGCGGGCCAGTGCGATCACGCTGGCGACGAGGAAGGCGACGGCGAAGGCGGTGACCACATCGGGCGAGCCGTTGAGGAAAAAGGTGCTAAGCGCGATGCCGATGATGAGGAACAGCGGCAGGAGGAACCCCCACATGGTCGGGACAAACCCGTCGGGGGGCTGGTCTTCGTCGAGTTCGCGGGCCGACAGCGGGGCCGAGCCGGGGGCGTTGAGTTCGCCGGTCTCTCGGGCGCGGCGGATGGCCCGACGGAAACGCGACCCGAGGATCGGCGCTTTGTCGACGCAGAGCAGGAAGGTGCCGAGCACCGCGAAGATGCCGTAGAAGCTCAGCGGGATCGACGAGAAGAAAAACGCGAGGCGGTCCTGCTCGGTGGCGAGGAAAGCGACGCCGGGCACAAAGATGAGCGCTTGGACGTAAGCGGGCCAAGCGTTAAGCGCGATCACTGCCGCGATGGGCGAGGCGGTCGAGTCGACGATGTAGGACAATTCTTCGTGGCTGACGTTTTCGCGGTCGGCGAGCGGACGAACGGTGGTGCCGACCATCACGGTGGAGATGGTGCCGCCCTGAAAGAAGGTGACGCCCAACGCCCAGCCGACGAGTTTGGCGGAGCGAGGCCCGCGGACGAAGGTGCGGGCGGCCCATTCGGCAAACGCGCGGGCCGAACCGGTGCGTGACCAGATACCCAAGAGCCCGCCGAGTAATCCGCCGTACAGCAGCACCACCTCGGCGACCGACTCGGTGGCCAGCGTGGGCATAAAGACGTCGCCGGGTAGGTCGTAAAGCCGTAGCAGCAATGCTCCCGCGACGACCCCGCCGAACAGCGACGCGATCGGCTCGCGTGTCAGCAAACACAGGCCGATCGCCGCGCCGGCCGGCAGCAACGACCACAAGCCCCAATGGCGCGTCGCCCGTAATTCCGCGAATTGCGTCGATCCATCCGGACGATCAATCACGACCCGCTGCGTCGTGACCGCGTCGGCCTGATCGTCGAGGGGAAGTTCGGAGAGGACTTCGACCGAGACCACGGTCTCCGCGATAGGCACGGCGTCGTCGAGGTACACCGGGCTGCCGCGTTCGATGGTAAAGGCTTGCCCGGTGTCGTCCACCTCCGTGTCTAGGATGCGGTCTTGCACGATCCAGGTCGGCGCGATGTACCAGCCCCCCAGCAAGCCGGCAAGCAGCACGATCACAAAGGCGGCGGGCGCGACGGCGTGGCGATGCCATCCGGGCTCTGAAGCTACGGCCTCGGTCAGGTCGGCGGAAAAGTCGGGGTCGGGCATGCCGGGAAGCTCCGAGAACGGCGGTGGTGAAAAACGGGCCGGGCTGAGTCTAAGCCCAACGGCCGAGTTCGAATACACAGCGTCTTGCGAACGGGTGGTCCGTAAGCGAATGGCAAACGAAAGAGAGTGTGAGAGATACGGTGTCGCACGCTCGCCTTAGCGTTTGATCAAGGCCATTGACAGGGTTCGCCAACATCGTCGCAAACCACAATCTGTAAGCCATCTCCGAATACGCCGCCGCCGTCAGACGCACCGCATGCAAGGAGATGGAGGGAACCAAAATTAGAATTCATTGAGTAGCCGCGGCGGGACTCGAACCCGCACTGGACGGATTTTAAATCCGCTGCCTCTGCCAATTGGGCTACGCGGCCAACCGTTGCGACCCGGCATGGTGACACGGTGACAGCCGGAAGTAAACCCGCTTGGCAATACCGTCCGATGTGAAATCCTCAACCGCCGCCAACCATGACACGAAGCCGGGCGTCGCTGAGACATTCGATGAGCTTCGGCATATCGGTTCGGTGGATCTTCCCGGCCCGAGCCATGCGGCCAGCACTCTCCAAAGTCAGTCGGACGACGCGCGTGGTCGGGTCAGGCCGAACGTGCAAGGTGGCGTCCTGCTGAAGCGCGACGCTGCGCAGACGCCGGTACTTGTGATAGATCAGCCGTTGGTCCGTGATGACCACGCCGGCGAGGCCCGCGTCGTTGCTGCTGAAGTCCGGGTCGTTGAGGTAGAGCAGGAACTTTTCGCCGCGCTGAAACCGTGTCCATGGCTCGAGGCGTTGGCGGACGTTGATGGGCAACTGCGACCAAGCATCGCTGCTCAAGTGCGCGACATCGGTACGAAGCTGAGCATATTCAGGTCCACACCGGCCGTTCACGCGTTCGAGCCATTGGATCGCAACCTGCCCGTTGGGCACACGCACTTCACAGGCCTCCTGACCATCGGTGTTTTGTTGTGCACGACAGATCATCGCGTCCACCGGCCTCCCCGCTTGGACGTAATACAACATCGGCAGATCGTATGGCTGGGTGAGGTCGCTCATGCGGCCGATTTCACGAACCAGCTCGCGGGGTGTGCGTTGGCCGACGCTGTCGGTCTCGTACTTGAGTTCCAAAGCGCGGGCGCGGTCTTCACCCGTCGTCGTCCGGTTCACAAAAATCATGGGTCGGGCAGCAAGTTTTTGGTTGACGTTCAGGCTCGCTCCCGAGGCACAGCAACGCATCGGTAACGAGCAGCGGAACACCTCGTTTCTCAGCCACTGGGCGGCGAACGCGATGGTCACGCCGTCGGTCGAAACTTCGCGGACCACCAGATACGGACGTGCTTCTTTGGGAAGCAAGGCCTGAGGATAAGCCGACGAACGGTTGTCGCCGCCCACGATCTGTGCATCGCTGCTGGGCACCGTCGTTTCGTCAGGTTCGTCGCTACCAGCCATGATTTCGTCGTGCGTCATGACCGCGCTGCGGTCGTTGACCTCGGCCGCCACCGCGATCCCCAACACCGTGCCCTCCTGCGGGTTGGTTTTTGCCTCGGCTTCTGCGGTCGTCCGCGGGAAATCAGCGTCGGCATCCCCAAGCGCGGGGTCTTCCTTGAGGTCCGGTTCATCGACGACTTCGAGGTCTTCGTCTTCGGGTAGGTCGGACTCGCCACGCCGCATGGTCAATTCTTCAAGCACCATGTGCGAGACCGTCATGTCCAACATTTCCTCGGCCGAGGGAATGACAAATTTGACATCGCAAGATGTGCAACGCGCTTTACGCCCTGCTGCGGTTTCGGGCACAAGCAACGGCGTCCCGCATCGCGGGCAATCGATCGTCATCTGCATGGTTCGCTCCCTGTGCGAATTGTTGAGAGGTCGACTTTCAAACCCGAGCCTAACGCGCGCCCGATGCGCGGTCCAGCGATTCATTCCGCCAAGCCGTACCCCGCACCGCCGGGCGTCTCGAGTTCGAGCGTATCGCCGGCCTGAATATCAATCGCGCACTTACCCGGCAGTTCGATCACCTCACCGCTGGCTCGACGTAGCCGTTGAGTGCCCGTTGCGCCGCGACCGCCTCCGCCGCGGCCCGACGGGCCAAGCCGACGACGTTCCAGAAGCAGAGTCAGACGCGCGTCGCGTAGAAAGAGATAGTCACGCACGACGCCAAGTCCCCCCCGGGCTTGACCCGCTCCGCCGGAATCTTGACGCAACAGGTATCGCGTGATCCGCAAGGGAAAGCGGGCTTCCAACGCTTCGACCGGCGTGTTCCGTGTGTTGGTCATATGCGTATGGATAGCGTCGCCGCCCGGCAAACCGGGGCCGGCCCCCGCGCCGCCGGCCAGCGTTTCGTAATACGCAAACCGATCTTGATCGACGTCACACGAACCGATCACAACGTTGTTCATCGAACCGCACGAGTCGGCCGGGAGTCGACCGGGCATCGCTTGATCAAGCAGACCCAAAATCACATCCACCAGACGCTGTGAGGTTTCCACGTTCCCGCCCGCCACCGCCGCGGGCGGCTTCGCATCGACGACCGAGCCGGGCCGCGTCACGATCCGAACCGCGTCCAGGACCCCCGAGTTGCTCGGCAGTTCCGTACCCAAAGCCAGACGCAAGCTGTAAAGCACGGCCGACTCGACGATCGATCGCGTCGCGTTCATCGGCCCGGCGACTTGATCATCGCAGTCCGAAAAATCAAAAACCGGCAACGCCCCGCATTCGACCGTGAGCGTGCAACGGATCCCGATATTCGTTGGACCATCGCGATCCGAAGGCAACCCGTCGTCGTCGAGCACATCTTCATACGTAAACCGCCCGGCCGGTAGCGCCGCCAGCGGCTCAGCGGTCAAGCGTCTGGCGTGTTCAAGCAACGCCGCCGCGGCAGCAAGAAGGCGAGAAGTACCGTTCGCATCGGCAAGCCGCATAAGTCGCTCGACGCCCGAATCCACCGCAGCGGCCTGAGCAAGCAAATCTGCATGACGCTCGGCCGGCGTCCGACTCCCGTCAGCAAAACGACGAACGGCGTCGTCACTCCATCGCGTCGGCCCGAATCGAACGCCTTCCTCTTCGATCCGCGTCGACAAACCCATGGACCCCGGCTCCCGTCCGCCGACGTCCGCATGGTGCGCCCGCGCGGCCACAAAAAAAACCGGCCGCTGCTCGCTACCGAAGAAAACCGGAGCCACGACCGTGACGTCCGGAAGATGCGTTCCACCGGCAAACGGATCATTGAGAAAAAAGCGATCGCCGCGCCGCATCGCTTGCGGGCCTTCCGTTGGGAACACCGTGATCACCGCACGCACCGACGCCGGGGCCGAGCCTAGGTGCACCGGGATATGTGCCGCCTGTGCCACCATCGCGCCCTCCGCATCGAACACCGCGCACGAATAGTCCAGCCGTTCGGTGATATTTGGGCTGCTTGCGCAACGCATCAGCGTCTCGCCCATCTCCTCGGCCGCTGCCGCGTAAAGCTGCTGAAACACCTCGAGTTCGATCGGACTGACGTCGGCTGTTGGAGAGACCTCGTTTCGCGCTTCGGATGACACCAAGTCGCTCGCCTGCCCCTCCGCTTCCAGGCAAAGCGTACCCCCCGAAGCCACGCGGCCTGACCACCCTGCGGGCACGCGCGTCGTGGCATCGGTTTCGGTAACTGTCAGCGGGCCAAGGAAGGTGTCGCCCGTCGTGAAGCCAGCCCGCCGGGTGTTGTGATGTGTGTATCCAGGTCCCGTTGCCGTTTGAACGTCAGCCACACAACGCGACGCGCTCCACACCACCGCCCGCTCACGCAGCATCCATCCAAACCGCCGCCGGTGCTCTGCGTGAAAGGCTTCGCGCAGCGCATCGTGTGCACACGCACGGTCCAACACCGCCGCGGCGTCGACTTCCAGCGTGTGCGTCTGGTCGGCATACCGCGCATCAAGCGTCAAACGAACCGACGCCTCCGCGGACGACGACCCGCACGCCCGCATCAACGCCGCATGGGTCTCGCGCAGCTTCGCCGCGGTCTTCACGCGAACCTCAGGCATCGCCCCAGCCTCGACGGCGTAACCCACCGTCCGCTCGGCCGTCCTTCGCCGCGGCGCGCTCAGCATCCCCGCCGCACACATCAGCCCCGGCGACGCCGGCACCAACACCCGCGTCATCCCCAAACGCGCCGCCACGCCGCACGCGTGCAGACCCCCCGCCCCGCCAAACGCCACGAGCGCAAAGTCGCGCGGGTCGTGTCCCCGCGCCAGCGACACCCGCTGCACCGCCCGCGCCATCGCCGCATCCGCCACGTCAATCACCCCGCGGGCCGCATCCTCCGCAGACACGCTCAATCGATCCGCCAATGCCGCAATCGCCGCCCGCGCTTCGTCCCCATTCAGCGTCAACCCGCCCACACCCGAGGCCACATCCACATGCCCCAACACCACGTGCGCATCCGTCACCGTCGGCCACCACCCGTCGCACGCCAATGCATCCCGCCCGCGACCGCCCCGCGTCCTGCCCTGCTTCCCGTAAGCCGCCGGCCCCGGCTCCGCCCCCGCCGACCGCGGCCCCACCCGCAACGCACCGCCCCCATCGACCCAAGCGATCGACCCACCCCCCGCACCAATCGCGTGCACATCCACCATCGGCATCGCCACCGGCAACCCCGCCGCCTCGTGATCCGTACTCAACGTCGCGCCACCCGCCGCCCCCACCGAACTTCCTCCGGAGACATCGATCAAACACACATCCGTGCTCGTCCCCCCCATGTCCAGCGTGATCAACCCCGCGAGGGTTTCACCACCAAGCTCCTCAAGCGCATCGCCAACCACCCCCCGCACCCCCGCCACGCCCCCCGCCGGCCCCGACAACATCGTCCGCACCGGCTCACGCACCGCCTCCCCCACCGACATCGTCCCCCCGTGCGAACCCATCACCGAAAGCCCCGCCCCTAACGCCGCATCCAGCCGACCCAAATACCCCCGCATCGCCGGCCCCACCGCCGCGTTCACCACACAACACGCCGCCCGCTCAAACTCCCGACGCACCGGCAGCAACTCACCACTCACCGTCACCCCCACCTCACCCGGAAGTGCATCCCTAAGCGCCGCCGCCAACCGCGCTTCGTGCGCCCCATTCGCATAGGCGTGCAACAAACACAACGCAACCGCACTCGGCTTCAACGCCACCACCCGCTCCACCACCCGCTCCACCTCGTCCTCCGCCAACGCCTCCAACACCTCCCCATCAAACGCCATCCGCTCCACAACCCCCACGCACCGCTCCCGCAACACCGGCACCCCCGCCCGACGTGGCACCAACGCATACAAGTCCGGCCGATGCTGCCGACCCAAAAAAAGCACATCCTCAAACCCCGCCGTCGTCACCAACACCACCCCGGCGTCCTGCCGCTGCACCATCTCGATCAGCGCATTCGTCGCCACCGTCGAGCCGTGGACCACCTCCACATCCTCGCGCGACAACGTCACCCCCGAAGCCGCCGCGTACTTCCCCAGCAGCGCTTCGATCCCCGAAAGCACCGCCACGCTCGGATCGCTCGGCGTCGACGGCAACTTGTGCGTTGCAACCATCACACCATCGGGCGCACACAACACCACATCCGTAAACGTCCCCCCCGTGTCCACGCCCACGCGATAGCTCCCCGCATTTCCACGCTTCCCCGCCACACGCCGACCGTCGCCTTGCGCCTCGACCATCGCCGCAGTATGTCGCATCTCCCGCGCGACCGTTCCGGCCTCGCCCCGCAACCCCGCCCCGCAACCCCGCCCCGCCCCGCCCCGCCGCTCGTGAACCCGAGCCCAGCCCTTAATTTTCTGTGAAGTGTCTGGATGTCATCCACAATCCCGCGCCCCGTTGGTAAGATAATTTCAGTTCAAGCCATCGTTTGCCGGTTCCATCGGGGTTCCTACATGTTGACGTCCGTCCTTGCCGTGATCCGTGACTCGCCGATCGCGATGGCTTGCTTTGCTTTCGCGGTCGCCGCGTCCTCGAGCGCGACCGTCACCGACTTCCGCGTGACCCACACGTCGGCCGATTCGCACGCAGGCGAGCCACTCATCCTCAACGATCTTCAACTCAGCTTCGACGGCAGCTACCACGGCTCGCAACTCCTCGTCGAACTCGACGCCGGCTCCATTTATCACCACCCCTACCAAAGCACTGCTTTCGCCGCCCCCGCTTCACCCGCCATCGCTGACCTCATCCCCAGCATCACCGCCGACACCTACCACGCCAACGGCGCGGACTTCCAGACCGACTTCGGCCAACCTTTCCCCATCGGCGGCCCGGTCAACATCGATCCGTTCCAACCCGGCATCCTCGACACGCCGACGCAACTCGCGCTCACCTGGGGCGGCCCCGGGGCTGCGCTCATCCACGACCAAACCGACTTCCGCGTCTTTCGCCTCGCCCTCACCCCCGACGCCGACGGCTCCTTCCGCTTCTTCACCCTCACCGAAGACGGTTACCACTCGGTCAAGTTTGACACTAACACCCACTTCGCCATCGAAGCCGGCCACGTCGTCGAATCCAACGAACACCCCAACGTGGATCCGCCAATCCAGTCCGAGCCCCCCGCCTTCGAGCACCAACCGATGCTTCCGTCACTCTTCAACACGAACGACGACCTCTCGAACGCGTGGCAAGACGCACTGCAGATACCCACGAACTTCGCCTTCTTCAACCGATACAAATTTTACGATCCAGCTTGGTTCGCGAACGATCAATATCCATTAAGAAGCGTTTGGCATCACGACTTGAACACCCAAGACTGGCGCGGCACGCTCGTACGAAATGGCACGAGGAATCACCTTGTGTCTCAAGGTCGCGATGTTTCCGTGATGTTCACCGACGGCCACAAATACGGCAACTCCGCATTTCTCCTCGCCGACACGACCGTGCTCAGCACCCCCGAACCCGCCCTGCTCGGCGTCTTGATCCCTGGCGTCCTGCTCCTACGCCGCCGATCACGCTGAGCGTTTACAAATCAAACCACACCTCCACGACAAAGCCCCGCCATCGCTGGCGGGGCTTGTTGAGTGGTCTCTTGAAGGACCTTCGTGCCGGAGGCTTTCGAAATCCGGCGCTACGCCGCCTGGCTCAATCCGCCGTAGCCGATGCCCGCCGCGATCGGCGTCGCGGCCGGGCCGGACTCGGCCTTGCGGTTGAACCAAAACGCCGTCAGCCACACCTGGCTGCCCGGGGCCACGCTCGTGGGGAACACGACCTTGGTTTCCGTGGTCGTGACGCTACCCTCGAACTTCCATGTCCCGATATCCGCCGGCGGCTCGCTGCCCACGTGACTGAAAATCGTCAGGCCCTGCGCGTACTCCGCCTTGCCCCGTCCGCCTTCGGCAGACTTGAACTTCAGGTGCAGCGTCCGCCCATCGATCTTCGTCACCTCGATGATCGGCGCACTACCCGGGGCCGGCACCGGCGTGGGCGTTCGATCCCGCACGGGGATCTCCAATTCCTCACGCTTCGCATCGGTCATCACCGGCGAATTCTGGATCGTCTGAATCAAAGGACGCACGGCCGCGATCATGGCCTCCTTCTTCGTGTTCTTATCGGCCACCGTGATCTTCGTCTTGGTCGCCGGGTCCGACGTCAGCGCGAACGCCGCCGCAAACGCCTCCTGCGCCGTCGCAAACGGGATCACCTGATCCTCAGTCACGCCGAAGTCGGTGGGGTTTTCGGTCAATTTGGAGTAGACCAAACCGGTCCAAATCGCCAGCTGGTCTTCACGAGACGGAATAAAATTTTCATTGGGCATACAACATCAATCCTTTCGATCCGCTTCAGGATCCAGCGTCCCCCGCAGCCTCAAGCGATCCGTCCCCCGAAACAAGCCGGGACGCGACGCGGGGAGACCTTGGAAGAACACCGTGCTTCGCCCCGCGGCCGGCCAACAAACGTCAGCCAAAACAACCACCGGGCATCACCACCTTCATCGCCCACCCACCCCCGGAAGTGAAGCGCCCCGCCCCCCGCAGCCCCCCGGAAGTCACAAGACCGCCCCATCGCCTCGAAAATCGCCGTTGCCGGGTGCGATAACGTTAACGGTGGTTTCCTTCCGGGGGGCAAGGGAACTCCCCTCAAACCCAAGGGAGTCCGCCCCATCTCAAAGGGAACACCCTCGAACTCAAAGGGAATTCCCATCCGACCCCAGGGAGATCGCGAGAGCTTGAGGGGAACCCGCATCGAAACAACGGGAACTCCCATGAACCCCCAGGGAACCCGCACGACCTTCAAGGGATTCCCAAACGCCCCCCCGGGAATCCGTCCAACATCCGCCGGCCCGAGCCGCGCCGCTATCGTCTCCCGAAGCAAACATCGCCGAAGACGGCTGGGTGCCACACCTCACCGTCTTCGGTGAAGTGTGCCGAACCGCAACCCAATCACACGTCACGGAGGACCGTGAAGTGTGGCACCCGGCCATACGCCTGCCCCATTGACCCCCGGAAGCGGCGCCTGAATTTGAGGGTTCGCCGCCCACCCACTTATCGGCCTCGGCGTGACGCCACTTCGCCACCAACCCGCGTTGCCAGCGCTTCAACCACGATCGGTCCACCGAAACCAACCGAACACTCGCCCAAACTAGCCAAAATTGCTCCGAAACAAACAGGTATTTCGCCGAAACAAGCAAGTATCTCCGAGAAACCCGCCGGAATCCGCCAACAACAAGCAAGTCACGAAGCGAAACAAGCAAGTTTTCGCGCGAGACCAATTAGAATGGTCGGAAAATGAACAGCCGCCAACGGGAAACAAGCAAACCGTCACAAGAGACGGGCAGGGATTTCAGTAAAATTAGCTGCGAGTATTCTTTAGCTAAACAAACCTTTTCTCCGAAGCAATCCAACATGCATTTAACGACCCACCTCGGCCGGATTGTTTTTGTTTGGGCCTGCGTCACAATGCCGTGCCTGGTCACGGCTGAACCTACGCTCGATGATGAGCAAATCGCGCATTTCGTGCATACAGCGATGGACGCGGTTATGGCAGAGACGGCAGACCAAGTACGGGCGTGCCACCCGCCACCCGAACCTGTCGCGGGCCTACCTTCGACAAGCATCCGGATTGTCGCCCCGGGTCATGACGGTCTCGAGTCGCAAACCGCGACCGGCGCTTCCGCCGACGTTTCGCTCGCTGCCATGGTCGAAGCATTCAACGCTAAAGCCGCCGACGACCCCACGGGCCAAGGCCAACCGCCCATCACGGTGGACGAGGTGGTCGCGGCGATCCGTGGATGGATTCCAGATCTCGGGCCGGACATCGATGACGCAACGTTCGATCGTTACCAGCAAATCGCGGAGACCGGCGTGGTCCCCCCGGGCACCGTGCTCGGGTCCATGACCCGATGGCATGGCTACCGGGGTTTTGTTTTCCAGGTCTGGTGGGTTGACCTCAACCTGCCCAGCGACGGTGAGGGGTTCCACGGCTATACCTTCCGATTGCGCGATATCAAGATCGCCAGTCGCCCGCTGACCGAGGCGGAAGCAACGCAACGGCTTAGTGAAGAAGAACGTTTCAGAGCGAAGCTCAAAGAACTCAGCCCGCAAGCATTCGCCCAAATCTTTCCCGACGAAGTACCTCCAGAAACTTTTGATTAAAACCGAGCCATGTGCCCTATCCCCGGTTAATACACCTGTAAAAATGCACATAGCCGAATGCCACACTTCACGGTCCTCCGTGACGTGTGCCGGGTGCCACACCTCGCCGTCTTCGGCGATGTGTGCCGAACCGCAACCCAAGCCCACGTCACGGAGGATCGTGGAGTGGGGTACTCAGCCATGGCTGGGATTCTACAGAAGGTGATGCGCGGCTTCGGGAACGAGGCAGCGGTACGATCATGACTTCGAAAACTATTCGTCTGAAAACTCTTGGCTTGGAGGCGCGATCATGGGCTGGGCACGCACGTTGTTGTTGGGCGATATCGGAAATCGGCTGGACATCGGGGATGTCGAACAAGACCTCGGACACCTCCGGCGGCGGCTGCAGCAGGCGCATCGGGACCTGGTCACCACCGAGCAGCGGCTCGTCCGCTTGGAACGTGAGAACCAAGAGCTCTAAGTGTTTGCGACGATGCTGGTGAAAAGGCTGGTGGCTCGCGGAACGCTCACCCAGGAGGACGCCCACGCATTGATCGAGGCCGTCGATCCCGTGACCTCAATCCAGCGACGGATCGACGTCGCGTCATCCATGAGAAGGCTGTTTTCATGCGGGGTTTAACACTTGGCACGGTACGATGAGTTTGATCGCCACCCACCTTTCCGGAGTCTCTGATGCATTGCCGCCGCACATCCGCCGTCCTTCTCTTGACCGCCTTCACTTGGATCGGTTTCACCGGCCCACGCCCGGCGGCTGCGCAGGTCACCAGATTGTCGGTGGCCGAGGTGGACAACTCCTCCGTGCCTGCCCTGGCGGGATACAACACCTTTGATTTCTTCATCGACATTGTGGGCGAATACGGGGGCTCGCAGATGCTCGCGGTGCTCGACGAAGGCGAGTTTTTTCAATCACCCATCGGTACCGACAGCCCGCCAAATCTTGCGTTTTTTTCGGTTTTTCCGAAACTAGAATTCGACACCTTCCTCGCCCAAGGGGGAGCGACGTCTCAAACGACGGTCGGCACGCTGAACGTCGGTGGGGGTGGTGGGCCATTCGGGATCGATGGGTCTCTCACCGATCTCGTAACCAGCAACACGCGGATTCAGGCGCAGTACAACCCTAATGGCTCGGACTTCATCGCAGACCAGAATGATTTCCTCATCGCGCGATTGTCGATCTCCAACGGCCAAGGCGACCTACCCGCCGCCCAAGGGGTCCTGCAATATTTAGGCTCGGCGAATGAAAACATCTCACCGATTTTTCGAATTGCATTCGGCAATGGCACCTTCCTCCCGTTACCCGGCGATTTCGACGGCAACGGCCAGGTCGGACAGGGTGACCTCAATCTGGTGTTGAACAATTGGGGCGAACCCTCCTATAACGATGGTCCTGAGTCTTTTACGGGTTGGGTCGCGGATTATCCCGACAATCTGGTCAGCCAGAATGAACTCAATCGCGTGCTCAACGGCTGGGGCGACACCGCACCGCCGGATTTCCGCGGCGCGACGGTCCCCGAGCCGGCCGCGCTGTTGGGGTTGATCGGTTCCTTGGTCCTCGCACGACAGCGTCGCTAGAACAAGTCGATATGCGTGAGCGGAGAAGATGCAATGCGCAGCCGATCGGCGTAATTCGAGCTCAACTCAGCACTGCCATCACGATGAAGACGAGAAGCCCGGCCGCGCCGCTGACGATCGCGAGTTTGCGGTCGGGGCGGACGGCATAGGCCATGATCCCGCTGGTGAGCAAGAGCAGGATCAAGCCCATCCGGGCACGCGGCAAAGCCGCATTTTGATGCCGGGGGATTATTCGCGCGGGTTGATTTTCAGTTCGCGTTTCTGCGCGGACCCGCGTAATGCTCGGACGGTTGGTCCGTTTCGCTTGCCCTTATCAAAGAACTTAGCCCGGGCGTGAAAAGTACCGCACGATCGTTAGCTAAGCACTCTGCTAACGGTGCGTCCTTTGACTTCGTAAGGACTCGTAGTTTGTCTTGGTGATCGCAGCAAAAGCCATATATTAAACTTAGTCTTCCCCACCTTTGTATCGGAGTTTGACTCATGATCTGCTGCTTCCGGCTTTTTTTGGGTTGTGTGGCATTCGTTGCTGTTTGGTTGTTTGCATTGCCATCGATTGCCGTACCGTTGACTTTAGAAATACCGACCAAGGGTGAATCGTCGGGTGGGCCCGCTCCCGACGACGACTTTGAGTACACGCTAAGCCTCGACTTTGCGGTTGTCACGAACTTGGATGGAAGCGATCCCAGTGAGCAAATCTTCAACACAACTCGGTTCGAGTTTGCCACCGTCCCCATCGTGGTTTCTGACGAACCGCAAACGCTTGTGGCCTCCTTCGATTCCGATCAACTGAACGCCCTGCAAAGCTTCGTACCGACCGGCGACTCTTTTGAGGGACCGGGGATCACTTTGATTGGTAACAATGCCAATTCATCGATCAGCTCACCCAGTAGCCCGACCGATGCTTTTTCCCGACAAGACCTGCTCGATGCCCGCATAACCGATGTGAGGTTCGAGATTGGCTCTTTTCAAATTGTTCCGACCGATGCATCCTTGTTTCCCCCCGGTGTCGATGTCTCGGGGTTGTTCAGTTACGTGCTTCGCGATACCAAAATCACGTTGCTGCCCGAGCCAACGGCCACTACAGGCTTGGCCGTCTTAGCATTGGCGACTCTCCGACGCGAGCGGGAATAACCCACGCCGAGACTCGTGAAACATTACCGTTCGCTTTTTTCTTGGAGCATTTTCGGTTGATGCCACCGCTCGTATCACCTGGAGTGCGGTCTATCACATGAACGCTGGCCATGCGTGCGGCTATTTGGAGATTGATGTGGTTACGTGGTGTAATCCGCGTTGATCGTGACGTATTGCCGGGACAGGTCGCAGCCGAACCACGTGGCTTGGAGGTCGCCCGCGTTGAGATCGATGGTGAACGAGATGTCCGGGCCGGCCATCGCGGCTTCGAGGTGTTGTTCGACGTCCGGCGTGAAATGAATCGGCACCTCGTCGCGGTACACGACGGTGTCGCCGATGCTCAAGACCAGCTTCCGAGGGTCGAGCGCGATCGGGACGCCGTCGTGGCGTCGTGCTTTACCGACGGCCATGGCGAGTCGGCCCCAGTTCGGGTCGCCGCCGTGTACCGCGGTCTTGACCAGCGGCGACTCGGCCACCGCCCGGCCGATCGCGTCGGCGTCCTCTTCGTTGGCCGCGTGGGTGACATGCACGGCAAAGACTTTGGTGGCGCCTTCGCCGTCGCGGATGATCTGTTGGGCGAGGTGGTTGCAGAGTTCGGTGAGTTCGCGGGTGAACGCTTTGAATTGTTCGTCGGTGTCGATAGCCACCCCGGAATCACCATTGGCCAGCAGGTACACGGTGTCGCTGGTGCTGGTGTCGGTGTCCACGCTGATTCTGCCGAAGCTTCGGCCGGCGGCGTGTTGCAGCGCGGCCTGGGCTTGACTGGGCGTGAGCTTCACGTCGGTCGTGATGAACGCCAGCATGGTGGCAAAGCTGGTGCCCGGTGCGAAGGACGGGGCAATCATGCCGCTGCCTTTGGCGATGCCGCCGAGCGTGTAGCCCGCGTCGGATCGCAGCGCGGCGGGCTTGGCGACGAGGTCGGTGGTGAGGATCGCGGCCGCGGCGTCGGCGTCGGCTTGTGCGCCGGCGGCGAGTTGCTCCGCGATCGACGGGATGCCCGCGGTGATTTTCTCGATGGGCAGCGGACGGCCGATGACGCCGGTGCTGGCGGGCAGGATGGCCGAGGCTTCGCATCCCAACGCGTCCGCGGCCGCCTGACACATCGCCAAGGCGTCGGCGTCGCCTTGCGCTCCGGTCGCGACATTGGAATTTCCGCTGTTGCAGACGATGCCCCGGAAGGATTCGCCGCCGCGTTTCTGCAGATGTTGTCGGCCGAGCTTGACCGGAGCGCCGACGATCGCGTTGCTCGTGAACACGCCCGCGGCCACACAAGATGTTCCGGGGTTGCTGACGATCAAGCACAGATCCGGCCTACCAGATTCCTTGATCCCGCAGGTGCCGCCGGCGGCCCGAAAACCACCGGGAAAAGTGACCGAGCGTGACGCCATCGCCTTTGGGGTCCCTCGGATGGGTCCGGACCGGATTCCGGTCTGTCTTTCCTAATGAAGGGCATTCTAATGGAAACAGGTGTCTTGCGCGTGCTCCGCACAACCGCCGCCTCCTGGTGGCGGCATAGAGAGCTGCGCAGAACTGGCCAGACGGCGCTATCGCGGCAACTCGAGCGCGAGACCGTCCTGCGCGATCTTGGCTACCTCAGGCAGGCGGCATTATTGCCAAACGCGCATGTGATCTGCGGGGAGGGTGGGACGTTCCTTCATCTCGGCTGGACCACAGTGTCGACTTTCGCGCCGATCGAACGCTTTCCCTTGGCCGCTCTTGCGGTCGCACGAGGGACCCCGTTCATCGATATCCGACCCGTCACCGATGTTATCGCATTCGCGAACTTGCCGCGGGTGGCGCGGGACAGATCTGTCGATCCTGACCTTTCAGGTGCCGGCAGGTGCGTCTCGCTGACCACCTACATCGACACGGTCGAGCGGCTCGGCGCGAGGATCGTCAACGATCCGCGGCCCCGTCAGTCAATCTGATCACCACTCCCTCTCACAAACATTCGAAAGGAGGCCAGCCATGGCCCGATCCCGCACGCCCAAATTCGATGCCTCCGAGGTCATCACAAACGAAATCATCCGCATCATCGAGCGCGGCGTCCTGCCGTGGCGCAAGCAATGGACCGCAGGTGGCAGCTCTCGTCCCCTGCGCGTGGGCGGAGAACCCTACCAAGGGGTGAACAACTTCCTGCTGACGATGCGGACCGTGATGGCGGGCCACAGCTCTCCCTTCTGGATGACGCTGCCGCA
>JBCCDN010000030.1:0-25150 GCA_039030755.1 Planctomycetota bacterium | reverse complement strand
GTCACCACCGAGTCCAAGCTCGACTACGATTTTTGGTTGCCCAGCGATCTCGTGGTGGGTCAAAAAGTGTGGCTCACCGCCGCTTGGCTCAACCGCAAACTCGAGACCGGCCCGGCCTGCCCCCCGGTCATGACCGGCCCGACCTTCGGTGGACTGTCGCAAGCTGCCTAAATCTCTTCGCCCGATTCGCTCCCCGCGGGTCGGGCTTTTTCTTAACCACAGAGAGCACAGAGACACGGAGACACAGAGGCGGGCAGGTTGGCCACAGAATGCACAGAAGACACATGTTGAATTGTTTGCTTCTGTGAATTCTGTGCCTTCTGTGGCTCAATCTTCTCCTGCCCGGCTCTGCGGCCCTCTGCGACCTCTGTGGTGAATTGCTTCTTTCCGGAGATTCCGAGCCATGTCCAATTTCCAGATCATCGATCCGTACGAGCCAACGCGGGAAATCGCGACGGCCGCCCCGCTGCTCCGACTGCCGACATCCGCCGTAGATTTCGACGTACGGCCGGGGACGTTGGCGGACTTGCCCTGGGTCGACGCTGCGCAAAAGGCCGAGCGGGAAGGGCTAGGGTTTAGGTTCCAATCTGAACTCGAAGGTCACGTCCGCGAAGGACGTTTGTGGATTGCCGAGCAGACCCCCGGAAGCAAGCAAACCACAGATTGCACAGATGACGCAGATTCGGGCAGTGCTTCTGCCCCCACTAGCCACCAGTCACTAGTCACCAGCCACCACGATGCGAAACGCATCGGCTACTGCGTTGCGCGGGACCGGTACCAGAGCCGCGACGAGCTCGGGCTGATCGTGCAGATGTACGTGGTGCCCGAGCATCGGCGGTCGTTGGTGGCAGCCAACTTCCTGAGGCGGATTTGGGACACGTGGCCGACGGGGGTGAAGCTGTGTTCGTGTTGGTGTGCGCAGGATCTTCCGGCGAACCGATTCTGGGAGTCGTGCGGGTTCCGGGCGTTGGCGTTTCGGACCGGGTCACGCGAGACGCGTTTTTCGGTTTACGACGCGGAGGGGAATCCCACCGGCAAGGTGAAGAGGCACCGCATCCACATCTACTGGCAAAAGCGGATTCGGGCCGGGGATGTGGAGACGCCGTATTGGTACCCCGGCCAGACCGGCGGCGGGTCGTTGAACGAAGCGCGGCTGGTGTTTCCCATTCCCCCGGGACACAGTTGGCGGGATGCCAAACCGAAAATTCTTCCGGGGGTTGGGGATTTGTTTGAGGCGTTGCGGCGAGAGCGGGAAGAGGTCGAGCGGCGGGCGCTGTTGCAACTGGCTCCACCCGACGACGCGAAGCCGAAGCTGAGCAAGAAAGAGAAGGCGGCGGCCAAAGCGGTGCGTGACGCCAAACACGCCGAGGCCGACGCGCAGCGCTCGAAGATTCATCGCGGCGGCTTGCGGTTCGCCCCGCTTCCCCCCAGCGGGGAGGAATTGAAGCGGCAAGAGGCCGAGGCCGCGGCGGAGGCGAAGCGGGCCAAGGCCGAGGCGACCAAGCTGGCGAAGAAAGAGGCGAAGGCGGCGGCGAAGAAGATGTCCAGCAAGAACGACTCCGCGTTGGCCGCCCTCTCCCGCGAACTCCGCGACCGCTGGCTCGACGCCGTCGCGACCGACGAGACCCTGCTGAGCCTGCCCCCGGAAGACAAGCCGGCTTACGACGTAACCCGCCAACTCGAAGCACCCTCCTCCGGCCCCTCCCACCTCCAGATAGGCGAAGGGTGGAAGCAAATCACCAACGTGAAGCGGCTAGCCGCGTAAGCCAACGCGTTCTTTGGCGATGCATCTTTGCTCGTTCCAAGCGTCGCGGCGCGGTCGAAGTTCGTCCGGTAAACTTTGACGATGTCGAACGAATCTTCGGATAGCTTTCCTCACGTCCTCATCACCGGCGGGGCCGGCTACGTCGGCTCGGTGCTTACGCCGCAGCTGCTCGAGGCCGGCCACCGGGTCACAGTGCTCGATCTTTGCTGGTACGGCGACGACGTCCTGCCCAACCACGAGAACCTCACGCTCATCCAAGGCGACCTGCGCGACGCCGACACGGTGAAGCAAGCGATGCAGGGCGTCGACGCGGTTATTCACCTGGCGTGCGTCTCTAACGATCCGTCGTTCGACCTCGACCCCGAGTTGGGCAAGTCGATCAACCTCGACGCGTTCGAGCCGCTGGTCGATGCCGCGGTGGAAGCCAGCGTCCAACGCTTCGTCTACGCGAGCAGCAGTTCGGTCTACGGCGTGTCCGACGAACCCGACGTCACCGAAGACCATCCGCTGAATCCACTCACGGACTACAGCCGATTTAAAGCCCAGTGCGAGCCGATTCTGCTCGGCAAGGCTACGGACAAGTTCGTGCCCGTGGTGATCCGCCCCGCCACCGTGTGCGGCTACGGCCCCCGTCAACGCCTCGACGTGATCGTGAACATCCTCACCAACCACGCGGTCCACAACCAGAAGATCCGCGTGTTCGGCGGAGACCAGCTTCGCCCGAACCTGCATATCAACGACATGGCGGACTGCTACGAGGCGGTGCTGGCGGCGGACGACGCGACGGTGGCCTCCAAGGTTTGGAACGTCGGCAGTACCAACCACCCGGTGAGTGAGATCGCATCCATCGTGAAGCGCGTCGTCGAACAAGAGATGCCCGAACTCGGCGAGATTGTGATTGGCATCGAGCCGACCGACGACCCCCGGAGCTACCACGTGAACAGCTCGAAGGTCGCGGCCGAGTTGGGGTTTGAACCGGCGCTGACGATCGAGGACGCGGTGCGCGACCTGTGCTTCGCGTTCAAGGCGGGCAAGCTGCCTGAGAGCATGAGCGACCCGAAGTACTTCAACGTCAAGGTGATGTCCGAGCAGCCGGCGACGGTGTGATGGCTTCTGACTCCCCTCCCCTTGGGAGGGGCTCGGGGAGGGGGAACACGTCATGGCATCGAATAGACCAAAACTCGAGAGAGACCAGCTCGAACGATCTCGCGTGCTACGCCGCGACGCCACGGTTCCAGAGCGTCTACTTTGGAGCCGTCTGCGGAGCCGCCGATGTGGCGGATTCAAGTTTCGCCGCCAGCACGTCGTTGGTCCTTATTTCCTGGATTTTTTCTGTGCGTCTTTGCGACTGGCGATTGAAGTGGATGGTCGATCTCATGCAGGTCGAGCCACGGAGGATTCTGAGCGAACCGCATACCTTGAATCACACGGCATCGTGGTCATCCGAATCTCGAACGATCAGGTCCTGGCCGACCCCGATATCGCCGCAGCGTGGGTGCTTGGAAAATGCCGTGAAGTCGAAGCCGCTTGGGGTTCCCCCTCCCCCAATCCCTTCCAGAGGGAGGGGAGTCCGGCATGAATCTTTCGCGAACCGCCGCCGAACTCCGTGCCACCGTGATCGGGATGTCGCACGCCAAGAAGTGCCCGCACCTGGGCTCGGCGTTGTCGTGTCTCGACATCACGACGACGCTTTACGGCTCGGTGCTTCGTATCGATCCGAAGCGGGCCGACGATCCGGACCGCGACCGGTTCATCCTTTCCAAGGGTCATGCGGCACCGGCGTTATACGCGACGCTGCACCGGTTCGGGTTTTTCGGCGACGACGTGCTCGAACGCTTCAACGAGGACGGGGCCGAGCTCGCGGAGCAGCCGAGCCCCGGCTGCGTGCCGGGCATGGAAGCCGCCACCGGCTCACTCGGGCACGGCCTGCCGATCGGGCTGGGCATGGCGCTCGCCGCGAAAATCCAAGGCCGCGACTACAAGGCGTTTGTCTGCCTCTCGGACGGCGAGTGCAACGAAGGCAGCGTCTGGGAAGCCGCCATGACCGCGCCGGCGTTGAGCGGCGCGTGGGGCAAAGGTCTGGACAACCTCTGCGCGATCGTGGATTACAACAAACTCCAAGCGACCGGCCGCAGTCATGAAATCCTGAATCTTCCGAACCTCGCCGAAAAGTGGCGGGCCTTCGGCTGGGACGCCGTGGAAGTCGATGGGCACGATCTCGACCAACTCGTTAAGACCTTCACCGACTTCCGCGACGCCAACACATCCGGCAAGCCCAAAGCGGTCATCGCGCACACCGTCAAGGGCAAGGGCGTTCCGTTCATGGAAGACGACAACAACTGGCACTACCGGATTCCCAATGCCGACGAAGTCGCCCAAGCGAGGCAGTTGCTCGGAGTCGCCGAATGAGAAACGCCTTCCGCGACGCTGTGTACGAATGGGCGAAGCGTGATGAGCGTGTCGTGTTGCTCTCCGCCGACATCGGTAACCGAATGTTCGACGCCTTCAAGGCCGACATCCCCAACCGTTTCTACAACGTTGGCATCGCCGAACAGAACATGATCGGGCTCGCGTCGGGCCTCGCGATGTCCGGCCTCCGTCCGGTCTGTTACACGATCGCCAACTTCACGACCTACCGCGTGATCGAGCAGATCCGCGTCGACCTCTGCTACCACCACCAACCCGTGATCGTCGCCGGCGTCGGCGGCGGCTTGTCCTACGCGACGCTCGGCTCCACCCACCACTCCTGCGAAGACATCGGCATGCTCCGCTCGCTCCCGGGCCTGGACGTGCTCACACCCGGCGACCCTCCGGAAGTGACCGCTTGTGTCGAACTCGCCAAACAAAAAACCGACGGCCCGACGTACATCCGCCTTGGCAAAAAAGGCGAACCGCCGATCCACGCCGACGTGCCCACGCTCAAGCCCGCAACGTGGATCACCATGCCCGACGGCTCCGATTCACCCGACGTCGAACTGCTCAGTTGCGGCACCGTTTTACCCGTCGCGATCGACGCCGCCGAGCGGCTGCGTTCACAAGGCCTCGGCGTGGCGCTCCGCTCGTGCGTCTCGGTCAAGCCGCTCGATCCATCCGCGTTGGAACAGGCATTCACGCGCAGCCGGCTCGTTGTCACGCTGGAAGAGCACAGCACGCAGACCGGCTTCGGGTCCGCCGTTGCCGAGTGGAAGGCCGACCGCGAACTCACGGCACCGCTTTCCGCCGGCCTGCTTCGCCTTGGCACACCCGACGTGTTCCTACACCGCACCGGCAGCCAGGCCTACGCACGAAAGATCACCGGGCTCACCCCCGATGCGATTTTGAAACGCGTTACCGAATCTCTTGTCCAAGCCACGCCCGCTGGCTGACGCGGGTACGCTGCCCCGATGGAAGCCAACCCCAATCCGGCCGGTCAGCCCCAGCCACAACGCCCGCAACTCCAGCTCAACTTTTTGGGCATCCACGAGCAAGCCAAGGTCGTCACCCAGCAACTCCACATCGGCGTCTGGTCCGTCACCGGCGGCGGCGTCGCCGGCGATATCGTCGAGTTCGGCACGATGTCCGGCATGACCGCGCAGGTTCTCGCCATGGGCTTGGCCCAAATGACCGTGCCCCACCAACCCGCCCGCAAACTCCACCTCTTCGACAGCTTCGAAGGCCTACCCGAAGCGACCCAAGCCCCCGACACCGAGTCGCCCCACGTCCAGAAAGGCGAATGGAAGCCCGGCGGCTGTACCGGCATCTCGGCCGAACAACTCGGTCAAGCCGTCGGCCGATTTCTCCCCGCCGAGCGCACCGCCATTCACGCGGGGTGGTATTCGGACACGGTTTCGAAGCTCCCGGCAGACACCCGCTTCGCCATGCTGCACGTCGATTGCGATATGTACAGCTCGACCATGGATGCGCTCGTGCCCTGCTTCGAAAACGGTTGGGTCAGCCCCGGCGGCCACATATTCTTTGACGATTGGAACTGCAACCGCGCCGACCCCCGCTTCGGTCAACGCAAAGCCTGGGCCGAACTCACCCAACGTTTCGAGATCGAATTCAGCAGCGGCGGCGACTACGGCGCGTTCGCCCACAAGATGATCGTCCACGGCTACCACGGATGCCCCGAGGCGTGACGCAGAGAAGCGACATGATCCTCGGCCTCGACTTCGACAACACGATCGCCCGCTACGACGAGCTGTTCTTTAAGCTCGCCCGGGAACGCGACCTCATCCCCGCCGACCTGCCGCACGATAAAACCGCGATCCGCGACTTCCTGCGTCAACGCGGACACGAAGACAACTGGACCAAACTGCAAGGCATCGCATACGGCCCGAGGATTACCGAGGCCCAGCCCTTCACCGGGGTCACTGAAACGATCGCACGGCTCGTCCTGGCCGGCATCGAGACGCACATTGTCAGCCATAAAACGAAAACCCCTTATCGCGGCAAGCCGCACGACCTGCACGCCGCCGCACGAAACTTCCTTAATCACCACGGGATCAGCCCGCAGCACATTCCGGCCGAACGTGTCCACCTTTGCCCGACCAAAGATGCGAAGCTCGAACGGATCGGCACGCTCGGCTGCACGCACTTCCTGGACGACCTTCCGGAGTTCCTAGCCGAGCCCGCCTTCCCGACAAGTACGCAGCGGCTTCTCTTCGACCCCGCGCAGAAACACATGATCCGTCCCAGGGTTCAACGGATATGCCGTTGGACCGACCTTCTCGCTTGCACGCCAACAAGCCCTTGAGCGACACGTTTCGTTCGCCCACCATCCTCTCCGATGTCTCATCCCGCCCTCGACCAACATGCGATGCCCACGCTCGATACCCGGCGTTGGATCGAACATGCAACCAAAAACAAGGTCAACGAATTCGTTCCGACCACCGGCGGCCAAAACAACCGGACCTTCCGCATTAAATGCCGCAATGGTGATTCCGCGTTCCTCAAGGCGTATTTCCGTTCCGACGCCGATCCGCGCGATCGTTTGCACCAAGAGTTCACGTTTAGCCGGTTTGCCTGGCAACGCGGGGTCCGACAGATTCCCGAACCTCTCGCGAGCAACGGCACACTCAACGCCGGGTTGTACGCGTTCGTGACCGGCCGGATGCTTGGGCGAGACGAAGTGACCCACCAACACGTCGCCAACGCGATCGATTTGTTCCGAGCACTCAACACCAAGTTGAACGCAACCGACGCCCTCACGCTCCTGCCGGGGTCCGAAGCCTGCTTCACCAACATCGATCACGTCGCTTTGGTTGATCGCCGTGTCCGACAACTCGACGCCATTGCCGAACCCGCCGCGGCCGCGTTCTTGGAGCGTGAACTCAAACCGTATTGGGCGTCGATCCATCCGAAGATCGCGAAGGCCGCCGACGCGTTCGAGCCGACGCCCACGTGCGTCTCGCCGTCCGACTTCGGCTTCCACAACGCCATCGTTCGCGACGACGACCAAGCCTTGGTGTTCCACGACTTCGAGTACGCCGGCCAGGACGACCCTGCCAAACTCCTCGGCGACTTCTTCCACCAACCCCGCGTCCCCGCCCCGCGTTCCGCTTACCGAACCTTTGAAGATGCCGTGATCGAAACGCTCGAACTCGACGACGCACAACGCCGCCGCTTCCGCACCCTGCTTCCTGTCTATCGGGTGAAATGGTGTGCGATCATTCTCGCGCCGCTCATGCCCGAAGCCGCCGAACGCCGCCAATTCGCCGGCATCGACACCGACCCGCACGACCTTATCCAACGCGCCGCGAAACAACTCCACAGCCCATTCACGCTATAAGCCAACCCTCCGCCATGGCCTATCTCGACTTCCTCTCCATCACCCACAACGCCACCCCACGCGACTACCTCGCGCGCGTCAACGACCCCGAGTTCCCCAAGGCCAAGGCTGCCGAACTCGCCAAGCAATGGGGCCGCGACTACTGGGACGGCGACCGCCGCATCAACTACGGCGGGTACACCTACCGCGCCGGCTGGTGGCAGCGCGTCTCCGATGCCATGCAAGCCCACTACCAACTTCAACCCGGCGACAGAATCCTCGACGTCGGCTGCGGGAAAGGCTTCCTGTTGTACGACTGGACGCAGACGCTGCCCGGCATCGAAATCACAGGCCTGGATATTTCCGAATACGCTCTCGAACACGCCAAGGACGAGGTCAAGCCGTTCCTCACGCAGGGCACCGCCGCGAAGCTGCCCTACCCCGACGACCACTTCGACCTGGTCTACTCGATCAACACGCTGCACAACCTGCACAACTACGAGTTGTTCCCCGCGCTGCAGGAAATCCAACGTGTCAGCAAGCAGCACGCGTACGTCTGCGTCGAGAGCTACCGCAACGAAACCGAGAAGGCCAACCTGCTCTATTGGCAAGTCACCTGCGAAGCTTTCAACACCCCCGAAGCCTGGCAATGGTGGTTCGACCTTGCGGGCTACACCGGCGACCACTCGTTTATCTTCTTCGAATGACCAATACGCACGCCACCCACGCCGCCATCCTCGTCCAGCAGAACCAGCCCCTCGTGGTCGATGACGTCGAGCTCCCCAACGTCCTCAGCCCCGGTCAAGTCCGCGTCGAGATCAAACACTCCGGTGTCTGCGGATCCCAGCTCGGCGAGATCGCCGGCGTCAAAGGCCCCGACAAGTGGCTCCCTCACCTGCTTGGCCACGAAGGCGGTGCCGTCGTCCTCGAGACCGGCCCGGGTGTCCGCCACGTGCGTGAAGGCGACCACGTGGTCATGCACTGGCGACCCGGCAATGGCATCGACGCCGGCCCCGGAACCTATCGCTGGCAAGGCTCCCCCCTGCCCGACGAACGCCTCAACGCCGGCCCCATCACCACCTTCCAACGCCACGCCGTCGTCTCCGAAAACCGACTCACCGCCATCCCCAAAGATGTCCCCCTCGACGTCGCGGCGCTCTTCGGCTGCCCCATCACCACCGGCCTCGGCGTTGTCGAAAACGACGCCAACCTCAAGCCCGGCCACGCCCTCGTCGTCTGGGGCTCCGGCGGCGTCGGGCTCACCATCATTCAGGTCGCCGCCATGGTCTCCGCCACCCCCATCGTCGCCGTCGATCTCCACGAACACCGACTCCAACTCGCTCGAAATCTCGGCGCGACCCACACCGTCCACGCCGCCGACCAATCCCCCCAAGACCTCGCCGACCACATCGAAACCCTCATCGGCGAAAAACCGTACTGCGTCGTCGACAACACCGGCCTGCCCGCCGTCATCCAAGCCGCCTACGACCTCACCGCCAACCACGGCCGAACCGTCCTCGTCGGCGTCCCCCGACACGACGCCGACACCACCCTCCACACCCTGCCCCTCCACTTCGGCAAAACGCTCAAAGGCTCCGAAGGCGGCTCCTGCCAACCCGCCCAAGACATCCCTCGCTACCTCAAACTCGTCGCAACGGGCCGCCTCAACATCGACGCCCTCATCACTCACCGCTACGGATTCGAAGACATCAACCGCGCGGTCAACGATCTACGCGACGGGATCGTGACCGGCCGATGCATGGTCGACATGTGAGCCACGCGATCAATGCCAACAAACGTGACAAGCCCAACCGTCGATGCCTGAATCCATTCCGGTCACGCCCCGCATCCGTACCCCCGTAGTGAACATCCCCGCATGCCCACCGCACCCACCCCACCCAACACGCTGGTTCTCGGCTCCAACAGCTTCTCCGGCCAAGACTTCATCGACCTGCTTCTCACCGATACGGACCACCGCGTGATCGGAGTCTCGCGTTCGCCCGAGAAGTCGCCGGTCTTCTTGTCCTACCTGCAACGACCGCAGACCAGCCAACGCTTCGCGTTTCACCAACTCGACCTCAACGACGACTTCGACGATCTGGCACAACTGATCCAACGCGAAAAACCCGACTACATCGTCAACTTCGCCGCTCAAAGCGAAGTCGCCCCAAGCTGGCTGCACCCCGAGCAGTGGGCCATGACCAACGTCGTTGCGATCGCCAAGCTTGGCAATTTCTTACGCCAATGCGACTGGCTCAAAAAGTATGTGCACATCTCCAGCCCCGAGGCCTACGGCACGTGCGAAGGCACCGTCGCCGAGGGCCACCCCGACAACCCCTCCACGCCTTACGCCGCGAGCAAGTCGGCCGGCGACCAATTCCTCGCGACCTACGTCAAGCAGTACGACTTCCCCTGCGTCACGATCCGCGCGACCAACGTCTACGGCCCGCACCAGCAGCTCTTCAAAATCATCCCCCGCAGCGCGATCTACCTCAAGCTCGGTAAGACCATCGAGCTCCACGGCGGAGGCCACGCGGTCAAGTCCTACATCCACATCCGGGACGTGAGCCAAGGCGAACTCGCCGCCATGCTTAATGGCGACACCGGCAAGATGTATCACCTGTCGCCTACCGAAGGCGTCGCCGTGCGCGATGTCGTAAAAACCATCTGCGATGCGGCGGGCCAAGACTTCGACACCGCCACAAAAATCGTCGATGAACGCCCCGGCCAAGACAAGGCCTACGTCATCGATTCCACCAAAGCCCGTACCCAATTCGGCTGGTCGCCCGTGATCACGCTCGAACACGGCCTGTCCGAAGTGTTCGAGTGGGTCGATCGCGAATGGCACGACATCCAAAAAAGACCGCTGACTTACGAGCACAAGGCATAATCGCCCCGCCACGCTTCGGGGTCGCCGCTTAACCCGCGTGCGTCGGCCGTTCCGCAGGCTAGTCGTCAAGCATCGCGACCCGATCGGCCTTCTCGTGACTTGGCGTAAAAAGCCAATGCCGTGATCCACCATCAGGTCTTAATCCGTGAGACTCAAACCCGCCGCGCCGATGCATGGCTCGGGACCTTGCTCTGGCAACCGACCGGCGGGTCTCGGCCGTCGCGTGTGAGGTCGGCCTGACAAAGTGATTAGACTGCAGCGGGAACTCAAACGAGCTTGCTTTTATTCTTCTCGGCGAGGGTTTGAACTATGGAATGGTTGGGTTGGATCGCACAGGTCGTTGTGGCGATGGGCATCTTCAACGTCTGGCTGCTGCGGTTCAACCAGTCCACGGCGTATCGCGGCGGGGACGCGACGAACATGCGAGAGGAGTTTGCGGCGTATGGGTTGCCGGTGTGGGCGATGTACGTGGTCGGGGGTTTGAAGCTGACGCTGGCGGTCTTGTTGTTGGTGGGGCTTTGGCCGGGGGCGAAGGCGGTGGTGTTGCCGGCGGGTTTGGGGATGACGGCGTTGATGGTGGGGGCGGTGGCGATGCACGTGAAGGCAGGCGATCCGCCGAAACGGGCGCTGCCGGCGGCGGCGATGCTGGGGCTGTCGCTGGTCGCGGCGTTTTTGTGATGGGCGCGAGCGCGTTCAACAGGGCCAGAGCAGGTAGACCAGGGCGGCGCTGAGCGCGGCGTAGAGGCCGGCGGGGAGCTGTTTGAGCAGCGGGTCGCGGATGCGGCGGCGGACGCCGACGCCCAGGATCATGAGCGTGGTGAGGCCCAAGGCGGCGGCGACGCCGAGAGGGCGATAGAAGAACCAGCCCACGAGCAGGCCCGTGGAACCGGCGAGTTGGAGCACGCCGACGAGGACGCGGAATGAGGCAAGGCCGTAGCGCTCGAACTCGGCCCGCATCGATGCGGCCACGAGGCAAGCGACGCCGAAGAAGACGAACGAGCCGGCGACGAAAATGAGGAGTGGAGGTAGAACGGACACGGCGGGGCCGGACGGTGCAAAGGGGGAGTACGAAATGACGGGTGACGGGTTTGCGGCGTTGGACGAAGTTTCCGAAGGCCTAGAACTCTACTGTCAAGCGAAGCGTGGGGACGGCCCATGAAGTCGCGCGGACGTGGGCGATACGTCGTGCGGCGGATGGGGCCGGAACCAAGCACGATGCGAGCTAGCCCGAAGGCAAGCGGTTTGTTTCATCCACGACATTGAGGGTGTGATGGTCTGACATTCCTGTGGTTGGAGTACGCTACTTGAATGAAAGTTTATGACTTCCGGTTGTTGTGCTGGGTCGCGGGTCTGGCTTGGGCGATGGGATTGGTCGGGACGTGGAACGGGGGCGGGAGCGCGGCTTGGGGGGAATCGGCGTCAGAGACCGCTTTCGGTAAGGCGTCACAGCAACCGGCGCTTCTTGCACCCAACCGGCGGATCGACCCGCTCATGCTGCTGCCGATCCGGGTTGACGGGCGTTGGGGGTATTGCGATCGCACCGGCACGGTGGTGATAGGGCCGGGGTACGACTGGGTGGATTATTTTTATCTCGCGCGGGACGGCACGCGGTCTCAAGGGACCAAGTCGTTGTGGATCGCGCGGATGATGAAGCAGGGACAGATGGGCTGGTTGCAGTTCGAGGCGTACGAACGGAAAGACACCGGAGACCTGATTAAAGCGTCGGACGTTCGAGAGGTGATGCCTCGCAACGAGCCGGCCGACCGGGTGAGCGAGGGGTACGTGGTGGTACAGAAAAGCCTGGACACGGGCGCGCGGTTTCACCTGTATCAGCCGAACGAAAAGACGATCACTGCGGACAATGCGTTCGACGCGATGCTGCGGGTGAGCAACGGGTTTGTGGCGGTGGAGCGGGACGGGCGATGCGGGTTTTTGAATGTGTTGGGGGATGAGGTGATCCCATTGCGGTTCGCTTCGGTGGGTTCGTTCTCGGAGGGGGCGGCGACGGTGACCGAAACCCAAGGCGGGGAGACCCGGTGGGGCATCGTGGACAAACGGGGGCGGTACCGATTCCAAGACACGGCCGGCGAGATCGAAGCGATGGGCGCGATGCGGGAGGGGATGGTGGCGGTCCGGGTCGGCGGCCAGTGGGGATTTTTGAACAAGGCGTTACGCGGCGCGGTTAAGCCCACGTACGACGCGGTGCGCGACTTCAGCGGTGGCCGGGCGGCCGTGCGCGAGGGCGATGCTTGGGGCTACATCGATAAGTCCGGCCAACGCCAAGGCTGGGGCTTCGACGGGGCGTGGGACTACGAAGACTTTGAACGTTGGGGTCTGCCCGATCGGTACAAGCGGGAGGCTCCGTCGTCGGTCGCGCTGGTTCAGCAGGACGGAATATTCGGGTATCTCAACAGCGCCGGACGCTTTGCGATAAAGCCGCAATTTGAATTGGCCCTGCCGTTTTTTCGCGGAGTCGCGCGGGGTTCGAATGAAGATAGTTTCGGATACATCCACCCATCGGGGCGGGTCATTTGGGACGCGCGGCCGGCGGAACAAATCGGCATCCGCGGTTACCGCGCGTCGGACGCCGCTCCCGTGGGACGAACGTGGCCCGGACTGCCGTTGGCGGACGGCACGCCGGGCGAGCCGGCACCGTTCGAGTACAACGTGCCGCAGCGTCTACCGAAAGACTAGTGGGGGAGCCGGGCAGAAGACCGTGTTCCCATCGCTCGACACAACCGAATTTCACGACTTCGCCACCGGTCGCGCCGCGGGCCCAAAAGCTCATCGACGTGGCCTGCGACAAGTCGTATCTGCCGGGCTCTTCACTCCCATCGTTGGGCGGGCTCTGCCACACCCCACCGCCCCACCTCGCGACGCCCTTGGTCGGCGTAAAGGTCACTTCCAACACAGTCGCGCCGCCCTGCGGGTCGACGGCGGATCGCTCGTTGGTCCGGATCGCCACGGCGTCGCCGTAGAGACCCCGAAGGCGCGAACGGCGAACCTGCTGCATGGTCGCCGTAAATCGCCAACGGTCATTCTGCTTCAGCACCACGCGGACCGTCGCCGCCCGCGTTTTCGGAGGCCGCCTCCACCAGCAGCGGCACGTTCGCGACCGCGGCATGGCCGGAAGGGTCGTAGACAAACGCGAAAATGCGATACGCCCCGGGGGTCTCCGGCATCACGAGCGTCGCGCCGCCTTCATCGGAATCCACAATCACTTCGGGGAACTCGGGCACCACCGGCTCGGCGTCGCCGCCCATCAAGTATTCACGCGCCTCGGCTTTGAAACGCCACACGACGCGCAGTGCTTCGCCTTCGGGATCCTGTGCTTTAAGGTTCGCCCGAACCTCGGCTCCGGGCTCCCGCGTTGCCGGTCCTTCCACGGCTAGCGACGCGATGCTCGGCGCGCGATCCGCGGGCGGCGAACCGGACCACAGCTCGGTCATGATGTCCACCGCTGCGGTCTTGCTGCCGTCGGGTAAAAACATACCGAACCACGTCGCGGTGACTTCCTGCTTGTCTCCCCAGAAAAAGGCAAACGAACCCAAGCAGAGCCCGTCTTTCTCGCTCAACACGCCGCCCTCGTACGACGCGCGATAGAAGCCGGCCTTCTCGGTGCTGGTCGGCTCGATCGGGGCGCCCCACGGTGTCTTGCCGACCTCCCACGTTCCCAGCGGACCAAACTCGGTAATCATGTACGGCTTCACGCCGCCGGCTTCGCGGTACCGCTTCGGCAGGTTTTGAGCACCGCCGTAGGAATTGATGCCGTGGATATCGATGTCGGGACAATGCTTGTTGATCATCGCGACGCGCGCCCCGCCGATCTCGGTGGTGACCGTCATGCGGGGTCGGGTGGCATCCAGTTGCTTCACCATCGCCGCGAGGTCTTGAACGTGTTCCCAAATCCGGACGTCGTCGCCTTCGCCGAAGCCTTCCATTTCATTGCCGAGCACCCACATCAGGACGGCGGGATGATCCTTGAGCGTCAGCACACCTTCGCGGACCTTGGCTTTTTGCGCGGCCACCGCGTCGACATCTCCGTAATCGAAGCCGTGCCGAGCGTGAGCAAGCCAAAAACCGACCGCGACCTTCAGACCATGCTCGTGGGCCCGGTCCAGCAGATCGCGCGTCTCGGGTCCGACGCCCCACGTCCGGAGAGCGTTGCCGCCTGCAGCCGCGAGCCGATCCAGCCCCGCGTCCCCGCCGGCCCCCAACATAAAGAACGGCTCGCCGTCGATCGTGAGGGTGTGGTTGCCATGTCGTTCAGCGACCTGGATATCGCCAGCCTCCGCGGGCGAAGCGGGCCACGAACACATCAAAGCCAACAAAACCAGCGGGATGAGCTTCATGTTGGAGCCTCCGGGGCGCATGACGGGGCACAATCATTAACGGCGAACAGAAATAAATCAGAAATGAAACTGTTTCATACTTCTACGCCCGTGCCGCTTTGCTGTCAACGACGAAGTTTCTTGTTGCGGCCAAGCATCGACCCAACGCCAACCGGGGGCAGACGTTCCGACCCGGCGGTATTCTCTCTCGCTTGAGCGATTCGCCCACCAATGCCGCTTCCAGCCACCCCACCGGCAGTGAAGCCGAAGTCTGGGATGGCGTCCGCGAGCTCATCGGCAACGAGCGGATCGGCTTGGGACACCACTGGTCGTTCAACCTCCGCAACGACCCCAAACGCTTCCCGTTTGTGCTTGCCCGCTACAAGTTCGCCGCCAAGATGGCCGCCCCCAACACCGGGCCGAATCGAGCGGTCCTCGAGTTGGGCTGCAGCGAAGGCTTGGGCACCATGATCCTCGCCGAGTTCGCCTCCCGATACCACGGCGTTGATCTCGATCAGGACGCCATCGACACTGCCGCCGCCAACTGGACCACCGATACGCGGACGTTCGAAGCCTGCGATTTCCTCAACGATGAACACCGCCAAGCCAAGCGCCTTGGAACCTTTGACGGTGTCGTCTCGCTAGACGTCATCGAACACATCGCCCCCGACGCCGAGCCGCGCTACTGGGAAGCCGTGACCGCCAACCTCGCCGACGATGGCGTCGCCGTGATCGGCACGCCCAACCAAACCTCCGAGCAATACGCATCTCCGCTTAGCAAAGCCGGCCACATCAACCTGTTCACCTTCGAACGCATGCAGGCCGCATTGCACGAACACTTCCACAGCGTCATGCTCTTTGGCCTCAACGACGAAGTCGTCCACACCGGCTACGCCCCCATGTGCCATTACGTCATGGGCGTCGGCATCGGACCGAAGCAAACGGGGAAGTGACCACCGAGCCAAGGTATGAGTACCACCACACCTTCTGATCTTCCCGTGGAAAAAGACTCGCGGTGGCAACCCGTTATCGATCTCATGGCCGGTGCCAAGCCCGTCGAGCTCGGCGTGATGCACAGCTACCACGCCCGCAAAACCCCCCGCCGCCTGCTCTACACCACGAGCTATTACAAGTTTGCCGCCAAGCTCATCGCCTCCAATACGCCGCCATCCCGAAAGGGAAAAGCGCGTGTCCTCGACGTCGGCTGCGGCGAAGGCATCGGCACCTACCTCGTCGCCAAGGAATGCGGCTTCGCTCGCGGCGTCGACTTCGATCAAGACCTGATCGACACCGCCCGCCGTAACTGGGTCGAGCGCGATCCGTCGCCAATCTGCGAATTCGCCGCAAAAGACTTTCTTCTCGAGCCGCAGGCCGACTTCGACGCCGTGATCAATTTCGACGTGATCGAACACATCCAACCCGCCAACGCCGCAGGCTTCATCGCCGGCATGGCCGCCAACCTCAAGCCCAGCGGACTCGCCGTGGTCGGCACCCCCAACGTCACCAGTGCGCAGCACGCCTCGGCCGTCACCAACGCCGGACACGTCAACCTGTACGAGGCAGAGCGCCTGCACAACGAGATGGCCGAACGTTTTTCACGGGTTTTCATGTTCGGCGCGAATGACGAAATCGTCCACACCGGCTTTGCCCCGATGTGCCATTACCTGATCGCGGTGGGCGTTGGACCGATTCAGCCGTAAACGAAAACACATCATGCCCACGCTTTCGGTGTTCATGACGAACTACAACCACGCGGCCAAGCTGCCGCGGGCCCTTGATGCGCTGCTGTCGCAATCACGGCCCGCCGAGCAAGTGGTCATTGTGGACGACGGATCGACCGACGGCAGTTGGGCCGTGCTCAAGCGCTACGCCGCGAAGCATTCGTCCATTGAATTGCTCCGCCACGAGAGCAACCGCGGCGTCGCCGACGGCATCGCGACCGCGCTCTCGGCCTGCCGTGGCGACTGGGTATACGGCGCCGGGTCCGACGATCAAGTGCTGCCTAGCTTCTTCGGGACGGCGATGCGGGCAGCCGACGTCCATCCCTACGCGGGCGTGTTGTTGGGTGAGGTGATCGCGATCTACGAAGATCACCGCAAGCAGGAACTGCAACACCTCCCGCAATGGTCCGCGGACACGCCGCAATGGATATCGCCGAAACGGTTCGCCGACGAACACCTCGCGGTCGATCCCGCCGGCTTCTCGCTCGGGGCCGGCACGATCTACCGGCGCGACGCCTTGCTCACCGCAGGCGGCTTCCGTGAAACGCTCGGCTCGTGGTGCGACACCTTCGCGGGCCGCGTGCTGGCCCTACGCCACGGCGCGGTGTACCTCGGCCAACCCGCGACCCGATGGACGGCCAGCCACCGCAGCTTCTCGCACCGCAGCGCCGACGATGCCTCGCATATGCAACGCATCGGAGCCACCGCCGCAGCGCTCATGCGTGATGAGTTTGCCGACCTGTTTCACGAAGACGAAGTGCGTCGTTTTGAGACCCGCTGGCTGCTTGAAATGGCCGGCGGTTACGAGCGTGTTGATGACGCGATCGTGCCGCGACGCTTGCGCGATGTGCGACGGGCCTATGCCGAGATGTCGCGCGACGGCCGGTGGTTTGATCGCGTGCTCGGCGGCATCTTGCGGGTGATGTTTGCACACAGCGACGCGCGGCGCGAAACAAAACGCCAACCCGATCCGCTGCCATCTCCAAAACCCGCCGCGAAGCAAGCGCCTTCACCAACACACGAACCCAAACCGCACGCAGCGCTGTGACGGCCGCGAAACCCGAGTCCACGCACGCCCTCATCGTCGGCGGTGATTCCTCGATTGGCCAAGCCGTCGCGACCGCAGCACAGTCGCGCGGCTGGACCCACACTCGCACATCCCGCCGCGCGAACCACAACTCCGGTGCCGTGTCGCTCGACCTGTCGGACCACACGTCGCTCAAGGCCTTGCGGTTCCCACCACCGCCCTGCCGCGTCTTTCTGCTCGCGGCCGTGACCTCCCTACGGACTTGCGAACAACGCCCCGAGGCCACCGGGAAGATCAACGCCGCCGCCGTTGCGTTTCTCGCCGAACGCGCCGCTCACGCCGGGGCCACGCCAACGCTCGTCTCGACCAACCTGGTCTTTGATGGCACACATGCTCGGGTTCCGCCCAACGCGCCCCGCCATCCGCAAACGGCCTACGGAAAACAAAAAGCCTCCGCCGAAGATGCCGTCCTCCAAGCCGGCGGCGTGGTTGTGCGGCCCACCAAAGTGCTGCCGCCCGAGCCGCCGATGCTCGCGGTCTGGCGCGATGCGTTGCGCCGCGGCGAGCGTGTGGAAGCCTTCACCGATCTGTGGTTCGCGCCGGTTCCGATCTCGACCGTGATCGACGCCCTGCTGGACGCGCCGCCAGGTATCCGTCATGTGTCCGGCCGCCACGACATCTCGTACTACGAGGCTGCGCAGCACATCGCACAACAGGTCAACGCGGACCCCGCCTTGGTCGTCGCTGCCAAGGCCGCCGACGTCGGCATCCCGACTCCGCAGCGGCCTCGACACACCACGCTGGCATGCGACGAACCCTATTCACCGTGGGATGTGCTCGACCAAGCGCTGTCGCTGGGTTAAGGGTGCCGCTCATTCTTCCGATTGCCCACGGCCGCGGTCTTCGGGACTGAGCGTGAAGCGTTCGACGATCCGCCTCAGTGCGCTTCGACACCGCGTGCGAACGGCGAAGACCCGCCACCATCCGACTTCATCCACCCGACGCCGAAACCCCGCGTGCTTCCGCTCGACACGCAGCACCGTCCGGACCCACCACGGCCGGGCCGCCAAGGCCACCTGCATCGTCAAGTTGTGCTGCGCCGCCGCGCGGGAGTGCGCGTAAAACGGCATCTCAACGCCGCGCGACACCCGATTCAGAATTTTCGTCACCGTCGCCTTCGCGTCGGTCTCGGCGTCCTGCCAAGCAGCGCTATCGGGATCGATCGGCTCGGCATGCACCCGGATCCCACGTTCAAAGAAACCGCGGTGGTATCCGTTGGTCCAAAGTGCTGCGAACTCTGCCACGTCCTTCACGTCGTAAGCCCGTTCGCTGAAGGTGTCATTCAAGTGCCCGTCACGGGCGATGTCGATCACACACATCTCGTCGGTGTCACGCACGAGATGGATGTTGCGAAACGGCACGGCCTGCTGGAGATATTCATGGTCCAACGTCTGCCCGGACGGAACCGCCAACCCGGGCCGCTTGGGCCAGACGCAAAGCGGATGGACATGGAAGCAGTGCGCGACAAAACCCGCGTCGCCGGTCGACCAGTAATAGTGCGGGTGCAGCCTCGGTCCACCCTGGCCCCAGTCTTCGCCCCAGGCGTGCGCGAGCGTGATGGGGTGTGGGTGGTCGAGCACCCAGCGCACCAATTCACGCGGAGCGGCGATCAACGCCCCGCTTTGTGAATCGACGTGCTGCTCGAGCAACGCATCGATGGCGGTGTCTTCGAGCACTCGAAAACCCGGCAACGCGACCGCCCGCGACCCCGCGTCGAGTCGCTTGAGAATTGCGGGAAACATGCCATTCGAGAAAATGCCTTCGGGCGTAAGAAACACGTGCGCGACGTCCGCGTCTTCCTGGGCCGTCACCGCGGCGTTGTAATACCGGGTCATCTTGGTGTAGCCCAGCGAATCGTCGGGGATGCCTTCGCGGTGCAGCTCATCGGCGGGTGTCCGGAAACGCACATCGACCAACGACTTCAAATGCTTCATCGCGGGATGCTCGAAGCACGGAAGGTCCGCTCGGTCGGTCACGATGTCGAAGCTGTGCGTCCGCTCGGCGACGGCGGGCAGGTTGTCGGGAGCTAAGAACGACGGCAAGCCCCAACGCAGGAAACGCTCGATATAGCCCTGCCCCCACACGGGCACGATGAAGTGCAACCGAGCGGTTTGCGTGGCCGGCGCTCGTTTGCTCTGCACCGCAGATGTCGATGAATCTTCGGTCGATACCACAGAATCGGCGAGGGCGGTGACCTCGCGGCCCACCCGGTCGGAAAGCGTTTCGGTCGCCGCCCACTGCCCGGTGGTCAGGTCGGAACCTCGCAAGTAAATCCGCCGACCGAAATAGCGCCAGTGCTCTGCGTCCGCGTGATCGTCGGCCCACGCGGCGACGCTGGCTTCACGCCCGTCTTTCGCGATCTTCGGCTGGATGTGCACCGCGTCTGGTTCGCTCAGTTCGACCGCGGCGATCTCATCGCTGTCGGTGACCAGATGCACCTCGTCCGGGTCGGCGGGGACCACCGCCGATAAATCGCCATCCACCGTTCGGCGGAAACGCCCCACGATCTCGCGCGGCCACACCAAGAGCGGATGCGCATGAAAGGCGCGGCAGATGGCGCCGTGCCAAAGCTGATCGTCGCCTTCATCCACGACCGGGAAATAGAGATGGCTGGGGTGCGCGTTCATCCGAGGCGCGTCCCACCGCGTTGCCCGGGTCCACGGATGCGCGTGCCGCAACGCCAAAGCCATCGCGTCACGAGGCGAGACCTTCCACGGCTGCCCGGCTGTTTGCGGGCAACGCTCGCGCACCTCGCGTAGCCAACCCGA
Organism: Planctomycetota bacterium; assembly: GCA_039030755.1. Taxonomy (GTDB): domain Bacteria; phylum Planctomycetota; class Phycisphaerae; order Phycisphaerales; family Phycisphaeraceae; genus CAZIXN01. The sequence continues at coordinate 4,839 of JBCCDN010000030.1, read as the reverse complement.
GGCGTCGGCCCGAACCCCCGCCAACATCACACGCCGCTTGCCTTTCAGCGTCAACGCACGAAGCCGTGCGAACGCGCCGTCGGCAAAGACCGCATCCGGTGAAAGAAACACCACCGCCGCCCGCTCGGCGTAAGCCAGTTCAAGCGCGGTTTGATGGGCCTCGCCGATGAGCCGGTACTTGCCCCAACCGCGTTGCCGCCAGGGTTCGATCGGATCGATGCGGACCTCGATCACCTCCGAGAGGCGTTGATAAATCTCGGCCGTGACAATCGTTTCGGCGTCTTCGGGCGTCGTGTAGATGCGATAGATGTCACCGACCCGATCGCCCAGCGCCGCGAGGTTGTTTTCGCTGCAATTGGTGGGCAGCACGACATCAACGAAGCGTCGGGTGAAGCGTTGACCCCAAACGGCCGTGACGTAGTGGAATCGGGGGCCAGCGAGCGGCGAGATCGAACTGGCGGCCATGTCGGCGGGCTCCGGCAAACGAACAACGGGGGGCGTGAACGCGGCGAGCGATACAGCCCAACGAATGTACGTAAAGTACCGGCTTGCGCCGCACGGCCCACCGACAGGGCAGGCGGGCACAACCATGAGTACGGGTTCGCCCACCACCACCGCCCCACCTCCGTCCGCGCAGGATCACGACCGCCGAGACGATCCGCCCCAGCGGACGGTGAACGCTTCCTCGAATCGTGGCCGGCTGGGCCTGTCGGGGTACACCGCGCACTTGCGTTGGCTGTTTGATCATCTTCCGCTGGTGTTTTCGCTGGCTCGTACGCAACTCAAGCTCACGGTCAGCCGGTCGCGGCTGTACTACCTGTGGTGGATGCTTGATCCGGTTCTGGATACCGCGTGCTATGCGGTGCTGTTCGCGCTGCTGCGGGCAAGCACAAGCGCGGGGATGGATGCGGTGCCCACGGTCGCCTTCCTGTTGGCGGGCATCGTGCCTTGGCGGATGAACACCGCCTGCTGGGCGGCGTCGGGATCGATGTGGCAGGCCAACCGGGCGATCCTTGAGCAGGTTCGTTTCCCTCACCTCGTGCTGCTGTTGGCGAGGTTTCTCAGTGAATGCTGGTTGTACTTCGTGGCACTTTTCGTGCTGGCCGGTGCTTGCGTAGTTTTTGGCTTGACGCCGGGCTGGACGTGGCTGCTGCTACCGCTTTGGGTCTGCGTGCATGGGCTGATGGTGTTGGCGTTCATGCCTCTGTTCGCGATCGGGTCGGCGTTCTCGCTGGATTTTCTAAAGCTGTTGCCTTACCTGCTGCGGATGATCTTCTTCTTTTCGCCGGTCTTGTACGGCCTGGTACCGATGGTGCCCGAGTGGCTTCGCCCGTGGATGTACCTCAATCCGATGACCATGCTGATGGAGACGTATCGCGGCATTCTGTTTCACGGCTACCCGCGGGTTCCCGCCACGGACACGACGCCCGCGGTGCTCTGGACCTTGCCGTCGCTGGGCAGCGTGCTGATTTATGTGGCGACGCTGTCTTTGGTGTTGCTGCTAACGACTTACGCGTTCATCCGGTTTCAGCCGGCGATGTCGCGCAACGTATCCCGGATGTACTGACCGATGAGTACGGCACCCAGCCCCCTGATCTCTGCCCAACCCGGTGCCCCGAACACCGGCGCGCCCCGCAAAGTCGTCGAGGCCCGGGGCATCGGCGTGTGCTTCAAGGTCGCCCACACTCAGGCGGCGAGCCGTTCATTCGCTCGGCGTTGGCTCAAACCGCGGCAGCCATTCTGGGCTTTGCGTGACGTGTCGTTTCACGTCGAACACGGCGCGATGTTCTACATCATTGGGCGAAACGGCGCGGGCAAAACCACGCTCCTGCGTGTCCTCGCCGAGACCCTGGAGCCCGACGCCGGTGCGATCAGTTTCGTCGGCAAAGTCACCGCGTTTCTATCGATGGGGCTGGGCTTTAATCAGGAGCTCACGGGCAAAGACAACCTCGAATTGGCGTTGACGCTCATGGGTGTCGACCGGGCAACGTTCCCCGAGCGACGCGAAGAGATCGATGCGTTTACCCAGCTCGGCCCGTTCCTGGAAATGCCGATTAAGACCTACTCGGCCGGCATGCGGGCGCGGCTGGGCTTCGCGATCGCGACCAGCATCGAGCCCGAAATCTTGATCATGGACGAAGTCATCAACGCCGGCGACGAGCAGTTCCGCGAAGCCGCCCAGAAGCGCCTACATTCCATGCTGGGCAAAGCCCGAGCGATCATCATCGCCACCCACTCTCTTCGCCAAGTCCGCGAACAGGCCCACGCCGCCATGTGGATCGAGGCCGGCCGAGTCCAAGGCTTTGGCGCACCCAACGAGATCGTGTCGTCCTATCAGGCGTTTGTGAAAGCCGTACGGCAGGACCCCTTCTATGACGCCAAGGCACGGGCGGCCCGGTTTGCCGGCAAAGCGCCGCCCATCCCCACGGCGTTGAAGGACAACCAAGAACCCGCTTAAGCAAACTGACACCGGTGTCAACACAAAGGGCCGCGTTTCAGATATTGTTCAGGCACGTCACCTCTTCTCCTCGCACCCATGTCTCAGAATTCACCCGACCGTTGGAATCCACTGGACACGCTGTCGATCGGCGGCTGGCTGGTGCTGATCATCGCCGTACTCTCCACCGGCACCGTGGGCGTGGTGTCGCTTCTCGATCAAAAGCCCGAAGGCCTCGAACTCTGGACGTTCGCGAAAAATCATGGCCGGCTCTATCAGCGGATTTCCCGCGAATACAACGAAACCGCCGAATCGCGCGGCAAACAGCCCGTCAACGTCTTCGTGATTGATAACACCGCGCTGAGCCGACGCACGCTCTCGGGATTCCTCTCGGGCACGCCGCTGGCCGACCTGATCGAAATCGAACGCGGCGCGATGAGTCAGTACGTCGCCGGCCCGCTCGAAGACGTCGGTTTTACCGATCTGACCGACCGCCTCAAATCCGAAGGCCTGCTCGAAGCGATCAACACGCCTTCGTTCGGGCCTTGGACCTCGCGAGGTCGCATCTTCGGCCTCCCGCACGACGTGCACCCGGTCCTGCTGGTCTACCGAGCCGACCTCGTGGAAGACGCAGGCATCGACGTGTCGCAGATCGAAACCTGGGACGACTTCACTCGGATCATGGCCCCGCTTGTCGCCGACACCGACGGCGACGGCCGTGACGACCGGTACCTGCTCAACCTCTGGTACACCAACGTCGACCTGATCGAACCGCTGATGCTGCAGGCCGGCGGTGGCACTTTTGATGCTGAAGATCGCTCGCTGGTCGCCACAGACGCCAACGCCAAGGTCGCCGCTCACGTCGTCGCCTGGAACCTGGGCGCCTCCCGCATCGCCATCGATGCACCGGACTTCACCGCCTCGGGCAACCAGCTCAAACTCGAAGGCAAAGTGGTGGCCCAGATCATGCCCGACTGGCTTGCCGGCATCTGGAAGTCGGACCTGCCGCAACTCGCCGGCAAACTGAAACTCATGCCCCTGCCCGCGTGGGAACCCGGCGGTATCCGCACCACCGTGCAGGGCGGCACCATGATCGCCATCCCCAAGGCCACCGAGCGTTTTGAAGAAGCCTGGGAAGTCGCCAAGCTGCTCTATCTCAATCCCGAGCTTGCCCGCGAAATGTACACCGTGAGCAACATCGTCTCGCCGGTCACCACCCTATGGGACGAGCCTTACTACCACGAACCCGACCCTTTCTTTTCCGGTCAACCCGCAGGCACGCTCTACATCGAGCAAGCCCCGGACGTCCCGTTCCGTTCGTCCAATCCTTTCCACTCCCGCGCCCGCACGCTGATTGGTCAAGCCGTTAGCGACCTCTACGACGAGGCCCGGTCCGGCGACATCGTTCCACTGGACGCATTGACCCCCGAAGCACTCATCCCGCGCGCGAAACAATTACTGGAAGACGCGGACGCACGACTCGAACGTGAGATGGACCGCAACGTCTTCTTGCGTCGCGAACGGCAAGAGCGCGAAGCCCAAGCGTCCGAGGTCACCCCATGAGCGCATCCCGCAGCCGCTACGTCTGGTGGGCGCCGTATGTGTTCATCGCGCCGTTCGTGATCCTGTTCAGCGTGTTTACGGTGTATCCGCTGCTGTATTCGGTCGTGATGGCGATGCAGCAAACCTACGGCGCCAAGTCTTCCGAGTTCGTGGGCCTGGAAAACTTTCAATACCTCACGAAAGACCCGGATTTCTGGAAAGCGTTACGGAATACGTTCGTCTTTGCGGCGGGGTCGATCTTTATTCAGTTGCCTTGCGCCTTGGGCTTGGCGCTGTTGCTGAATCGCCCGGAGATCAAGGGACGCGCGTTCTTCCGGATGATCTTCTTTGCGCCGGTGCTCGTAGGCTTGGCATTTGTTGCGATTCTCTTTGGATTGATTTTCGAGAAAAACACCGGGCTGATGAACCTGATGTTCCGAGATGTCACCCAGTGGATCCATGGCTACCTGCCCTTCATCCCCGTGTGGGATACCGAGTTCCCCTGGCTGGCCGAGTTCATCATGCCCTCGCTGATCATCGCCAGCTTCTGGATGTACGTCGGCTACAACATGGTGTACTTCCTCGCGGCCTTGCAGAACGTCAGCCAAGACCTGGTCGAAGCCGCCACCGTCGACGGCGCCAACGCTTGGCACCGCTTCCTCAATGTCACGCTGCCGGCCATTCGTCCCGTCGCGACGTTTGTCTTCTTGATCTCGTTCATCGGCGCGATGCAGCTCTTCGAGTTGCCTTACCTGTTGCTGGGCATCGGCGGCGGCAAAGACGGCGGCGGGCTCACCGTGGTGATGTATCTCTACGACCACGGCTTTGAACGGCAGGACCTCGGGTACGCGTCGGCCGTG
>JBCCDN010000029.1:0-25157 GCA_039030755.1 Planctomycetota bacterium | reverse complement strand
TGATCAATGTAGCCGGATCAACCGGAGGAACCGGAGCCGCCGCCGTGACCAGCCTCAAAAACTGCCCCTACCGGGAATCCTGAAAGTGGGCCGGAACGTTTAAGCTGCTCTTATGGACCCGGCCCGTGCCCGACGCCTGCTCGCCCAACACCTCCGCACCGATCAGTTGCTCGGGCTCGATGCGGTTCCCATCCATCCCGCGCCCAACCACCCCGAGCAGCCCACCCTTATCCAGCAGCCCGCAGGTCACGACCGTGGGCCCAAAACGCAAGCCCCGCCTCGGCCCGCGTCCACCCCGCGCCTCACGCCCGCGCCGCCGCCGATTGAGATCGACCCGTCGCTCCCCAAAGCCGAAGCGTTGGCTCAACTCCGCGAGCACCTCGCGACTAATGAAGCTGTGCTTGCCAAGCTCTTGCCAGGGACGCAGCTTGTTTTCGGTGAAGGCGACCCGGACGCAGAAATCATGTTCATCGGTGAAGGCGCCGGCGCCGATGAAGCGCGGACCGGCCGACCGTTTGTCGGCAAGGCGGGGCAACTGCTGGATCAAATGATCAAAGCGATGGGGCTGTCGCGCGAAGGCGTGTACATCACGAACGTCGTGCATTTTCAGCCGCCGGGGAACCGCGTGCCCACGCCCGACGAGGTGGACCTAGGTTGGCCTTACATGATCGGGCAGGTTCAGATCGTGAAGCCCAAGGTGATCGTCGCGGTTGGCGGTACCTCGGCCAAAGCGCTGCTGAACACGACCACGGGCATCACGCGCTTGCGGGGCCAGTGGCACACGTTCGACGCAGTGCAGATCGACGGGCAAGGGATTCCGCTCATGCCGACGTTCCACCCGGCGTTTCTCTTGCGCTCGTACACCCGTGAGAACCGCAGCAAGGTGTGGAACGACCTGCTCGCGGTGCTGGCTCAGTTGGGCAAAGAAGCGCCGAAACGCGGGTGAACGTGGTCTCGCTGAAAATGTCGAAAAACCGGAGAATCCCATATCGGGATCGATCAACTCCGAATAGATTATTGAAATACCTGTCTTCCCTCCGGAGGTTTTCCATGCGTTGGACACACGTCGCCTGTTCTGTGTTGAGTGTTGCGGCCGTCTCGATCCCGGTTTCGGCCATGGCCCAGACCGACATTCTGTACCTCTCGCGTTCCAGTCAGGTTGCGTATTTCGAGCAGGACGTTGATCCCTTCGCGGTCCCGCCGTTTCAGGAACCGATCACGTTCTCCGTTGCCGACACCGATGCGACGCAGGGCTTCGACACGTTCAACAGCCTGCTGGTTTATCCGCCCGGCGGGACGCCGTTTTCCGAGACGTCGGCCGGCCAGTTCTCCCGGCTATTTGCCGACGCGATCGAGTTCAGCGGCCAAGCGTTCGCGAACGAAGACCCCACCGACAACTTGTTCGGGGTGTACACCGCCGGGGCCAAGAGCGAGATGACCGTGGTTTTCGACATTCTCGACGAGGTGGATTTCACGCTGACGGGACAGGCCTTCGACGCGGCGTCCGCCAACGGCCTGGGCACCACGTCACTGACGCTCACCGGGCCGGGCGTAAACATCAACACCACGCAAGGGCCGATCGACTTTGCCGGAACGTTCGTGCCCGGCCGCTACACCTTCGACGCCTTCATCGAGTCGCGCGGCGTGTACGACGACGCCGCGTCGGGGCTCGAGCGGACGCCGGGCAGAAATGTCGGCTTTGATGCGCTGCTGCTTCTGAGTGCGATTTCAAACGGCATTGTCGGCGACTACGACGGCTCGGGGCAGGTTGAACAGGGTGACCTCAATCTCGTGCTCAATAATTGGGGCGAAGCCCGCGGCGACTGGACCAACGCGGACGGCTTCGCCACGGCCAACGTCGATCAGGAAGAACTCAACCGCGTCCTCAACAATTGGGGCACGGGCGTGGCCCCGACGTTCACGGGCGTCAACGTTCCCGAGCCGGCCATGGCGTTCGGCGTGGCGGGTTGGGCGATGCTGCTGAAACGTAAAAAGCCCACGGATTGAATCCGTGGGCTTCGTTTGAAATGGTGATGTGAAGCCGCTCGGTTTACTGCTTCATGGCGGCCGCGAGGATTTCGCTGGTGCTGGGGCGCATGATGCGGGGGTCGACTTGTTCGCCGGTTTGCAGCGTCGCGCGGACCTGCTTGCCGGAGATGAACACGGGCTTTTCTTCCTTGTGGTTCTGCATCAGATCGACCCGGCCCAGCGACTCGTAGTAAGCGGCGAAGCCGACGTTGACGGTGTCGATCTCGAGCTCGCCGTTGAGGTCGTTGAAGACTTCCTGCGCGTCGAAGTCGCCCCAGATGGCGGTGCCGTCGGCGTAGGGGACGTCGGCGTGCTTGCGGCCGATGATGATGTGGGTGTAGCCGAAGTTCTGGCGGTAGATCGCGTGCATCACGGCTTCGGACGGGCCGGCGTAGAACATCTTGAGGTCGAGCCCGAGCAGCGAAACGCGGTCGGTGACGGTGCCGCCGACTTTGCTCCAGAGTTCGTCGTCCTTGTCGCCGTCGCCGAACTCACCGGAGGCGATGAGCTTCTCGTAGGTCTGCATGCGGATTTCGGCGGAGACATCATCGCCCTTGGTTTCGCCGATGAGCGGATTGAGGATCGCGCCGGCGTTCTTGCCGTCGCGGAGCAAGACTTCGAGGCCGTAGAGCAAGGCGTACTCATGGGCCCGGTGCAGCGGGTTGCGGGTCTGGAAAGCGACGGCGGCGTCCCAGCCTTTGTCGGCCACGAACGCACGCGTTTCCTTCGGCGAGAGGACGTATTGCCCGAAAGCGGGGTTCTTGGGTTGGGGGAGTGCTTCGAGCTCGCCGCCCACCAGGAAGTCTTTACCGGCGTCGTTTTTGAGCACCATGTCGGCGCCGGCGTGGTCGGTGCGGTCGGTGCGGTAGACGGACTTGATGTACTTGGGTTTGTCCCAAGCGAACACCGACCCGATGGCCAGTGTGCCGATGATGTCGCCGGCGGGGTTGGTCAGGGCGACGGTCTGCCCGGCGCTGAGCTTACCCGCGAGGTCGACGTCCACGGGGAAGGCCAGGGGGATGGTCCACGCCAATTTCTTGCCGTTGGCCTCGATCGTGTGGGTGTCGAGCACTTGGTTGTAGACGTCCTCGTTCATCGGTCCGGCGAGCGGGCTGAGCGTGCCGTCGGCGATGCGGTAGACGGTGGAGACGTCGGCCGCCGAGAGGGGCAGCTTGGTCAGCGAGGCCGCGGCGGTTTTGAGGGCGTTTTCGTCGGTGGCGAATCGGTTGACGAGCGTGCCGCCGTGGGGGGCGATGAGGTCGGGCATGGGTGTTCTCCGGGTTTGGGGGGCGAGAAGGTGGGGCGGCGACAGTAGTGGGGCGGTGGCCCAGGGTCAATGGCCCAGGGTTAATGGCCTTGTGCTTTTCTCGCGATGGGCTTGAGGGAACCGCGTTTGGCGGGGCTTCAACCGCGGAAGATGCGGTCGAGGTAGGCGTGGTGCAGCTTGGTGGTCAGCGGGTGGGACTGGCCGTCGCCGATGGGCGTGCCGTCGATGCTCGTGAGCGGGTTGAGCTGGGTCGTGGAGCAGACGAAGACTTCGTCGGCGGCGAGCATCTCGGCACGGGTGAAGGTCTGCTCGCGGACGGTCAGGCCCAGGTCTTGTTGCGCGGCGTCGAGGAGGACGTCGCGGGTGATGCCCGGCAAGACCCAGCCGTCGTTGGGGTGGGTGTGCAATTCGCCGTCGCGAACGATGAACACATTGGTCGACCCGCCTTCGGTGATGTGGGACTCTTCCAAGCCGGGTTTCTGGCGTTCGAAGATCGCTTCCAGGGCGCCGTGTTGTTTTGCGGCGGTCTTGGCGAGCGACGCGGGCAGGAGCATCAGCGACTTGATCCAGCACTTGGTCCACCGGCAGTCTTCGACGACGTGGCCCGCTCCCGAAATCGGGTCGCCTGCGCGATCGACGGGCGTTGCGGGATAGGCGATGAGCACCAGGTTGGGCGATGTCTCAGCTTCGGGGGGCTGAGGGATCAAGAAGTCGCGGGGCCCGGCGTCGCCGCGGGTGACTTGCCAGTAGACCTTGGCGTCGTTGAGGCCATTTCGGTCCATGAGTTCGTCGGAGAGCGTGGCGAATTGCTGTGCGTCCACGCCCCGAAGGTCGATGCCCTTGAGCGAATTGGCCAGCCGATCGACGTGTGGCTGCATCGCGAAGGGTCGGCCGGCGTCGTAGCGGACAACCTCGTAGACGCCGTCGGCGAAGAGTACGCCTCGTTCTTCGAGGGCAAAGCGGGCGTCGGTGGCCTTGCAAAACTGGCCGTCAAAAAAAACCGTGGCGTCGGGCGGGAGCGGACTGGGCAAGCGGGTTCTCTCGGGACTCGGGGATTAGGCAGGCAAATCGAGAATACGCGCCCCGGCACTGGGCGTGGTGACGAAAGCATCCGGCGTGACGCCGGTCTGGGCTCGGTATCGCTTGGTGATTTCGGTAGCCAGTCGGTCGGCGGCGTCGCGCTTGACGAGCGAGACGGTGCAGCCCCCGAAGCCGCCGCCGGTCATGCGGGAGCCGATGACGCCTGGAAGTGCGGAAGCGAGTTCGACGAGCAAATCTAATTCCGGGGTGGACACCTCAAAATCGTCGCGGAGGGAGTTGTGGCTGGCGAACATGAGTTGGCCGACGGCCTCGTAGTTGCGGTTCACGAGCGCATCGGCACAGTCGAGCGTGCGCTGATTCTCGCCGATGACGTGGTGGGCACGGCGGAACGTGACATCTTCGAGTTTGGACTTTTCGGAGTTCAGTGTTTCGAGCGTCGCGTCGCGAAGGGCCTTGACGTTGAGCGCGTTTGCGGCGGCTTCGCATTGCTCGCGACGTTCGGCGTACTCCCCGCCGGTGAGTTCGTGTTTGACCTTGGAGTTGATGATGAGCACCGCGAGGTCGGGATCGTCGAGCGGAACGTCGCGTGTGCTGTGGTCGCGGCAATCGATGAGCAGGGCGTGGCCGGGCTTGCCCATCGTGGAGATGAATTGGTCCATGATGCCGCAGGGCATGCCGGCGAACTCGTGCTCGGCTTGCTGGGCGATCAGCGCCTTGCGAACCGGATTGAGCGTTGTTGCGCTAAGGCTTTCGAGCAGCGTGAGCATGGCGACTTCGAGGGACGCGCTGGAGGACAGACCGCCGCCGGCCGGGACGGTGGAATCGACAACGCAGTCGAAGCCGCGGAAGTTCAAGCCCTCGTCCTTGGCGAGTTGGATCGGGCCGCGCAGGTAGTTGGTCCAGCTCAGCGGGTTGTCGCCGGGCAGGGGGGTGACGGGTTGGCTGAGGTCGAGCGTGGCTTGCCCGTCGATGCCGGTGGACCGCAAACGGATCTTGTCATCGTCGCGTGGTTTGGCGACGGCCACGGTTTGGCGGTCGATCGCCATGGGCAGGACGTAGCCGTCGTTGTAATCGGTGTGTTCCCCGATCAGGTTCACCCGGCCGGGCGCGGCGGCGGCGTGGGTGGGGCGGGCACCGAAGTGCCGGGCAAAGGCGTCGGCGGCCCGCTGGAACTGCGTGGGGTCGTGCGATTCGGTCGGAGACATGACCAGAGCATAAAGAAGTGGGGACGTTTGCCGCGTTCCGGGGGCGTCCGTACACTCGCGCGATGCGGTTTGAGTTGCTTGACGAGATCGCGGAACGCTCGGCCGACCGGCTGGTCGCGCATAAGCACGTCGGCGAGGCGGACGACTATCTGCGGGATCACTTCCCGTCGTTTCCGATTTTGCCGGGGGTGATGATGCTGGAGACGCTGGTTCAGGCGGCACGCCGGCTGGCGGCGGATTTACGGGGTGTGCCGCAAGACGCGGCATTGCCGGCAATGGTGGTCGCCGAGGTACGGAAGGTGACCTACGCCGCGATGGTTCGGCCCGGTCAGACGCTAACCGCCGAGGTGAAGTTGCGGAAGGCAGACGCGGACGCCGGCGTGTTTGACTTCGAAGGGGTGGGTACGGTGGAGGGTAAGGAAGCGGTGAAGGGCCGTTTCCGCTTGCGGGCCGTGAACCCGTCCGAGCGGCTGGGTCAGCCTGCCCTCGCGGAGAATTAAAGCACGGCAAGCGTTATTGCTGTTTTGGAGAACACGGATGCCGATCGAATACGAAGAAGCCATGGCCAAGGTCACCGAAGTCCTCGAAGACGCGTTGGGCGTGGACGAAGACGAAGTGACGCCCGAAGCGACGCTGGGCCCGGACCTCGGAGCCGAGTCGATCGACTATCTCGACATCGTGTTTCGCCTCGAGAAGTCGTTCGGGATCAAGATTGATCAGGCGGAGTTGATGCCCAACGAGGTGCTGACCGATCCGACGTATGTGGACGGTGGGAAGATTACCGATGCCGGGATCGCCGAGTTGAAGGCGAAGATGCCGCACGCGGATTTGTCGTCGATCGAAAGCAGCCGGGATGTCGACGATTTCGAGAAGGTGTTCACGGTGGACACGATCGTGAAGTTTGTGCAGGCCCGCGTGGATTGATTTCGGGGGACGCGATGCGTTGGGTTTGGTTGGATCGCATTGTCGAGCTTGAAAAGTCAAAGCGTCTCGTCGCGGTGCGGACCGTGTCGTGGGGCGAGGATGTGCTGCACGATCACTTTGCAAAAGAACAGGTGAGCGATGGCCGGGCGGTGCCCTGCATGCCGCATACGCTGGTGATCGAAGGAATGGCCCAGGCGGCGGGCGTGCTGGCCGGGCACGCGAACGACTTCAGGGAAAAAGTGATCCTCGCGAAAATCGGCAAAGCGATGTTTACGCCGGACCTACTCGCGACCCCGGGCAGCACCTTGCGGCACACGGCCACCATCGAGCGCATCGACGCTTCGGGGGCCGCGACGTCAGGGGTGGTCGAACTGATTCCGCCGGGCGGGGGGGCGGACGACGCGCGGCCGTTCGCAACGATCGATCTGATGTTCAGCCACGTTGATCAGAATCGCCAGGGCTTGGCCTTCCCCGAGCACAACTTCGTGTTCACCGAGCAGTTCATGGCGCTGTTGGATGTGAGCGGGATCGCGCGGCCGGTGGGGCATTGAACGCCTACCGTGTGACCTACGCCACCGCCTAACTTCCGGCCAGTTGTGCCGTGGCGGTACACTTCGTCCGGGCGATCCGAAGCATGCGAAAGACGACGGTTTTCGTCGTCTTTCGGGAGCTGTCTGCTTCTTATGCCGTTACCCCGTGTCCAACGTCTGGTCCGTTTGCTGACGCTGTTGCAAGGCAGCCCGGCTCCGGATGTTCACGTTTTGCAGGAAGAACTCGGCGTGAGTCGGCGGACGCTGTTTCGTGATCTGAAGTTGCTCAAGGATTCGGGTATTCCGGTGTACCACCACGAAGAGCGGGGCGGTTATCAGGTTCAGCAGCGTTTCTTTTTGCAGCCGATCAATTTGGAACACCGCGAGGTCATGGGAATCCTGTTGCTCGCGCGTGTGGCGGCGGCGGAGCGCGGCCGGCCGCTGACTCACGATGCGCTCTCGGCGGTGCGGAAACTCATGGCCTCGCTACCGGCCCCGATTCGTGAGACCTGTGCCGACCTGATCGACACGGTGGAAGTCGCCGCGGAGCGCCCGCCGACTGATGCCGATGCCGAGACCCGTTGGTACGGCTCGCTTCAGACCGCAATCGACGACTCGGCGGTGTGCCGCGTGGAATATGCGCCGGCGGGCGATGCGGAACTCTTGGACACGCAGTTCCATCCCTACGTCTTGCATTTTGTCAATCGCGCTTGGTACGTCTTGGGCTATTCCCATCTTCACGACGAAGTACGCATGCTCAAGCTGGTCCGGTTCGTAAACGTCGAGTTGATCGATGAGACGTTTGACCGGCCCAGCTATCGCGCGATCGACAAGCTCGGCAACGCGTGGCAGTTGATCCCCGGCGGAGAAGAGCATGACATTGAACTGGTGTTCACGCCACGCGTTGCGATGAACGTGCAAGAAATCCGTTGGCACAAAAGCCAGCGTCACGAGCGACAAGACGACGGAAGCCTGCGGGTTTGGTTCAGGGTGGATGGACTCGATGAGATCGCCTGGTGGTTGTGCGGCTACGCGGATCAGGTGTGGATCGAGCGTCCCGCGGCCCTGCGGGAGGCGGTGCGGGACATGCATCGGCGGGCGGCTGGGCTGGATGGGAGCGGACCGGCCGACCGCCATTGATTGCCGCAAGTCGTTTGGGGAAAAGCACTAGGGAATCTCCCGAACTTGCTGCGCAACGTTGCAATCCGAATTCAAGGTCATATACTCCGGCCGCGTTGGTGGGTGATCCGACGCAGCGCGTTGTCTGGCGGTTCTTCATCGAACTCCGGCAACCAGCACGGCTCCTGCACGTCGAAAACGACGGGCGGGCCGATGGTGCTTGCTTGCTTCGGATCACCCCCCCGCCGAACAAGCCGCCAAAGGTCCGCCCACCTTTTCGCGTGCACTTTGTGAACCTGAAATCCGTTATGACGTGGGCATGGTTACGCACTGTTTCCACCGTATCGGTCCGGCGATCCTTGCCGACACCGCCCGTGTCACCGGCGACGTCACGCTCGGCCAGGACGCCAGCGTTTGGTTTGGTGTTGCCATCCGCGGCGATGTCGCCGCCATCACAATCGGCGACGGCACGAATGTTCAAGACAACGCCACCGTGCACTGCGACTCCGGCGAGCCCACCGTCATCGGGGCCGATGTCACGATCGGGCACAACGCCGTCGTCCACGGCCAACGCGTTGGCGACGGCACGCTCATCGGGATGCACGCCACGGTGATGGGCCGGACCCGTATCGGGCAGGGCTGCTTGATTGCCGCGGGGGCGGTGGTGCCGCCAGGACTGGAAGTGCCCGACGGCATGGTCGTCATGGGCTTGCCCGGTCGGGTCGTCCGCGAAGTGAATGTCAAGGAACGCGAATACCTCGCCTGGCTCCCCGCGCATTACCGCAAGCTCGCCGCCAAGTACGCCGACACCCCTGAAAACCCCGGCGTTCGACCCTATGCGGGTTGATTCGATCGGCAGAGGCTCCTTGGTCGCTATCGTGTCCCGCCCATGTCCGAGCCCATCGCGAAACCCACGCCCCGCGTCTTTCCCGCCATCGATCTGCGTGACGGCAATGTTGTCCGGCTCTTGCAAGGCGATTACGACCAGCAGACCACCTACGGCGACGATCCGGTGTCCCAAGCGAAACGTTTCGCCGACGACGGAGCTCAGTGGCTGCACGTTGTCGACCTCGACGGCGCACGCAGCGGCGACGCGACACACCGGAACGTGATCGCGCAGATCGCCGAGGCCGTGCCGATGAAACTCGAAGTCGGCGGTGGCGTTCGCAACGAAGCCACGATCGACGCGTTGCTCGAAGCGGGCGTCCACCGTGTGGTCGTCGGCACTGCGGCGCTGCGCGATTGGCCTTGGTTTGAACGGCTCGCCCAGCGTGCCGACTACGCGGATCGCCTCGTGCTTGGCCTGGATGCGCGGAACGGCCACGTCGCCACCGACGGCTGGGAGCAGACGTCCGACCTGACCGCCGTGCAACTCGCGGAGCGCGTCCACGGTTGGCCGCTGGCCGCGATCGTCTACACCGACATCGCCACGGACGGCACGCTGCAAGGCCCCAACGTCCCCGCCACGGTCGAGATGTGTGCGGCCACCGACGTGCCGATTGTTGCGTCCGGCGGCGTCGGCACGCTCGCGCACCTTGAAGCGCTCAAGCCGCTACCGATTCAAGGCGCGATCGTGGGCCGGGCGCTGTACGACGGGAAGTTCACCCTCGCCGACGCCATCGACACCTTGGAATGCTGACCATGTCTGAAACTCCGCAAGACACCGACAATCCGCTGCAGGGTTACTTCGACTGGCAGGTCAACACGCTGATGCTCGCTTACGACCTGGCTGAGCCGATCGCCGGACAAGATGAGCAGACCCATCAACGGCGTCGCGCCGACGTGGAAGACGAAGTGCGCCGCTTGAGCCTGTCGGTCGTGCCCGAGGTGTATCGCAACGACGCGTCCTTGGAGTGGCCGCCGGACGTGATGATGGATATCACGCGGGTGACGCTGCTGCGGGCGGCGCAGGTGGCGGGATTAGTGGGTTTAGCCGACCCGGGATAACCACCATTGTTTATCGCCATCATCTCATTTCCGGGAAAGTTCTGCCGGGATTTATGACGTCTGCTGCCTCTAGGCCGTTAGGCTGATACAGGTTTGAGAGATCAGATTTTTCCACTCATGAAGGAGTCGATGATGTCCCATATGAAGAGCAAGCAAGGTCAAAATCGCGCATGGCAGGCGTTGGTCGGAGCGGTCGCTTTAGGGATCGGTGGCGTGGCCTTGGCCGAGCCAGTTGAAATCAAACCCAACTTCCAAATCGGCAGCGAATATCAGCAGCGGATGACGATGGAACAAGACATCGAGCAGACCGTGATGGGCAATCCGATGAACATCGCGATGGACATGATGTTCGACATGACCACCACGGTCGCGGAGCATCCTGACGACGGCGTGTTCAGGCTGCAAATAGTTTACGACCGGGTCGAAGCGGAGGTTGATGGACCGATGGGGCCGGGACGGTGGGCGTCCGGCGATCCCCAACCCATGAACCCGATGCTCATGGGGTTTGCCGCGATGGATGGCATGACGCTCAGCTACGACTACTCCGTGGACGGCGATGTCACCAACCTCGAAGGCACCGAAGCGATTCTCGATAAGTCTCTGGCGGGCGTGCCGCAAGCCATGCGAGCACAGATGCGCGAAATGTTCGAGGGGCAGTTCGGCAAAGAGCAGATGACCGAAATGATCAAGGCCGGCCACGGCATCTATCCCGACCGGCCCGTGTCGGTCGGCGACGCGTGGAACCAGTCCCTAGAAATCGGCGGCATGATGCCGATGCTGGCCGACAGCACCTACGAGCTCAAAGACGTCAGCGGAAATCAAGCGACCGTGGATGTGAACGGCATCTTGGAAACCACCGACGACGCGGCGATGGCGGTCGGCCCGGGCATGGAAGCCGAGATGCAGATGCAAGGGACCCAAGACGGCCAACTCACCTATAACCTCGACACTGGTTGGATCGAGGCCATACAACTCCAGCAGACCATCGACGGCGAGCTCACCATGGCCAACCCCGGCAACCCCGAGGGACCGCCGATGGTCATCCCCATGAAGGTCAGTTCGACGATTCAAGTCGAACTGATCGACTGACCCTGCCATGAAGATCGGCGTCGTCAGCGATTCACACGACCGTCTGCCCGCCTTGGGGGCGGCATTGGACCGGTTTACCCGCGCCGGCGTGGATGCCATCATCCACGCCGGCGATTTTGTGGCGCCTTTTGCCGCAAAGCTCTTGACGCCGCAAGCCTTGCGCGAACGCGGGCTGGATCTTGGCAAGCATGAGATCCACGTGATCTACGGCAACAACGACGGCGAACGCGTCGGCCTTCAAAAGATGTTGCCGCAGATCGTGGACGGTCCGCTACGGCTCGAACTTGGCGAAAGTCGCATCGCGGTCGCTCATTTTGTGGAATGGTTTGACGATGCGGATCACGCTTGGGCCGACGTCTTGATCTCTGGTCACGACCACATCGCCGCCATCGAAACCCAAACCGTTTTGGGCCGCGACCGGCTTTACCTCAACCCCGGCGAATGCTGCGGCTGGCTCACCGGCCGATGCACCGCCGCGCTATTGGATACCGATACGCGCGCTGCCGAAATACTTGAACTCTCGGCGGATTGATCCATCTTGATCCGGTTTGAGTTCATCAGGTATTGAGGGTTCCGCGATACACTTCACTAAGTACTGCCACCTCGATCGGGAGACCCTATGTCACGCTGCACCCTTCCTGCTTTTGTGATCGCTTTGCTTGCTGCCACTTCTCTCGTCGGCTGTGGCGCGACCTCGTACACCACGCCCGGCGGCCCCGCTGCACTGGGCGCGATCGCCGGCTTCGGTGGACCCGCGTCCGCTGCGCCGGGTTCCAAGGGCACGCTCCTTGGCGGCACTTCCGAGAAACGCACGCCCCGGGCCGAAGGCTTCGTCGAACTCGCCGACGCCGAGCCGATCGCGCAGTTCCCCACCAACGTTGTCGCCGCACGGATTCAGGCCGGCAATTATCGCGGCGAGGCCGTGTTCCGCCCCAGCGGCGCGAACTTCTCCGTGGTCACGGCCCGCGACGTCGAATCCGACGAAGCCATGGACAAGCTCTTCAAGCTGCCCGGCGTCAAACAACTCCAGCCGATGAACCGCTTGCTGCTACCGGAAAAGCTTCGCGACGCCAAGGACCTCCGTGAAGCCGCCGCGGTGGTCCGGGCCGACATGCTGCTCCTGTACACCTTCGACACGACCTTCCGCCAGGACGACAAGGACGCCGGCCCGTTCAACATCCTCGCGCTGGGCCTGCTGCCTAACCAGGCGATCACCGTGAACTCCACCGCCTCGGCCGTGCTTTTGGATACCCAATCCGGATTCGTTTACGGCGTCTCCGAAGCCAGCGCCGAAGTCGGCGAGAACACCAACATCTGGCGTGGCCTCGACGGCGTCGCCGCGTTGCAAGACGACGCCGAAGAACTTGCGTTCGATCGGCTCGTGGACGAACTCGCGCGGATGTGGACCAGCGTTTACAGCGAGTACGCCAAAGACTGACGGCACGTCTCGAAGACACACCATCATGCGAAAAGCAGGGCGGCCCGGCGGGTGCTAATCTGCCCCGAATTTCGCTCGATTCGTTCCTGCTGCACGCTGCGCCCGCCATGCCCAAACGCGACGACCTCAAGACCATCCTGCTCATCGGCTCGGGCCCCATCGTCATCGGCCAGGGCTGCGAATTCGACTACTCCGGTACGCAGGCCTGCAAAGCCCTCCGGGAAGAGGGATATCAGGTCGTTCTGATCAACTCCAACCCCGCGACGATCATGACCGATCCGCAGTTCGCGGACCGAACGTATATCGAGCCCATCACGCCCGACGCCGTCGAAAAGATCATCGCCCGGCATCAGAACACCGACCTGCACATCGACGCGCTGCTGCCGACGCTCGGAGGCCAGACCGCGCTCAACGTCGGTTGTGCGCTTGATGAAAGCGGCACGCTCGCCAACTACGGCGTTGAGATGATCGGGGCCGACCGCGATGTGATCCACCGCGCCGAAGACCGCAAACTTTTCAAAGAGTTGATGGAATCCATCGGCCTTAAGTGCCCCGAGGCGTATACCGCCGAGACGATGGACGAGGCGTGGAAGATCCTCGAGGTCGTCGGGCTACCCGCGATCGTTCGGCCGGCGTTCACCCTCGGCGGCACCGGCGGCGGCGTGGCTTACAACCGCGACGAGTTCGAAGACATCGCCCGCCGTGGACTCGACGCGTCGGTGACCAGCCAAGTGTTGATCGATCGCTCACTATTGGGTTGGAAAGAGTACGAGATGGAGGTCATGCGCGACCGCGACGACAACGCGGTCATCGTGTGCGCCATTGAAAACTTTGACCCCATGGGCGTGCACACCGGCGATTCCATCACGGTCGCCCCGGCGCAGACGCTCACGGACAAGGAATATCAACGGATGCGCGACGCGTCGTTGGCCGTGCTACGTGCGGTCGGCGTGGAGACCGGCGGGTCCAACGTGCAGTTCGGCGTGAACCCCGAAGACGGCGAGATGGTCGTCATCGAAATGAACCCGCGGGTGTCAAGATCGTCGGCGCTCGCATCCAAGGCCACAGGGTTCCCGATCGCGAAGCTCGCGGCGAAATTGGCGGTGGGTTACACGCTCGCGGAGTTGCCCAACGATATTACGGGTCAGACGGTCGCGTGTTTCGAGCCGAGTATCGACTACGTGGTCACGAAGATTCCGCGTTGGACGTTCGAGAAATTTCCCGAGGCCGACGAAACGTTGACGACGCAGATGAAGAGCGTGGGCGAAGGCATGAGCATCGGGCGGACGTTCAAGGAGAGCCTGCAAAAAGGCATCCGTTCGATGGAAGTCAAGCGGTTCGGGTTCGGTCTCGATGGCCAAGACAAGTGGCTCGCGGCGCAGCGTGAGGTTGAAGGCGCGGCAGAGGACTGGCCCATCGACGAAGGCAAGCTGCGACGCAAGTTGGAAGTGCCTTCGCAGGGCCGGATGTATTACCTGCGGTACGCGTTCAAGATGGGGTGGTCGCTCGAGCAGATTTTCGAGAGCACAAAGATCGACCCGTGGTTTCTCGATCAGCTCGAGCAACTCGTGAAATTCGAGGACACGTTGGCGTCTTACACCAAGCTCGATGACGTGCCACGCGATGTGTTGTTCACCGCCAAACAGTACGGCTACAGCGATGCGCAGCTGGTGAATCTGTGGTTGGGTTCAATGGACATCGACGCGTTATTGAAGTTTCGCGATTGGCGGAAGAGCCTGGATATCGAGCCGGTGTACAAGCTGGTGGACACGTGCGCGGCGGAGTTCGAGGCGGTGACACCCTATTACTACTCGACGTTCGAAGCGCCGTTCACGATCGAGGGCAGTGCCACCTTCGACGACGAAGTCCGCGTGAGCGAGCAAAAGAAAATTATCATTCTCGGCGGCGGCCCCAACCGCATCGGCCAGGGGATTGAGTTCGATTATTGCTGTGTTCAAGCGGTGTTCGCGGCGAAGGAACTCGGGTACGAGGCCGTGATGGTGAACTCGAATCCCGAGACGGTGTCCACGGATTACGACACGAGCGATCTACTGTTCTTTGAACCGCTGACATTTGAGGACACGCTGAACATCTGCGAGCGTCTGAATGGCCAACCGCTGGGCGAACAAGGCGGTTTGTTGCATGGCGTGATTGTGCATTACGGCGGTCAGACCCCGCTGAATCTAGCGGCGGGTTTGGAAAAGGCGGGGGTACCGATCATCGGGACCAGCGTCGAGTCGATTCGTTTGGCCGAGGACCGCGAAGACTTTGCGAAGCTCTGTCGAGCATTGGATATCAAGCAGCCTGAGAACGGCATCGCGTACGGAGGCGATGAAGCCGTGGCGATCGCGAATCGGATTGGGTATCCGGTTCTGGTTCGGCCGAGCTTCGTGTTGGGCGGGCGGGCGATGGAGACGGTATTCGAGGATGCGCAGTTGCGGCGATATATGTCCGAGGCGATCGGTGCGTCGGACTTGGCGGGGCAGCCGATTTTGGTGGACAAGTTTTTGTTCCAGGCCACCGAGTGCGATGTCGATGTGATCGCCGATTTCGGTGGCGATGCGCCGCGCGCGTTGGTGTGTGGCGTGTTGGAGCACATC
The DNA here is from genome assembly GCA_039030755.1 of Planctomycetota bacterium. Taxonomy (GTDB): domain Bacteria; phylum Planctomycetota; class Phycisphaerae; order Phycisphaerales; family Phycisphaeraceae; genus CAZIXN01. The sequence goes on along the minus strand of JBCCDN010000029.1, from coordinate 9,969 downwards.
GAGGAAGCGGGGATCCATTCGGGCGACTCGGCGTGCGTGATCCCGCCGCACTCGCTGTCGCCGGAGATGGTGGACACGATCAAACAGCAGTCGCGGAAACTGGCCGAGGCTTTGAAAGTGCGGGGTTTGATGAACGTGCAGTGGGCGGTGCGTACCAACGAGGCGAGCGAAGAAGAGCTCTACGTGATTGAGGTCAACCCGCGGGCGTCGCGGACGGTGCCGTTTGTCGGCAAGGCGACGGGGGTGGCGTGGGCGAACGTGGCCGCGAAAGTGATGGCGGGTAAGCAACTGTATGAGCTCAACGTCACGGAAGAAGTGCATCCCTCGCACACGTCGATTAAGGAATCGGTGTTTCCGTTCTCGAAGTTCCCGGGCGTGGACGTGATCCTCGGGCCGGAGATGCGCAGCACGGGCGAATGCATGGGGGCCGACGCGGACTTCGCGGTGGCGTTCGCGAAATCGCAGATGTCGGCGGGTGCGGATCTCCCGACGAGCGGGGCGGCGTTCGTGTCGGTGCGTGATTCGGACAAGGGCGAGGTCGTTGGTGTTTCGCGCAAGCTGGCCCAGCAGGGGTTCGAGTTGGTCAGCACCGGCGGAACCCATGATCTACTCAAGGAGCACGGCATCGCGACGCGACGGATCCGCAAGATTCAGGAGGGCGGCCGTCCCAACGCGATCGACCTGATCAAGAACGGTGAGCTATCGCTCATCATCAACACGCCGACGCGTAAGGGCGCCGGGACCGACGAGGGCAAGCTACGCGCGACGGCGGTGCGTCACGGCGTTCCGATGATTACGACGATGACGGCGGCGCAGGTCGCGGTCGAAGCGATCGCCGCGCTGCGCCGCGGCGATTGGGGCGTGAATAGCCTGCAGGAATATTTCGCCGATTGATCCGGCACCTCAAGGCTTGGACAAAAGCGTAAACGCTGCCAGGCAAGTCTTAAGCGGCGTTCTGATTTTGGTAGGCCGCGAAGTTTTCGCCGCGGTACTCGGCTTCGAGTTCGCCGGGGTTGACACCGAGTGTGGTGAGCAGCCCGGCGTTGGCCACGAACGTCGCGCCGATGAGAAACAAATCCGTGCGGACCGCCCGGCAATAACGCACGCCGATCGCGGACTCGCCCACGGCATAACCTTCACGATGAAAGACGATGCGGAAGTCCAGGCCCGGTTGAATCGAGCGGCCGCTGAGAAAGCCCACGCCGTGTCGGCCGATATCGCGGAGGAAAACGGTCTGGCCGGCGTCGTCGAGGTTTCGGCGACTCATCGGGAAAAGAATGGCCTCTTCACGGACGGAATAGCGTACGGCCTCACGCTTGGACCGACCGGCCTGTTCGACCAGTGGGTCGCGGAGGGTTTCGAGTCGTTGGAGCTCGCGGACGACATCGAAGCCGTCGGCGGTCGGTGAGACCGAACGGTCCTGCGGTGCGGGGCTGGATTCGGACATGACTTACCTCGGGTCGTTTCATTAGGCCGTGGCGTCAGCACGACCAAACGGCGACAACCCCCCTACAAATCCTCTGCATCATCGGAGTTTGTGGATGAGGGCTTAAGCGGGTGAGGCGTGGTTCTTCGAGAAATTTCCAATCCCTTCCGACACCGCGCCAAGAAAAAACGCCGCAAAATTGCGACGCATTTGGGGTTTGATGGTGGTCAACGATCGCGAGGATCGGGAAAGAGGCCTCGCTTATGGCGCGGCCCAGGGCGAGAGCCGGCTGGACTTATCCAAGAGCATGAGGCGGGCCAAGTCGTCCCAGATCATGCGGGTGTTGTGATCCACAATACGGGCGTAGTCGTTGGCATCCTCCGCGGAGGTCCGGGTGGCGGAATCGGCGGCGTTGGTCATGTCCGAGCGGATCGCCGGGGCGGAGGTGCAGCCGGTCAGGGCAACCGCGGGTAAGGCGGCGAGGGTAAGCAAGGCAAGTAGGCGGAAGAACTTCATGAAAACTCCGAGGGCCGGGGCGGGGGATCCAAGGATGCTTATCCGGCGGATCAATGAACATTGATTCTCGGGCCTTGCGTCGTCCATGTCAACCGTTGCGCGACGGGCGGCTTCTTGACGTTTCGGGCCGGATTGGCGGCGTTGATCAGGGGGTGGCGGGTTGCACGCGGGAGATCCGAAGCACAACGCGGGTGCCGTTAGGCGGCATCGTGGCGGGGTGGGGCACCAGGTTTTGGCCGTCGCTGGATTCGGTGACGGTGGTCTCCCGGCCGATGGTTTCGTCGCCGAAATGGACGAGGGAAATCACGGTGCCGTTGACATCGGCGAGGTAGACCTCGGGGTTCTCGGGGCCGGGCGGTTGTCGGGTATCACGGACCAAGCGGGAGCCGGTGAAGATCCAGCCGCCGTGGGTCGCGTCGGGCAGGACGGCATCGGTGGCGCGGTCGAAGACCCAGGACTCGACGGGAACGAGCGTTTCAACGAGGCCGCTCTGTTCCTGTTCAGGACCCTCCAGCGGGACGAGGAAGTGCAAGTCCACGGCCGGGCCGGTAGGCGGGACGAGGGTCCAGCCGTCTTCGCTGCGGACGCCGGTTTGTGGGCTGCCGGGTTCCAGGCCAATCAGAAGGAGCGCGACGTGCAGGTCGGACGGCTTGGCGTCAATGGTCACAAGCGCTTCGTGCTCGCGGCTGCCCCGGGTGCAGGCAACGAGTTCGAGCCACTCGCAGCCGTGGCCGATGACGGTGGCGTCGAGATCGATCAAGCCGGCTTCGCGATCGAGGATGATGCCCGGCAGCGCAGGGGGCGGGTTGGTCTCGGCTTGCGTCGCAAGATCGGCATCTAGCGGCGGCGAGGTCGGTGTCGCGGCGCAGCCAACCAAGGCGAACGCCGTGCCCAGACACAGCGCAGAAACTGGGCGGAGAATCGGCCGGAAGCCACGCTGCGAAACGTTTCTAGACATTCCCAGAGGATACTCTGCACGGGTGTCGAACCCGCGCCGCGATGAGCCATTGAACGCCGAGTTGCTGACGTGGTCGACGTTGCTTTCGCAATGCGTCCGGCTGGCCCAGGCGGCGGTGGCCTTGCCCGACGGCGAAGGCGAAGCGGGTCAAGAGGGTCGGGCGTGGCGGGCCTCGGTGCCGCATGTCATCCGACTTCAGGCGGTGTGGTTCGCGCTGGAGCGACGCGAGGAATTGGCGGCGGACGAATGGGCGTTGGGGCGAGATCGTTCGGCGGTCGCGCTGCACGAGAGCAATACGGCGTTGATCCGAATTTGGAGCGACATGGAGCTCGACATGCCGGGCGGGATCGCGTCGTTGCTGGAGGATGTTAGAGACGCCATCGCGCGGGTCGGCTGAGCGAATCAAGTGTCTGTCAGGATCTTGGCATACGCGCGCACCGTCGCGTCCATGCCCATGATCAGCGCGTCGGCGACCAGCGCGTGGCCGATGCTCACTTCATCGACGCCGCCCACGCCCGACAGCGCGGCAACGAACGGCCCGAGATTGTCGAGATTCAAGTCGTGTCCCGCATTCACGCCCAGCCCCGCCGCCCGCGCCGCGTGGGCCGCCGCCACGAACCGCTCCAGCACCGTCTCTTGCTGCACCGTGCCAAACGCTTGCGCGTAGCCCTCGGTGTACAGCTCGACCCGGTCCGCGCCGGTTTCCACCGCTCTGGCCGCCGCCACCTCATCGGGATCGACGAACAAACTCACTCGGCAACCCATCGCCTTGAGTTCCCCCACGATCGGCTTCAGCTCGGCGACGACCGCGTCGTCCCGCAACGCAAACCCATGGTCGCTGGTGCTCTGCTCCGGGGAGTCCGGCACCAGTGTCGCCTGCGTCGGTTTTGCCTCGGCGATCACGTCCATCAGCGTCCCGCCGCCGAGGCGCGGCGACGTGTCCAACGGGTTGCCTTCGATGTTGAACTCCCGTTCCCGGAAATCGTTTTCGCGCAGCAGTGTCGCGAGTTCCGCCACGTCGCTCCGCCGGATGTGACGCGCGTCGGGACGTGGGTGTACCGTGATCCCCGCCGCGCCGGCCTCGAGCGCGAGGCGCGACACGTCCACCACCGACGGCACCTGACCGTGCCGCGCGTTCCGCAGCAGCGCGACCTTGTTGACGTTCACCGAGAGTTTGGACTTCATCGCGATTCTTCCTTCACAGCCGGCTCAATGCTGTCCGGCCCGTTCACCAGCGCGTCGGACATGAACGCCATCACCAACGCCCAGAAACACAGCACCAGGTTCTGAATCGGCAACTGCAACGCCAGCGGCATCGTGTAGATCACCGCCACCGCGGGAACCCACACGCACCAGTTGTTCACGATCACCGGCACCGCCGACCATCGGAACCAATGCCACACCCCTTGTCGCATCGGCCCGTTCCGCACCGCCGACCAGCGGTATCCCGCGTCGCGGAACTGGTACGCCACCAGGGTCGTCGGCACCGCCCATAGCCAGCAGTACAGCCCCATGTCCAGCGCGATCTTTCCGAGCACCACGCCCAAGCTTGCCCCGGACCCGACGATTGCGTCAAGCACCAGATACAGCAGTTGAATCTCCATGCCCTTAAACGCCCAGAACCCGGTGAAATACAACAGGTCGCGTGTGTCCGGCCGTGCGGCGCGGTCGCGACGCAAACGCTGCACGCCCCAGGGGATGATCGCGCCGAACACTGCGGTACTGATCGCCGGGAACGCCCAGTTGAGCGGAAACGCTAGCGTCTGACGCCACGTCGCGAACGCGTCAAATCGTTCCCCGACCGGACCGACAAATGCGTAACTCAACCCCAAGGCCACGGCAAAGACCGCGAGAAAAACCGCGGGCAACGCGTTCCGCCGCGCGGCCGACAGCCCCAAAGCCAGCGGCGATACCGGGCGGGTGGGCACGGATTCAGCGGGTTCAAGATTAGGGTGCAAGGCCTGCGTCACGGGCCGAGAGTCTACGCGGCCCCGAAGCGCATCACGTCAACGCATTTTCAAACAACTCCACCAATTCCCCGTCGGGCCCGCGGAAAAACGCGATCCGCACCGGCACCACCCGCGGGAGCGCTCCGGGTTGGCCTGCGGCGGGGTCGGTGTTGGGGATTTCAATATCGCGCTGCTCCATCGTGACTTCCATCCCCGCCGATCGCACCGCTTCGAGCGTGGCCGCCAACGTCGAGGTCCGAAACGCGATGTGCAGCAGCGGCGGCTCGGGGTCACGGGGCGTGGTTGGCGCGTCGGGCCGTTCGAAAATTTCGAGATAGTCGCCTTGACCCGCGTCGAGCATGATCGCACGGTTCCCGGGTTCGCCCCAGGTCAGCTTGGCGGTCAGCCCCAGGACGCCGGCGTAAAATGCGATCGATGCATCGAAATCGGAAGCACGAATCGCAGCGTGGTGGAAGCCGCAGACCGAGGGTTGTGATTCATTCATCTCCTCAGGCTACCTTTCGAAACGTGAGCCGTGGGGTGAATTCCCATGATGCGCTCGTTGAGTTATTTGATAGCATTGGTCTGACCACCCAAAGCTCCGGAGAAGAAAGTGATGTCTAAGCGATTCCCGCAGTCCCTGACCCTATGCCTAGGACTCTTTGCTGCCTGCTGGGGAGCGTCGTCACAGGCCGCCATTGTCGAGACGATTTTTGAAGGCGAGGTGGATCGTTTCGTCGGCACCGATACAACCGCATTGGAGGCGGCTTTCCCGGCCCAGACCGCTGCGAGTTTTATCCTGCGATACGACGATGCCTTCCCCGTCGATCCATTCAATCCCGGCGTGTATCCATCCGCGGGCACGCTGATCGTTGGCGTCGATGGAGAATTATTCCGTGTGGATGGTGCGACGCTGTTCGCGTCGGGGACATCTTTTGGCCCGGGGCTTACGTTTTACGGTCTTGGCTTGGAGGCCGGCACCGGAAGCCCCTCGGGGACTGGCCAAGGGTTCACCATCACCGGGATTGATAACGACGATTTCAGCGTGGCCGCCACGGGTACTGGGTCGGCAACAACGGACGCCATTGAAGTCATCGAAGCGTTCGATGCGCTGGGGGACAATTCTCCGCTCACCGCAGGTGAAGTCCGCCTTTCCTTTGACGATGCCAATGGCGACGAGGCGGGAGCCATCGTGTTCAATATCTCCGAGTTCGTCTCTAGCAACGTGCCCGAACCCGGGAGCCTTGCCTTGCTGGGCTTAGGCTCGGGCTTGCTCGCTTTACGACGTCGGTGAATCCAGAATCAACGTTTGTGGTTTTCGAGCAGCGTTTCGATCCGCTTGAGCGTGTCGCGGATGTCTTGCAAGGCGTTGGCATCGTCGCCGCCGCAAGCCGGTGATACAGAGCTGGTCGGCTTCGTGGCCTGGGGTCGCGTTTCGCCGCCGAGGCCTTCGAGGGTCAGACGGTCCCGCTGTTCCAGCACGGCTTCGCGAAAACCGATCGTGTCCTCGATGCCCGTCAGCCGCAGCAGCGAGCCGCCGCCCGGGGATGATTGGCCCGCCGTCTCGACACTCAGCGTGTGCAACCCGAACCGCCGCATGATGGGGCCTTGCATGAGTCCCAAGTCGGTGATCTTCTCCAGCGGCACGGTCTTCTCGACACGGGTCCAGATGCCTTTCCCGAATTTCAGCGAACGGTCGGTCAGTTCGCATGAAAGGCTTTGGCGGTACTTGGCCGTGAAGATCGATCCGAAGACGAGCCACAACGGCAGTGCGACAAAACCAATCAGCCCGAGGCAGAGGATCGCGCACACGACCGTGCCCGACAGCATCCAATATTTTTGCACCCCAGGCGCGAATCTCGCGACGCGGAGGGTCTGTTCTTTTTGCATGGCATCAGCCTAAAGCGAGCCTTCAAGCTGCGGCCGAGAAATTCGGGCACAGTTCACGCAACGGCGGGATTCAGCCGCGTCGCGCGATCAGGCGTTCGACGACGGTACGGTCTTCGAGCGTGGTGGTGTCGGAGGTGATCTCCTCGCCCGCGGCGATGGTCCGCAGCAGGCGACGCATGATCTTGCCCGAGCGGGTTTTAGGGAGCGCGTCGGTGAGGAGGATCTGGTCGGGCTTGGCGATCGGGCCGAGCTCGTGACCGACGTGTGCGGCAAGCTCTTTTTTCAAGGCGGATTCTTCATCGCTTCCGGGGGCGGGGAGTTCGCCGCGGAGGATGACGTAGGCGGCGATGCCGTTGCCCTTCACGTCGTGGGGGAAGCCGACGACGGCGGCCTCAGCGACGTTGTCGTGGCTGACCAACGCGGATTCGACTTCCATTGTGCCCAGGTTATGCCCCGCGACGACGATCACGTCGTCGATGCGCCCGGTAATCCAGAAGTTGCCGTGCTTGTCCTTCCGCGCGCCGTCGGCGGGGCAGTACATGCCGGGCACCTTCGACCAATACGTGTCGACGAAGCGTTGCCGGTCGCCGTAGATGCCCCGCAACATGGACGGCCAGGGCTTGCGGATCACGAGGATGCCGCCTTCGTTGGTGCCGACCTCGTCGCCTTCGGAGTTCACGACGGCCGCGTCGATGCCCAGCATGGGCCGGCAACAACTCCCGGGGGTGGTCGGCGTCGCCCCCGGAAGCGGGGTCAGCATGTGCCCGCCGGTCTCGGTCTGCCACCACGTGTCCACGATCGGGCAGCGCTCGCCGCCGATCTCCTTGCGATACCACATCCAGGCTTCGGGGTTGATCGGTTCGCCGACCGTGCCGAGCACCTTGAGCGACGAAAGATCATGCTTGCGCGGATGCTCGTCGCCCCACTTCATGAACGCGCGGATGGCGGTGGGCGCAGTGTAGAACTTGGTGACGTGGTGCCGCTCGATCATGTCCCAGAAGCGGGCTTCGTCGGGATAATTCGGGCCGCCTTCGAACATAAGCGTGGGCACGGCGTTGGGCAGCAGGCCGTAGATGATGTAGCTGTGCCCGGTGATCCAGCCGATGTCGGCGGTACACCAGTAGAGCTCCTTACCCTGCCGCGCGAGCTCGGGCTTGAGATCGAACGTGAGCCGGGCAGTCATGGCCGTGTACACCATGTAGCCACCGGTGGTGTGCATGATGCCCTTGGGTTTGCCCGTGGAGCCCGAGGTGTAAAGGATGAACGCGAGGTCTTCGCTGTCTAGTGGTTCCGCGTCGCAATCGGGCGACGCGTCGGCCATCAAGTCATCCCACGGGTGGTCGCGGCCTTCCACCATATTCGCGCCGTGCTTGGTGCGCTCAAACACGATCACCGTATCCACGCGGTCGGTCATGGTTAGCGCTTCGTCCACGTTGTCTTTCAGCGGCACCACTTTCGCGCGGCGATACGAACCGTCGCAGGTGACGACGACGCGGCTTTGGCCGTCTTCCACGCGGTCGCGGATCGCGCTGGCCGAGAACCCGCCGAAGATGATCGAGTGCGGCGCGCCGATGCGGGCACACGCGAGCATCGCGATCGCGAGCTGCGGAACCATGCCCATGTAGATCGTGACGACGTCGCCCTTCGTGACGCCCTGCGCTTTGAGCACATTGGCGAACTTGCAGACCTCGCGGTGCAAATCGCGGTACGTCCAGTGTTCGACCACCGGCTTACCTTCCGCGTCCATGCCTTCGGCTTCCCACACGATCGCGGTCTGGTCGCCCAGGCCGTTTTCGATTTGCCGATCCAGGCAGTTGTACGACAGGTTGGTCTTGCCGCCGACGAACCATTTCGCGTCGGGGGCGTCGTAGGCGAGCACCTGGTTCCACGGCTCAAACCAGTGATACTTCTCCGCTTCCTCGGCCCAAAACGCTTCGGGCTCGTCGAGGCTGCGTTGGTGAAGTTGTTCGTATTGTTCAATAGACGCGATGTGGGCGTCTTTCGCGAAGTCGGCCGGGGGATCGAAGCGGCGCGATTCAGCGAGCAGGGATTCGGTGCTGGACATGGCAAAAAGCTCCAAACGAAATGACGCGAAGACCCATCCGCGAAAGCGTTGAGCGTATCCGCTGCGCCGATTGGGTTCCACCTTTCCTACGCGGGCGACGCTTCTACGCTGCATCGGGATGCCGCTGTTGATCGACTGTTACAACGTGTTGCATTGCGCGATGCCGCCGATGCTCGCGGGGTTGGATGTTGAGCGGCTTTGTCGGGTGCTCGCAACTACACGCTGGGCCAAGACGGGCGACATCACCGTGGTCGCCGACGGTCGGCCGAACCCGCTGGGTACGCCGACCAGCCCCACCCCGGACGTCGCGTTGGTCTATTCGCACGGCTCATCGTCCGGGGGCGGCCAGACGGCCGACGACGTGATCATCGCCCGCATCGCCGCGTGCCCGTCGCCTAAGCGGCTGACCGTGGTCAGCAGCGATCGGGAGATTCGTACCGCCGCGCGACAACGCCGATGCACGTCGTGGCGTAGCGAAGATTTTTTATCTCGGTTGTGCGGGCAACTCCGCCGCAAAGCCCAACACGTCGCCACGTCCAAGCCCCGCCCCCAAGACGCCAAGCGTCACGGCGTTGGCCGAACCGTGATGGATGGCATCCCCGCCGATCAAGCACTGTATTGGTTGCGCGAGATGGGCGTCACGGACGTGACTGATCCCGCGTTCCATCAGCTCGCCAAGACGCCGCCGATCCAGCCCGAATCGCTCGGCATCGATTTGCATCTCGAAGATGCGCTCGCGCACCTCGCCGACACGGACATGAACGAGCTGATGCGACGTTTCGGCAAGACGTGATCGGGTGCAACCCAAGCGACCGGGGCGACCAATGCGTTAGTCTGCTCGCCCACGCGCCCCGCCGACCCGCACGAGGATTCACGATGCCCGCTCCGTCCACCGCCACCGCCCCCGACGACGAACCGTCCAAGCCCGCGTATGGCCGGGTGCTGCTCAAGCTTTCCGGCGAATCGCTTTGCAAAGAAGGGCAATTCGGCATCGACGGCGAGAATCTGCAATTGATCGCCGGGGAAATCACGCGGGCGATGAAGACCGGCGCCGAGGTGGCCGTCGTGGTGGGCGGCGGGAACATCATCCGCGGCGCGCAACTGGCCGAGGCCGGGCACATCGACCGGGCGATCGCGGACCAGATGGGGATGCTGGGCACGGTGA
>JBCCDN010000028.1:0-25490 GCA_039030755.1 Planctomycetota bacterium | reverse complement strand
GTGGGCCTGACGAGTACGGAGCTGCTCTGCCCGCACGCGATCCTGCGGGAGGCCGACCGCGCGATGTGGCGGGCGGCGACCGACGAGGAAGACCGCCCCGTCGCGATGCAACTCTACGGCAGCGACCCCGACATTCTGTGCGAAGCGGCGCGGTGGGCGGAGGCCCGCGGCGCGACGATCATCGACATCAACATGGGCTGCCCGGTGGACAAGGTCACCAAAAAGCACGGCGGCTCCAAACTGCTCTGCGACCCCGGAAGCGCGGTGCGTTTAGCGGAGGCCGTGGTGAAGTCGGTCGACGTGCCTGTCACCGCGAAGATCCGTTTAGGTTGGGACGACTCGTGCCTGGTGATGGATTCGCTGCCGCCGCGTCTGTGTGACGTGGGTATCGCGATGATCACGGTGCACGGGCGGACGACTGAGATGCGTTTTAAGCCCAGCGTTCGGCTTGACGGGATCACGGCAACGGTGGAGGGCGTGAAGCGATCGCATCCCAGCATCCCGGTCATCGGCAACGGCGACATCACCACCGCCGCCGACGCCGAGCGCATGATCGATGTGACCGGCTGCGACGGCGTCATGGTCGCCCGCGGCGCGATGGGCCAGCCCTGGCTGTTTCGCGATATCGCCCACCGCCTCGCCACCGGCTACGACCCCGAACCGATGCCGCGGGCGCAGCGAGCCCAGCTCGTGCTCGATCACTTCGAACAGATGGCCGGCTGCCGCGATGAAACCATCGCGCTCCGCACGATCCGCCAACGCATCAGTAAATATTCCGCCCACCTCCAGCCGTGGCCGGGCCTTCGGCGTGGCGTGGCCGAGCTCACCAGCGCGGACGCGTTCCGCGAATTCTGGCAAGCCGGCATGGCCGCCCTCGAACAGACCGACGCGCAGCGGCAACCGGCCGGGACCACGGCGTGACGCCGCCCCGCATCACGGTCGTTGACTACGACCCGGCTTGGCCAAGGCGGTTCGACGCGCTGCACGCGACGCTCTGGCCCGAACTGTCGGCCCACGCGTTCACTCTGGAACACGTCGGCAGCACCTCCGTAGCGGAACTCGCCGCGAAACCGATCATCGATGCGGCGGTCGTGGTCGAAGACTCCGCCGTGTTGCCAAGCGTGATCGCGGTGCTTGCGACACATGGTTATGTCCACCGTGGCGATCTGGGCGTCCCGGGCCGGGAAGCGTTCCACCCGCCGGCCCGGACGTTCGCGCACCATCTCTACGCCTGCGTGCGGGACAACCTCGGCCTCCGCAACCACCTCGCGCTGCGGGACGCGTTGCGTCGCGATCCGCAGAAGGCCCGGGAGTACGGCGCGTTGAAGAAACGGCTGGCCGATCGTTTTCCGCATGACATCGACGCCTACGTGGCCGGCAAAACCGACTTCATCCTCGCGGTTTTGAGGGACACAGGTTTTGCCGAGGACGAGCTATCCGCAATCCGTGCGGTCAACACCTAATCGCGCGTTGTCCGCCCCGGTCCGGCGCGGTACGGTGGGTTATGCCCCACTTGCCAAATCCCGCGGACGTCGAATTCCAGCCAACTTCCGGGAACCCGTCGCCCAGCAGTGCCGCCACGGCTGACTCAGGTGATCTGCTGCGCGAGGCCGGGCAGAGCACGCACGAAACCGAGTTCTTCAACCCGATCCCCGCGGGCTACGTCAAGGGTCGGCACAAATTCGTAATGGTGTTCGGAACGGTGATGTCCGGCCTGGGCAAGGGCATCTTTTCCAGCTCGCTCGCGAAGTTGCTGAAGGACAAAGGCCTCCGCATCTCGCCGGTCAAGATGGAGGGCTACCTGAACCTCGACTCGGGGACGCTCAACCCGTACCGGCACGGCGAAGTGTTCGTGCTCGACGACGGCCTCGAGACCGACATGGACTTGGGCACGTACGAGCGGTTGCTCGATCAGAATCTCAGCAAGGCGAACTACACGACCTCCGGGCAGATTTTTCAAGGCGTGTTGGATAAAGAACGGCGTGGCGGGTATCTCGGTCGGGACGTGCAGATGATCCCGCACGTCACGTCGGAAGTAAAGCACATGCTGCGCAGCCTCGCGGTCAAGCAGTCGGCCGACGTCGTGTTCGTCGAAGTCGGCGGCACGGTTGGCGACTACGAAAACGCGTTCTACATCGAAGCGTTGCGTCAGCTCGCGTTTGAAGAAGGCCCGGAGAACGTGTGCTACGTCGCGCTCACGTACGTCATCGAGCCGCAGACGCTGGGCGAGCAGAAGACCAAGGCCGCCCAACTTGGTTTGAAAAAATTGCTCGAAGCCGGCATCCAGCCGCACATCGTCGCGACGCGGGGCCAGAGTCCGCTGGTCGAGTCGGCCCGGCAAAAAATCGCGATGTTCAGCAACGTGCCGATGGCCAACGTGTTTTCGATGCACGACCGCAAGAGCATCTACACCATTCCCGAAGCGCTTCGTGCGGCGGGTTTGGATCGGCAGGTGTTGACCCGGCTGGACTTGCATGAGCGCGTCGACACGATCACCGAAGACCGCAATCGCACCGATTGGCGGCGCTTCGTCGAACGTGTCGAGCGGGACCGTAAGTTTCACGCGAAGATTGGGATCACCGGCAAATACGCCGGGCTTCGCGACGCGTACGCCTCGATCGACAAGGCGCTTGAGCACTGCGCGGTCGAGCTCAATGCCGAGTTGGAGATCGAGTGGTTGGACACGACGGAGTTCGAGCCGGATCAGGCGGGGTCGCGACTTGAAGGTTTCGACGCGGTGATTGTGCCCGGCGGATTTGGTCATCGTGGGACCGAAAGCAAGATCGCTTGCGTTCAGCATTGTCGGGAGCAGCGCGTGCCGTATCTGGGTATCTGCCTGGGGTTCCAGATGGCGGTGGTGGAATTTGCGCGAAACGTCTGCGGGCTCGAAGGCGCGGGGAGCAGTGAGTTTGACTCCGCGGCCCTGCAGGCGGCGCACCGCGTGATCGACATTTTGCCCGAGCAAAAGAAGTTGGAAGGCCTCGGCGGGAACATGCGGCTGGGCGGTAAGGACGTCACGATCACGCCCGGGAGCTTGGCCGCCTGGTTGTTCCGGGACCACAGCGAATCCGCGAAGCGGGCACACGAGCGGGGCGACATCTTCTCGGTCCGCGAACGGTTCCGACACCGCTACGAAGTCGACCCGGCGTTCATCGATCGCTTGGAGGCGGCAGGATTGGTGTTTTCCGGCCGGCACCCCGAGCAACCGATTATGCAGGTGCTGGAGTTGGCGACCGAAACGCATCCGTACTTCGTCGGCGGGCAATTCCACCCCGAACTGACCAGCCGGCCGCTAAGGCCCCATCCGATGTTCCTGGGGCTGGTTGCGGCGGCCTTGCGGCACGCCCACCCCGGCGTGGACCCGGCCGACATTTCTCGGCGTTGGCTGCGGGAACCCGGAGCCGTGGCGGCTCGTTAGGGGGGGCACGGTTCAGATTTCCTTGATTCCCAGCGGCCCCACGCCCATCCGCCGGTACACTTGTTATGCAAGCGCGAAAGCCGGAAGTGTGGCTGAAGCGATGAGGTGTCCCGGAGAAAGTCTCGCCATGATCGTTCGTTTCCAAACTGCCGGACTTGGGTCCGCTTTGCGTGGCTGCGTTGGGACGAGCGGCGTCCTGGCCGCTGCATGTACCGCGTGTTTCTTGCCGATGACGCCCGCCGTGGCTCAGCTTGGCGTGGGCGACCTGTTCAGCAACGATCTGGATGCCGCGACGCCGACCATCTCTTCGAGTTTTCATGACGAGCGTTTTGCCCCCAACACCAACAGCTCCAGCGCCGATGTGCAGAGCATCGAAGGCTTTGGATATAGCAATTTCACCCAAGGCACGGCCGCACCCGGCGGTTCAAGCACGGGGCTCGTGGCGTTTGTGAACACCACGGACAATCTGCCGGGCGACGCGCCCGAGCGTGCGGCGCTCAACTTTTCACCCAATGTGACGCTGGACAGCGCGACGCAGGATTGGGTGATGACCGTCAACGCGTTTGCCGACCCAAGCCCGGGCGCCGCGGGTTCCGAGACCCTCGCTTTTCTTGCGGGGATGCACTCCAACCCGTCACGCGCGAATTGGCAAGGCGGCACCGATACGGACGGGTTGTTTTGGTCACTGACGACCGACGGCCGAGCCACGAACGACCTGCTCTCGTTCCAAGGCTCGATCACGTCGCCCCCGAGCGTTTTCGAGGTACAGACGATCGACGGAACGCCGGCCGACGTGGATTTTTCGGAAGGCCGGTACGAGCAGCGATGGATCACGCTGGCGGTGGGTTCTTACGACAACACGCCGTTTTTCGCCGTCCGAACACACGAAGCCAACGGGTTCCCCAATCGCTGGCAAGTCCTGGAGAGCTTCGACAACACCGGCGGGCCCACGGTCGGGCAGGCGTGGTTCGGGGTGGAAGACCCGTTCAACTCGGCCGGCCTGGCGTCGGTCACCTTTGACAACGTCTCGATCTCCACGCTCCAGCCCGGCGACACGGACCTGGACGGTGACGTGGACTTCGCCGACGCGATGCGTTTGGTGAATGCTTATTCCGGTGACGGGGTGGCCGCCGACACCGGCAACGCGGTTTCGTCGGGGTTCGATTCGAACCTCTGGCTGTGGACGGCAGGCGATTTCGATCAAGATCGCGATGTTGATTTTGCCGACGCGCTGCAACTCGTCGCAAACTACGACGGCCTGTCCGGTGAGTCGGTCCGACCGCCTGGCACGGCGCCCGTCGGGACACCGGCCACGCTGCTCGTGGATGTCGTGACCGGGGGTCTTTCGATCGACTCGAACACGCCGATGTCGGGCGTATCGATCGAAGGCGAAAACCTGCAAGGCTCGGACGAGCGTCTCGCCTTGGCCTTGGCTGCCACCGAGGCGTCGTTCGTCGCTGTGTCCCTGGACCATGACTTCATCGGAGCCGACGGCTTGGGCGTGCATACCGGCGGGGTTTCGGACCCCTCGGCCTGGTCCTTCACCTACGGCGTGGGCGGTGAGGCCGTGACGGGCCAGGTGATCTTCGTGCCCGAGCCGGGCTTGACCGCAATGGCCTTCATCGCGCTGGCCGCCGCCATGCGCCGTCGGGTCTAACGCCCGCCAAAACCGTTCATCTGAATTTTGGGTGCCTCCAAGACGAGGAGGCCGATATGACATGGGCCTTTGGGCTTGGCCAGCATCGACCAGCGGCTTGCAAACTACGTGATTTCCCTTAGTCTCCACCGCTTCGTTCTATTGTTCATCATTTTTCATCCAGATCAGGGAGTATCCGTATGTTCTTGACCACGAATCGCCTTTTACTCGCGGGGCTGACAATGACCGCCGCCCTTGCGTTTCCCACCGCAAAAGCCGAAACCCTCGATTTGCAGGTGGACGGTGTCCCGACGGGTGAAACCATCACCGGCGAATTTGTTTCCGAGACCGAAACCCACGTCGTCATCGACCACCCCGTCATGGGTCAGGTGACGATCGCCAAGGAAAATATCGCCGCACCCGCGGCCGTCGGCGAAGCGACGACGGTGACCGAAAAGTCCGCCCAGGCGTTCGCCGACTTCGTGGATTCGTGGTTCTTCCCGGGCTGGGAAAAATCCGTCGCCGCGGGCTTCACCGGCACCGACGGCAACTCCGAAACCCTCAACATCTACGCGTCGATCAACACCGGCTATGAAGACGAACAAGACCGCTGGAGCGTGGACGCCAAATACTTCCGCAACTCCACCGACGGCGAGGCGACGCAGAATCAGTTCAAGGGCATCATCCTGAAGGACTGGCTGGTTCCCGATGAGAAGCACTTCTACTGGGCTCAGGGCACGGTGCAGTACGACCGGTTCACGGATTACGAAACCCGCCTGGGCGCCTTCGCCGGCGTCGGCTATGAGGTGTTCGACGGCGGCGTCCATCAAGTCCTGCTCCGGGCCGGTGTCGGTGGCCAATACGAGTTCGGCGACGTCAATGAATTTACGCCCGAGGCCATGGTCGGCATCGACTGGGACTGGGCGATCAGCGAGACGCAAGGGTTTACGTTTTACAACTATTTCTACCCCTCGCTCGACCCGGCCTTCAGCGAGTTCCGCAACCTCACCGGCGCGATGTACGAAGTCGCGCTCGCCGCAGGTAAGGGCCTCAAGCTACAACTCGGCGTTGAGAACGAATACAACTCGGATGTCGACGGCGACTTCGAAGAGAACGACCTGAAGTACTTCGGTGCCCTCGCGTTCGATTTCTAAGCAACGGTTTATCTGTAGGCAACCCCAAGCCCCGGAGTTCGCTCCGGGGCTTTTTTGATGCGTGCCCATAAGTGGACCGGCGGGTACACTTACGAAGTCGTTTTGCGGCATGCCTGATGCAAAAACGAGTCCATTCGTGGCCAACGCTCGGAGGGTTTTTTCTGGTGAAACAAGCTTCCACCAAATCGATCCCGGCAAGGATTCGCATGGGCGTGTGCATCGCCGCGGGCTTATTGGCCATCCCGGTCATCCCGGCCCTCGCCGCCGAGCCGACGATTTCACCCTACGCGGACACCACGCAGGCGTGGCGCGCCGATCGCCGGATGATCCCCTTTCAAATCGATCCGGCCCCGCAGACCGACCGCACCTTCGCGGTCGCGTCGGACACTCCGAGTGTGGTCAGGGTCCTCACCCCGGCCCGCGTGCTCGCCGGCGAGCCCATCGGGTTCGTGCGAATCGAAACGTTCGACCCCGGGCAAGCCCAACTCAAGATCGGCGAGAGTGAATTTCGCGTGTCGGTCATTGATAGCGAAGCCGGATATCTCCGGGAAGCACGCAGGCCGCGCATTGTTTCGCCGGTCACCGGCGCCGCGGTCTGGGGCGACTTCTCGGTCGCCGTAGAAGTCTTCGACGAATTCGGAAGCCTTTCGGATTCGGAGGTCGAGAACAAAGTGTTCCTGCGCTTACCGGGTGGGAAGGTTCTCAAGCCCACCGCGACATCATCGGTGACCGAAGGGCCGCATCGCCGTTTTACCTTTGCGATCCGGACGGGCGACTTGCCCGAAGGATCCCAGACGCTGATCGCCGAGGTCCAGGGGGTCCCCAGCATCCCGAAGCAGAGTCATCCGATTCACGTCGGTGTTTACGACCGCGCGTCGCTGGATTTTCTGATCGATCGTGAAGCGGAATCTAACCTCGACACGCCCCGCCCCAACCGTGCGGGCGGCGACCGCGAACTGCCGGTGACCGACGACGAGAGCGCTTCCGGCGGAAAGTTTGTCAACCAGAACAGCGGCGGCCGATCGGTCGCGGTCTCGGTCCCCGTCGATCAAGACGGCGGTTGGTTTGCGGTCCGCGTTCGGGCCGCGGGGACGTCCGTCAGCGCGATCCCGCCGACGATCGGCGTCTTCGTGGATGCCAACAACCGTGCAGACACCATGGGTTCTCTCGCCGACACCGCTTGGCACCACGCCGCGATCGGTCGGCCGTTTTGGCTCGATGCGCCCCAGCCCGACGAACGCGTGAACGAAGTCGGTAGCGGCCAAGGTGACGACGCCAAGCCCGGATATGTGTGGCCCGATGGCCATCGGGTCCTGACCCTACGCCTCGACAACGACTTCTCCGCCGGTCGCAACGCCGACCGCAACCTGTATCTCGATCGCGTCGAAATTGTCCGCTTGCCGCACGCCCCGCCGGCGACCGTAGCCCCCATCGACAGCGCCGCCCTTGCCGCCAACGCTGTCCGCGGTCCGTTCGTCGGGATCGATCCCACGCTGCATGGCTCCACCCTCGCGGGCCCCCGCCGCCTTGAATGCTTCGTCGGCGGCATCCCGCTGAACAACCTGGCCGAGACACAACTGTTGCTCAACGGCCAACCGATGGCGACCTCCCGCGACACCCGCCCGGTTTTCTGGCTCACCCCCAGCCAATGCAACCCCGGCGAAAACCGCGTGCAACTCGCCGCCACGGATCGCCAGTCCGGCCAACGCATTGTGTCGGCCGTTCACCGCATCACCGTCGATGCCCAACTCGCGAAAGCACCCACGCGTGAAGTGCATCACTTCGCCATGCGGGATCCCGCCTGGGCCAAGCCGCAGAACGGCGACGTGGCCCGGCACGACCGCCACAACAAACGGCACGTCGCCGCGTTCCACGGCAACGGCTCCATCGACCTGAAACTTCCTGAAAAAGTAGAAGGCCCGACCCGCATCGAACTTCACGGCTTCGGCGACCTCCACGACGGCCGCCCCATTGCGGAAGTCTTCGTCGTAACAGAAAGCCGTCGCGGCGACGACGTATCCAACCCACCAACGCTCGGCCGGGTTGAGTTCAACCGCTGGCCCGGGACACACACGCTCGGCGTCGTCACCGTCCCCGCCGAGGCCACCGCGTTACGCATCGCGTTTGTCAACGACAAGTACGACCCGAAGACCAAGCAGGACCGCAACCTCTTCCTCACGGGCGTCACCCTGTGGCCGATGCCCGCGGACTTGCAACCCCAAGCCACACTCGCCGTGGCACACCCCCGCAACGGCGATACGCTCGGCCCGGCCGACGCGATGGTCGCTGAAGTCAAGTCGGCCTCGCGGATCACCTGGGCCGAACCGTTGATCGACGGGATCCCCACGGGGCATCGGTTCGCCGTCAAGCCCGGGGCGTCGCGCATCATGGTGCCGCTTGCGCTGCGTGCGTCGGCCGATACCCAAGACACGCCGACCAGCCTTGCCGTTCGGGTCGGCGACCACGACGGCGTGCTCGGCGAAAGCCAGTCAGTCAGCGTCACGCTCTCGCCGGATCCCGACGAACCGACGAGATACGCCGAGACGGTCGCGTTCCTGAATCGGGTGGCGTTCGGGCCCGAACCCCTCGCCCTCGCCGACGTCTTGGCCGAAGGCCGCGGGGCGTGGCTAGACCGCATGTTGACCGCTGGTTGGCAGGATCAACCCAGGCTACGCGATGCGTGGCTGCGGGCCTCGGTCGGCCGACAGAACGAAGAGTCGCGCGGCCATCTCAACCAGCGTGCGGCCGAGCATCTGCTCCGAACCCCCAACCCCGTGCGCGGCCGGCTCGCCATGTTCGTGGACAACCACTTCACGACGTGGTGGCGCAAAGCCGGCGCCGACAAACGCCTCGAAGAGCACGCCCGATGGATCGAGTTGGGCGCCGCCCCGTTTCAGGAACTGCTCTTCGCGTCCGCCAAGAGCCCGGCGATGCTGCGCTACCTCGACCAGCAACGCTCCTTCGCCAAGCGCCTCAACGAAAACTACGCCCGCGAAATCATGGAGCTCCACACCGTCGGCGTCCACGGCGGCTACACCCAGGCCGACGTCACCGCCCTCGCAAAACTCCTGACCGGCTGGCGCTACGACGACACCGCCCGCAACGACGCCTTCGGCCGACTCAAACAATCCACCTTCCGCTACCTGCCCAACCGCAACTTGCCCGACGCCCAACGCATCTTCGGGGTTGCGTTCCCCGAAGCTTCCGACCCTCAAGACCGCTTCGACCGCGCCCGCACCGCCGTCGAATTGCTTGCCTCGCATCCATCCACCGCGACGTTCATCGGCGAAAAACTCGTCGCCCACTACGCCGGCCTCCCCGCCGACCCCACGCTCACCGCGGCCGCCGAGCACGCCTTCCACGAAACCGGAGGCGATCTTCGCGCGATCGTTCGCGCGATCGTGCGGCATCCCGATTTTCTCGACAAAGCCCAAGACCGCCGACTCGCCCACCCGCTCGGTTTTGCCGTCCGCCTCCAACGCCTCGCCGGGACCGCCAAGGCATACAGCATCACGCAATACACCGATCAAGCCGGCTTCGGCCTCTTCGACCGCGACACACCCGACGGCTACCCCGAAGAAGACGCCGCCTACGCCGACACCAACGCCACGCTCCAACGCTGGCGTTACGCCGGCGAAGTCTCCGGCGACCTCGTCCAACGCCTACCCAGCCGACTCGCCTACCCCCCCGCGTTCCCCGACGAACAGGCCGAAGCCGCGTGGCAGCAATCGCTGATCGATCACCTCGCCATCTTCATCACCGGCGACGTCCTCGGCGAGACCTCCAACGCCGCAGCCCTCGACATCCTCCGATCCACCGACCTCAAAGGCTGGGACCGTAACCGCCTCATGGCCCAGTTCGTCGCCCAACTCCCCGAAAGCGCCTTACGCTGACTTCATCACCGAAGCCCAAGGTTTCTGACCGTGGGCCTCCCCCGGAACCTCCCGGAGACTTTCACCATGCGGATGACCCGACGCTTCTTCCTCCAATCCACCGGCGCGATGGCCGTCTACTGCGGCGTCAACCCGCTCGACCGCGCCCTCGCCCAAACCATGGGCAACCCCGCCGACCACGTCGTCGCGAAAAACAAAACCCTCGTCGTCGTCTTCCTCCGCGGCGGCATCGACGGCCTCAACTGGATCGTCCCGTACGCCGACCCGCACTACGCCAAGCTCCGCCCGTCCATCCAGGTCAAACGCCCCGGCCAAGACGAAGGCGCGATCGACCTCGACGGCTTCTTCGGGATCCACCCCCGTGCGCATCGCCTGATGCCGTGGTTCGATCAGGGCCTCGCCTGCGCCGCCCACGCCGTGGGGTACGAAGGCAACTCCCGCTCGCACTTCGAAGAACAAGACGTCTGGGAGACCGGCGTCGCCGGCAACACGCTCGGCTCCGACGGCTGGCTCAACCGACATCTGCTCACCTCCAACGGCCACGGCCCCATCCGCGCCGTCGCCATTTCCGACACCCTCCCCCGCATCCTCCGCGGCGACGCCCCCGCCTACGCCCTTTCCGGTTTGCAAGACCTCGGCCTGCCGACGAAAGCCGGCGACTCCGACGCTATCGCCGCCGCGCTCGAACACGCCTACCAAGGCCACACCGACGAAGACGCCGACCACGCCACCGGCCTGGTCACCAAAGCCGGCCGCGAAACTCTCGACGGCCTCGACGTGCTCCGCAAAGTCGCCGACCAGCCCTACACCCCCGGCGCGAAATACCCCGACCGCTCCCGCCTCGGCAAGCAATTCCAAACCGCCGCCCAACTCATCAAGGCCAACCTCGGCCTCGAAGTCGTGCAAATCGACTACGGCGGCTGGGACACCCACAATCGCCAGGGCGCGGGCGCCCAGGGCAACTTCGGCGACAAGGTTCAGGAACTCTCCGACGCCCTCGCCGCCCTCGCCGAAGACCTCGGCACCCGCCTGCAGGACACGCTCGTGCTCACCATCTCCGACTTCGGCCGCACCGCCGCCGAGAACGGCACCGCCGGCACCGACCACGGCCACGCCAACGCCATGCTCGCCCTCGGCGGCCCCGTCCAAAACCTCGGCACCCTCGCCGCTGGCGGCACGAACAGCCCCACCACCCCCGGCCGCCGCAAGGTCCTCACCGCTTGGCCCGGCCTGTCCCCCGACCAACTCAACGAAAACCGCGACCTCGCCCACACCCTCGACTTCCGCGACGTCCTCGCCGAAGTCGTCCGCGTCCACCTCGGCAACGACAACCTCCCGACCGTATTGCCAGGACATGAGTTCAAGAATGTCGGATTGGTGGGCTGAACCGCCGTGCCCGCATCAACCAGCCCGACGACGACAAGTCCGTCAACACCCGCGTTATCGCCCACCGATCTCCGCGTCCTCCGCCGCGACCTTCACCTGCATGGATTGCAAATCGAAATCCTTTCGGGAGAGTCGATCCACCTGTCGGATCGCATGTCGTGGCTTCAGAGGGCGCTATGCACCATCGTCTTCCTTTACGGCATAGCGTTGTGCATCGGTATGGCGGCCGTCTCGATCATCCTTTACTGGTTGACCGTTCGCCGATGGGACAACTCAAAAATCGAATCATTTGTCTGGTTCCTCGTTGGCTCTGTGACCGCGGCATCGTGCATCTATTGGATTCTCCAACTCTGGCGAACGACCGTGCGATGGTGGGTCCGTTACGCCGTTCGGATCGACCGCGAAACCGTTCACATCGCCGGCTGGCATCGCGTTTCAAAACGCGTCCACATCGATGCTGCATGGGCAAGCGCAGATGCGCGCTTCGAAATCCAGGCTGAGCAGCGTCATTTACCGGGAGTCCGATCGCTGGTCATTCACATAGGTGATTCGGCGATCAATCTCCATCTCAGACTCGATGCGGAAGAAGTACGTGAGCTGTCGATTCGGCTGACCGGTATGGGTTTGACGGTCGAGGATGCCAATGCAGCACGTAGGGTGGGTCAAGCGAAGCGGCCCCGCCGCCTGTGAATCACGGGTGCGCGTGGTGGGTCCGCTCGCGCTTGACCCACCCCACGCCTCTGCTTGGCCGCGGCGTGCGCAAATCAGCGTGACGAAATCCATACCGCGCCAAGGATCATGCAAGCGACTCACGAGGGTCGCGCGTTTCGGGGTTGGAGGGTTTGACGTTCGGAGAGTTACGCCCCGGACGCCCGGGAACCCGCCGCGACGGGAGGTCGCGGACAGGCTCGGCAATCCGGCCACGCGAGGGCAACGGCAGGTGAGGGCGGCGGACAAGTTCGACACGGCGACGCGTGCAGCGGCGGATCAGGTTTGAATCCGTCGCCATCCACGGAACGCCCCATGCGGACCACTGGCCATGTCTCCCAAACGCCCCGCCGCGACGCGACCGAGACGTTCGTTCTTTGGCAAGTGAAGCAGGATGTGGTGAGAGATTGAGTTCTCTCGTGGCCGGGTGCTGCACGACACCGCCTTCCGTCGCGGTTGTTTGGAGGCGCTCACGGCACACCTCGGCTTGCTCATCGATAGCACCTGGCGGAGCCAGGGGGAGGCTGTCAGCGGTCAACTCTTATGAGAAGTAAGGTGTCGCGATCTATTCCTATGCATCAGGACCCCGACGTGACTCTGCCTTCTGCCCACCCGCCGGCAACCCCCGGACCGCTCGGACACTATCGCCCAACCGCATTGCCGCGATTTTTCTTTGGCGCGGCATATTACCCCGAGTACTGGGCGGAAGATCAGTGGGACCGCCACGCCGACTTGATGGCCGAGGCGAAGGTGTCGCTGGTGCGGCTGGCGGAGTTTGCGTGGGACCGGATGGAGCCGACGCCCGGGGCGTTTGATTTGGATTGGCTGGAGCGGGCGGTGGACGGGCTGGCCAAGCGGAACATCGCGGTGATGCTGTGTACGCCGACGGCCGCGCCGCCGCGTTGGGTGACGGCCGACCGGACGATGCTGCGGGTGGACGAGAACGATCGGCCGATGTTGCACGGCTCCCGGCAGCACGCATCGCACGCGCACGAGGGGTTTCGGGCGTTGGGCCGACGGGTGACGGAGGCCATGGCCGAGCGTTTCGCGAAGCACGATGCGGTGGTCGGTTGGCAGACCGACAACGAGATCCATTGTCACTTCAGTCAGGACCATTGCGAAGCGGTGCAGACGGCGTTCCGCGCGTGGTGCGAGGAGAAGTACGGCGGTGATATCGCTGCCCTGAATGCAGACTGGGGCCTGGCGTTCTGGTCGCAAACGCTCACCTCGTTTGAGCAGGTGGACACCCCGCGTCCGAACCGGCCCACGCACGTCAATCCGTCCCACCAGTTGCGTTACTTCCAATTTCTCTCGGACGTGGCCGCGACGTTTCAGGCGGAGCAGGTGGCGATCCTACGAACAGCAAACCCGGCCTGGTGGGTCACGCACAACGGCACGTTCCACCACATCGATTACCGCGGCAAGTTCGGCCAAGACCTGGACTTTTTCAGCGACGATGTATATCCGATGTTTGCCGGTGCGGGCGAGGGCGATCGCGCGGCGTGGCAGGCGTACCGGTGCGACACGGTGCGGGCGTGGACGGGAAACTTTTTCGTGCCCGAGCATCAAAATGGGAGTGGATCGCAGGAGCCGTACATCCTGGACACGCCGACCCCCGACGAGTTTCGGCAGATGGCGTTGCGGACGGTGGCCCGGGGGGCAGACGGGATGCTGATGTTCCGCTGGCGGTCGTGTCCGTCGGGGGCCGAGCTTTATTGGCAGGGCGTGCTGGATCACGACGGGCGGCCACGTTCGCGGTACGCGGCGTTCAAGTCGTTGGGACACGAGTTTGCGGCGTGGGGCGACGAGGTGTTGGGGACGTCGGTGCGGGTGGATGTCGCGATCGCGGGCAGCGACCAGACGGTCACCGACGGGGTCGCGGCTTATGGCATGGGCCTCGACAAACCGCGGGACCTTGGTGGCGTGGTGCATCGCGATTTATTCGAATCGGGGTACGCCGTGGGCGTCGTGCACCCCAGCGACGACCTGTCGGACGTTTCGCTGTACGTCGTACCGGGTTGGCCGCTGTTTGATCCGGCGTGGGTCGAGCCGCTGACGGCATGGGTGCGGGCCGGCGGGGTGTTGGTCATCGGGGGCACGACCGCGACGCGACATATGAACAATCAAGTGACGCTGGACACGGCACCCGGCGTGCTGTCGGAGCTGTGCGGAATACGTGTGGCGGAATTTGCCAAACGCGGCACCGTGGAGGATCGGCCGACGTTGTCGATGGAGGGCCGGACAGCGCCGGCGACCGCGTGGTTCGAGGGGTTGGAACGGCGGGCGGACGCCGAGGACGACACGGAAGTGTTGTCGCGTTGGGAAGGCGGAGCGTGGACGGGCGCGGGGATGCCGGCGGTGGTTGTTCGGCGGCTGGGCGCGGGACGGGTGGTGTATGCGGGCACGCCATTGGACGCAGCGGTCTGGTCGGCGTTGGGGCCGTGGTGCGTGTCGGCCGCGGGGCTCCAACCCGTGTTGCCCGGTGCGCCGCGCGGCGTCGAAGCGGTGGAACGCTACGTCCGCCCCGCGGTTATGGCGGAGCTGGATGCCGCTCGATCGCAAGGGGCCGAGCGGGTCGATCGCCGGCTGCTTTTCGTGCTCAATCGCAACGCTGAACCCGCGGAGGTGTCACTCCCCGCAGGCACGCGACGGATCGACCGCGACGAACACATCGACGAGCGATTCACGTTACCCCCACACGGCAGTGCGGTGTTCCGGTGCCCCAGTTGTCGCTAGGCCCTGGGATACGGCTCTACACTTGAGGCATGAACACGAACGAACCCTGCTGTCCACCCTCTCTCGGAAGTCCTGGCTCCGCAAGTCAATCTGTCGGCTGCTCATCGGGCGGGACGAATTCCATCACGCTTGCCATTCAGGAGGGCTACGGACAGACCGCGCGAAGCGGGTTGTCGAGTCGGGATGCGAACGTGCACGGCGTCGCGGAGGCGTTCGGGTACTCGGCCGACGAATTGGCGGCGATCCCGGCAGAGGCGAATATGGGGTTGTCGTGCGGAAACCCGATCGCGCTGGCGAATCTGAAAGAAGGCGAGGTCGTCGTTGATTTAGGGAGCGGCGGCGGGTTGGATGTCTTTCTGGCGTCGCAGAAGGTGGGGCCGACGGGTCGGGCGATTGGGATTGACATGACGCTGGACATGATCGTGTTGGCCCAACGCAACGCGCTGAATGGGCCGGGCGGCAAGCCTTATCAAAACGTCGATTTTAAGCTGGGATCGATCGATGCGTTGCCGCTGCCGGATGACTCGGTGGACGTGATTATTTCGAATTGCGTCATCAATCTCGCGCCGGACAAGCCGGCGGTGTTCGCTGAGATGTTCCGGGTACTCAAGCCGGGTGGTCGGGTCGCGGTGTCGGATATCGCGCTGAAAGACGGGTTGCCGCGGGAGCTGGCGGAGAATGTCGCGGCGTTGGTGGGTTGCATCGCCGGGGCGATTCCGATTGAAGAAGTGGATGCGGGGCTGAAAGCGGCGGGATTCCGGGAAGTCGCGCTGGTCGACAGCAACGCCGACCTCACGGCGTACGCGCAGGTCGAAGGGCAGGCCGCGTGTTGTGCCCCGCCCACCACGGAAGCATCGGACGCGAAAGCCAATCGAAGCAGTTCAGCCTTGGGACTACCCGTTGTGGAGCCCGGCTGCTCACCATCCCCCGCAAAGGCTTTGCACCGCGATTTGGCGGAATTGTTCGAGCGCTACGACGTCAATCAATACGCCGCCTCGATGAAGATTTTTGCTTTGAAATAACCCACGGAAGCAAAGCAACCCATTCAAGCAGGGTCCCATGGGTCCGGATCGGCCCACGGGTTAAGCGAGGCATGCGGCGACGCAACGCCTGGTTTTTAGACGACCGAACGCTGCGACATCCTTTACGATCTCGGCATGCTGCAAGCTGACCTCGAAGTGATGACCCGCCCTCGTTCTTTTTACGGCGACCTGACCGACCAGGCTTTGCGTAACGAGCCGTTTTCCGACACCGAATTAATCGCCCTGCTGACCGATCCCTCGATCGAACTGTTTAGCTTGCTCAATGCGGCTTACGCGGTACGGCTGGCAAACTTTGGAAAGGCCGTCCAAGTTCATATTTTGAACAACGCGCAAAACGGACGGTGCCCGGAGGATTGTTCGTATTGCACGCAGGCCAAGACGAGCGAAGCGGGGATTGAGCCGTACGCAATGAAGCCCGCAGAAGAAGTGTTGGCCGAGGCGGAGCGGGCGTACCACGCGGGGGCGCATCGGTATTGCATGGTGTTCTCGGGTCGCGGGCCCAGCGAGAAGCGAACCGAGCAGTTGGCGGGGCTCGTGCGGGAGATCAAGACGAAGTATCCGTCGTTGGAGGTGTGCGTTTCGGCGGGACTGTTGGATGAGCCCAAGGCTCAGAAACTAGCCGACGCGGGTTTGGATCGGCTCAACCACAACCTCAACACGTCGCGGGATCGTTACGGAACGATCTGCACGACGCACACCTACGACGAC
Organism: Planctomycetota bacterium; assembly: GCA_039030755.1. Classification (GTDB taxonomy): domain Bacteria; phylum Planctomycetota; class Phycisphaerae; order Phycisphaerales; family Phycisphaeraceae; genus CAZIXN01. Next base: position 8,808 of record JBCCDN010000028.1, on the reverse strand, counting down.
CGAGTGAACACCTTGCGGGCGGCACAAAAGGCGGGGCTGGCAAAGTGTTCGGGGTTGATCGTGGGGATGGGCGAGCCCCCGGAAGAAGTGGTTGAGGTGGCGAGGACGCTGCGGGAGATCGGAGCGGATTCGATCCCGGTCAATTTCCTGTTGCCGTTCGAGGGCAACGCGATGAACGTGCCCCACATTGGCGGGAGCCACGGCGAAAAGACATCCGGCGGGTTGACGCCGGAATATTGCTTGCGAGTGTTGTGCATGTTTCGGCTGTGCTGCCCGACGAGCGAAGTGCGGTGTGCGGCCGGGCGTGAGTTTCACTTGCGGAGCCTGGAGCCGATGTGTTTGTACCCAGCGAACTCGCTGTTTTTGGATGGCTATCTCAACGGGATGGGCGCGGAGCGTCGGCGGACGTACGCAATGATCCGCGACGCGGGGTTTGAGATTCAATCAGACCACGACGTGGATGCGTTGCTGGAAGAGTTGCCCGGGGACACCGACCCGGCGACGCGATCGGCGTTGACGATCGATGGCGTGGGTTTCGACGGGCAGCCGGCGATCAAAGACCTTCAGCAGCTACGGCCTTCCCAGAAACCCAAGCATCGCGAGCCGCGGCCGACCCGTTGACGTAGGGATCGGCCCACCAGTAGAGCTAAAGCAAAAAAACGCCACGCGGTTGCGTGGCGTTTTGAATGCGAGGGATCAGCAAGTCAGCGGCCGCGCCGATCGCCGCCCCCGTTGTCGTTGTCTCCGCCGCCGGCTTCCGAGAATAGACGGTTAAGGTCGAGGCCTTTCACGAGTTCGAGGCGCTTCCGCGAAACATTGAGGTTGTAGACCAACAACGCGCCCTGGCGGTTATCGAGAATGAACAGGGACTCTTCGCCGCTGCGGGTGCGAGCGGTGAGCAGCGAAAAGTTATCGCGGGCGATCACCAAGGCCGCGTCGGCTTCGTTGCTGACCGAGTCGGCGGTGCGGGTGACGAGTAGACCCGAGAGGACGACGGCCGAGGCGATGAGGCACCAGCAGGCGATGTGGGTCCGATGCGTGGGTTGGCTTCGGTTCATGGGAGAGGCTCCAAGGTACGACGGGCTAAGCGTCGCGGGGGGAATTCGATTGAATCAGCGGCCGCCGGCACCGAGGCGTTGGGCGTCTTCGGCGACGGTGGAGCCGCGGAAGATTTCGAACTCGTTGTTGGAGCCGTTGAAGAACACGGGCGCGACACGAGAGGTTTGCAGGTCGATGACGTACACGGCCGCTTGGTTCGATCGGCCGGTGACGTCGCCGGCGATGAGCGTGAAGTTGGCACCGCCGCCGAATTGAGCTTGAGCTTCTTTCTGGTTGCCGGGCATCACGAAGAGGCCGACAAGCAGTGCGGCGTTGAGTGCGATGAGAAACGCGAGGGACTTAGCGGTCATGGGGAACTCCTGAAGGCAACCTACGGTCCGACACCGCAGGATTTGATGAATGAATGTCTGCGGCTTAGGTGTCTTCATGGGTGCGCTTGGCGCCCATGAAGCTGACGACCCCAACGGCCAGGGTGAGGACGGCGGCGACGACGTAGCCGATCCAAGCGTTGCCCTCGCGGGCTTCGCTGATTTCTTGGGCCACGGCAGGCGTCAGCATCGGGGAGACGACGAGCAGAGCGGCGACGAGAACGATAACAATTCGCATGACTTCATCATACCGAGCAACCGGGCCGGGCGGGCATTAGCATGAAACGATGGACTGGACGGGTTACATCCTCTGCTGGTGCGTGGCGTTCCTGTGCGGATCAATTCCATTCGCGGTGCTGATCGGGCGGGCCAAAGGCGTTGATATCCGAAAGGTCGGAAGCGGGAACCCGGGAGCGACGAATCTGGGTCGAGCGATCGGGAAGAAGTGGGGGCTGCTGTGTTTTGGGCTGGATGTGGGGAAGGGGTTGGTGCCGGTGTTGGGTTTTGGGTTGTGGCTGGGTGCGATGACGGTGTTGGATCAGTTGGCATTTTCCGGCGGCGCGTCTGGGGTGTTTTCCGGCGTGATCAGCGGAACGGTTTGGGCGTGGCAATGGGTGGGCTTGGCAATCGCGGCGGTGATAGGGCACATGTTCAGTCCGTGGCTAGGGTTCAAGGGCGGGAAGGGCGCGGCGACGGGGTTGGGTGCGTCATTGGGGCTATTTCCGTTCGTGACGGTCCCGGGCGTGATCTGCGGCTTGGTGTGGGTCGTGGTTGCGAAAGCGACGGGTTACGTCGGGCTGTCGAGTTGCTTGGCGGCGGCGTTGTTGCCGGTGTTGACGGCGGTGAGCGGGCTGGTGATGGGCTTGGCTTTGCCGCCGCTGATGGTGTTCGTGAGTCTGACCGCCCTGCTCGCGGCGCTCGTGATTGTTCGACACCGCGGAAACCTCCAACGACTCGTGAAAGGCACCGAGCCCAAGGCGGCTTGGACGGGCAAGGCGTGATGGGATCGAGCCGCGCTGGTCATCAACGCCGCTTGCGATCCAGCGCGTCGTTCCACCAGATCAATCCGGCGATCGCGAACAATGCCATGGCTATACCGCCGCCGATCACCATCGACCGGGACCAATCACCGGTCCGCATCGCGCCGTAAAAACCGCCGCCGACGCACGCGACGCCGAGCGCTGTAACCACGCCGACTTTGACAAAGGTGATGACGAGGTCGCCGCGCTGTTGTGCGACGACGCTGCTGGAAACGACCCCCTTACCGGTCCGTCGATCGAAAGCCCGTCCGCATTCGGGACACAACCCGTGGTCCGGCCCGCCCAGAAGGTCATAGCCGCATTGCACGCAGTGAGCTGAGCCTTCCACGGTATCCATACCGACATGCTAAGCGTCTTGTGAAGCGAGACAAACCGGCACCGGCCGTTGGCATTCCGCCCCGCTTGGGCTTCCTTTATGATCGCGCTGACATGACCACCGCCACCACCAAACCTGTTGTCGTGATCGTCCGCGACGGCTGGGGGCACAACCCCAACGCCGCACACGACAAGTTCAACGCGATCAAGCTCGCCGACACGCCCCACGCCGATGCGCTCACGAAGCGATATCCCAGCACGCTGATCCACACCAGTTCGCGTCACGTCGGCCTACCCGATTCCACGATGGGGAATTCGGAAGTCGGCCACCAAAACATCGGGGCGGGCCGGGTCGTGAATCAAGAATCTGTACGCATCACGGTCGCGATCGAAGACGGAACCTTTTACGACAACCACGCTTTGTGCGACGCCGTCGAAAACGCCACGAAGCACGACAAGAAAATTCATCTGCTGGGCATCGCGTCGGACGCCGGCGTGCACGGCCTGATGGAGCATCTGTATGCCTGCGTCGAACTCTGCAAACGCCGCGGCGTGGACGCCGACAAGCTCTGCCTCCACCTCTTTACCGATGGTCGCGACACCGGACCGTTCACAGGCATGAAATTTATCGAGCAGATCGAAGCCAAGCTCGCGGACATCGGCGTCGGCCGAGTCGCGTCGATCGTCGGCCGGTACTACGCGATGGACCGCGACAATCGTTGGGAACGCGTCAAGCTCGCCTACGACCTACTCACCGACGGTAGCGATGCGGAGCCGTACGCCACCTCTGCCGAGGCGATCCAGGCCTACTACGACGCGCCGACCAACGACTCCCAGACCGGCGATGAATTTATCACGCCGCGCACCGTCGGCGACGCAGGCTGCACCCGCATCGCAGACGGCGACACCGTGATTTTCTACAACTACCGTGGCGACCGACCGCGCGAGATTATCCGCGCGTTCATGCAGCCGGATTTTCAAGGCAACGTTCCACCCTCACCCGACTCGGGCAACAAAGGCTTCGACCGTGGCGAGCAGCTCGATCTCACATTTGTGTGCATGACCGCCTACGACCAGACCTTCACCGAATTCCCAGGCCTCAGCGTGGCGTACCCCAAGCCGCCAAAGATGCAAAACGTGGCCGGCGAGTACCTCAGTCAGCTCGGCAAAACGCAATTTCGCTGTGCAGAAACCGAAAAGTTTCCGCACGTGACCTTCTTCGCCAACGATTACCGCGAAGAACCCTTCCCCGGCGAGTCGCGAGAAATGGCCCAATCGCCGAGCGTTGCGACCTACGACAAGCAACCCGAGATGAGCGCTCCGGAGATCCGCGACATCGTCGTCGGTCGGATTCATTCTGATGAGTGTGACGACTTCTTTCTGGTCAACTTCGCGAACGGCGACATGGTCGGGCATACGGGCAAACTCGACGCTGCGATCAAGGCCGTCGAGGCAGTGGATGGCTGTGTGCATGACGTCGTCGAGGCCGTACTCGCGAAAGGCGGCAAGCTGATTGTGACCGCCGATCACGGCAACGCGGAGCAGATGTTCGATCCCGAAACCAATGCACCGCATACCGCCCACACGCTATATGACGTGCAGTGTGTCGTGGTCGATCCGTCCTTGGACGCGACCACCAAGCTGCGCGACGACGGGAAACTTGCGGATGTTTTGCCGACCGCGCTTGCGTTGATGGGCTTGGAGAAACCCGAAGCGATGACGGGCGATAGTCTGCTGGAAGCGTGAGTCGCCGGCGGAAGTCTTCGGAAAAAGGGAGTACAAACGGGTTCAGTCATGAGCGTGACGCCTTGGCACATCCTGGCGTGGACGCTCTGGCCGCTCTGGCTGGGCATGGTCGCGATATGCACGGTACAAGCCGGGAAATTCGCGCGACACCTGCGACAGGCCGATCGGCCGGGTTACGACGACTTCCGTCCACCGGCCGTGGTGTTCGTTCCGTTCAAAGGACTCGACCCCGAGGCGACCGCGAACCTGCACGGCCTGCTAAAGCTCGACTACCCAAACTATCGCCTGATCCTCATCGTGGAATCGAAAGACGACCCGGCCTACGCATTTCTTCACGATGAACTCGAGAAAGCTCCACACGTTTGCGCCGACATCCTCGTCGCGGGGCAAGCCGACCCAGACACCGGACAGAAGGTGCACAACCTGCTCACCGGCATCGCGTACGCTGAAGACACCGACGACCAGGACGATCAAGTCGGCAACGAGCGCGCGTGGGTCTTCGCGGACAGCGACGCGATCCCCGATCCGGGTTGGCTGGGCCATCTCGTCGGACCGCTCGGGCGCAACGAACGCACCATCGTGACCACCGGGTATCGCTGGTTCGTCCCGCCGCGCGGCCCGGTGACGCATTGGAACGTGGCGGCGCAGTGGGCGAGCGGGATCAACGCGGGCGTGGCGACGTTCGCGGCGCACGGGTGGTTTCGTTTTGCCTGGGGCGGGTCGATGGCCATCCTTCGTCGTACCGCGATCGAAGGCGGGCTGATCGCGCGATGGGAGAACGCGCTGTCGGACGATTACCAGATGACCCGCATGGCCCGCGCACTCCGCAAAGCACACCGGGCACGTCCGCAACATGGAACGCCGCCCCCGGGCGACCCGAAACTTTTGTTCTTGCCGGAGTGTCTCGTCGAGTCGCCGGTGAACTTCACCTACGCACAACTGTGCGAGTTCGGCGTCCGGCAATATCGCATCACCAAAGTTTACGCGCCGCGGCTGTTCTGGGGAGCACTGATCTCGCTGGCTATCTACCTTGCTGCTTTCGCATTGGCTTGGGGCTGGTTGATCGCGGGCGGATTTGTGGGGCAATGGGAGATGAGTGTGTTGGCCCTGCTCGCACTGCTCTTGGCGTTGGGCCTCAATCAGGTTCGCGGGGGCATCCGAAGGCAAACGATCCGTACGCTTTTTGGGAACGGGACGTACGACCGGCTTGTCGCCGTTCATACGTGGGATCGCTGGTTGCCCGAAGTGCTGGTGGCGGTCAATTTTTCAATGATGCTTCAGGCTGTATTAGGCCGGACAATCACTTGGCGCGGCAAGAGGTATCGGATGCGTGGCCCACAGCGTATTGAGCGACGCGACCTGCTCAATTGACTCGGCCATCAAATCGGCGAGCCGGGATGCGCTCCCGGCGCATTCTCACCAAGATCGTTTTCGGCCATGCACTCGAACCCACGCCGACGCAGGATCTGCCCGGCGAGCACGATGTCGTCGGTATGCAGCGCAACGACCGGCAGGCCGCGCGGGCGGACCAGCAACGGGTACGCGAAGTGAATGTTCAACTCGGCCGCAAGCAACACTTCGCACGCTTCACCCAACGCGGTCTCACGCGGCAGTTCGACGGCAACCACGTCGATCTCGCTACAACAATGTTCAAACCGAAACAACAGACGCCGAGCAAGCGACGAATTCGAAGTGAGCAGACGCACCACCGCGTGGTCCGCCGAGTCGACAACGCTCAGGCCAGCAAGCGTCACGTGCTGCTTGTCGAAGATCTCGAGTAGATCCAACAGCCGGCCGACCCGATTGTCCAAAAACACACTGAACTGCACCGCCTTAGGCGGTTCGTATCCTCGTGCGGTTTGGAGGTCGGTGGGAGCCTGCGACATAGGGGGATGCTAAGACCGGTGAAACGGAGCGACAAGGTTTTCGTGAAATCACTCAGCCCGGCCGGGTGAAGCCTCCACGCCGACCGCGTGCTCTGCGGCATACCAATCCACGGTCGAGCCCAAACCCGTGACGAAGTCAACCACCGGGCGGTAACCAATCAGTTCCGCCGCGCGATCAAGGTTCGCCAGAGAGTGCTTCACGTCGCCTGGCCGCTCATCGCGGTACTCGGGGCTGAGTTCCGGCACGCCAAGACGAGCCGCCATGGTTTCGGCCAATTGGTTCACGGTGACCGCCCCGCCGCACGCGATGTTCATCACTTCGCCCCCAAGTGTTTCGGAGCACCGCGCTGCCAAGAGGTTGGCGTGTACGGCGTTATCGACAAAGGTGAAATCACGTGACTGTTCGCCGTCGCCGTAGATCAGCGGGCGATGGCCCTGAAGCAAAGCCCGAGCAAACGCAGCGATGACCGCGGCATAAGCGGAATTCGCATTTTGCCGCGGGCCAAAGATATTGAAGTACCGCAGGCACACGGTGTCGAAGCCGCCCTGGTCTCCGGGAGTTTGCTTGGCATGGCCGTAGCTACACGCCCAGGCCCGCATCATCGCTTCACCGGCCACCTTGTTCGCCGCGTACGGACTGCGAGGCATCGTCGGCATCGTCTCAATTTTGGGGAGCGTCGGGGAGTCGCCGTATGCCGACGAGCTGGCGGCGAAGATCACTCTTTTGGTCCCCGCAGATCGTGCGGCTTCCAACACATTCATCGTGCCGGTGGTGTTGACCGCGTAATACCCCCGCGGGTCTTCGACGCTGTTCGGCACACTCCCCCAAGCGGCTTGATGAAAGACAAACGTAGCGTTTTCGACGAGCCTGCCGAGTGTCACAGCTTCGGTAATCGAGGCCTTCGCAAATGTGAACCGACCGTTATTCTGTGGGGCTAAGTTTTCCAGATAGCCCACATTGGAACTTTGGCCACGAGATAGATCGTCGACCGCCACGACATCGGCGTCAAGTTCCAGCAAAGCTTCGGACAAATGTGATCCAATGAAGCCCGCTCCGCCTGTCACGACACAGCGGACACCGCTGAACGGACCGCCGTGCAATTTTTTCCAGTCGACCAAAGCCATAGGAGCTGCTCTTGTTTGACGGCTTTCGAAATCACCAACGATCAAAATCGTCCGCGACGCAACGATGTACTAATACCGCGGAACATTCGGATCGACGTCGGACGACCACGCATCGATCCCGCCCTGCATCGACCAGACATCGGTGAAACCTTGTTGCCGCAGGTATTCGGTGACTCGAAGTGAACGGACCCCGCCGTGACAGAACACAACTACTTTACGGTCCTTGAACGCTTCGATTTCGGCGACGCGAGCCGGCAGCGCCTGCATCGGCAGTTCTTCCGCGCCTTCGATCGCCGAAGTGGCGACTTCGTCTGGCGTCCGGACGTCCAGTAGCAATTCACAGGCCCCGCTTTTCCGAAGCTCTGCGACGTCGCTGGGCGTGACTTCCCAATTAGGGTCATGGTTGGAAGCGCTCACGATTCCGGTTCCTTGGCTGGATCGGTGACAGCTTCCACCTTGCAGTAGCTGTCGAGATTCAGCGTGACGATCTCTCCGTCATCGAGCAACAGAACCAAACGATCAAGCCAGAGCTTGTCGTCTTTGCCGTGGGCGTACCAGGAGCCGGTTTTGCGCTGCTCATAGGTTTCCACGGTGCCAACGGTTTCGGATGGCCAGCCTTTGAGCTGCATCTGCCGAAGAACCCGGACACGCCGGCCCGGTGTGAGAAGGGTCGGGTCGATGCCGTCCGATGCTGGGCTGGGAGTCGTCTCGTCCATGATCGCCAAGTCGTGTGATAAAAAATCAGATCGTACATGCGGCCTCGCTGACGAACAACGCGGGCGAGGGACGCGGCTGACGCTTGGCCAAAGCGCTGTTATGCTTCCCACCTGCCACGCACCAAGGGCCTGTGCCTTGCCTCGCGTAGGACCCGATTTGGAGAGGTGTCCGAGTGGCTGAAGGAGCTGGTTTCGAAAACCAGTGTGCATTTAGGTGTACCGTGGGTTCGAATCCCACCCTCTCCGTTAGTTTGCAAAGAAGATCGACTCGACGCGTCACAACTTTTGAACCGCGGTCACCGCCTCACGAACTTTGGAAACCACTTCCGTAAAATCACCTGCTTCGTAGAGTTTGGGAGAGACCATCCAACTCCCGCCGCAGGCACGAACAAACGGCAGGCGGAGATAATCCGCGACATTCTCTAAGCCAATGCCACCCGTTGGCACAAAACGCACACTTGGGAATGGTCCCGCCAAGGCCTTCAGCGTCTTGACGCCACCCATGGCTTCGGCAGGAAAAAACTTCAGCGTGTCGATCCCCAGCGACATCGCG
>JBCCDN010000027.1:0-25493 GCA_039030755.1 Planctomycetota bacterium | reverse complement strand
GGGAATCCCGTCTTGGTCAACGTCGGAAGTGGGGCCATTGATGGGGGAACCGCTACCGTCCGTATCTTCGGGGCGACCGTCGTCGGTTGCACCTTCGGGGTTGTCGCTGGAGTCCTCATTCTGTTCGGCGGTCACGAGGTCCCAGCGCGTGCCGGCGTCGAGCCAGAGTTGAACCTTGCGGGGGCCGAGCTGTTCGGCGAGGGCGTCGGTCAAGCGCGTACGGATATCTGGGGCAAGCGTGGTGATGGTCACCGCGACTCCTTGGGGTTGGGGCACAATGATCGCCGACATGTCCGCGAACGCATGAAGCGTCCCGTTCAGGTGGCGACCCGTTCGGCCTGATCGTGGCGGTCGGCGGCGTCGGAAACAACTCGCGATACCAACCGCAATGTAAAGATGACGGGTCCGTTGGCCCGGGCGCCGCGTGGATCCAACGCTCCGCAGAGCATGTTGGAAGTCGGTCGCGGCGACACGCGAGGCCGTCCCCAGCCCGTCGAGAAAAATGAAAATCCGTCCGTTGTGATCCCGGGCCTTCCCGGAAGTGGAGCACACGTCAAGCGTGCTTCATCCGGGGGTCGGCTTCGACGCAAACGTGAGCCTTCGATCGGCACCCGTCTCTCGCGTCGGCCCAATCCGTGGGCCGGGGCCGCCCGTCCAGCGGCGGCGACACGCACCTTAGAAAACTCAACGTGTCTCGCAAGCGCCTCGGCCGCGCAGAAACGTGCTTGACCGACGACATGTCCTCCAAAACCAAGGGCTTAGGCACTTGAATTTTTTTTCGAGGCTCTCGTGATCCACGTATTCAAAGCCGCGTCTGTGAAAGAACCGTGGACAACTATGAGCAACGCGCAAGCAACGTCAGTGGATGCAAGCGTCGTGCGTAAGGTCCGACGCCGATGCTCGTTTTTCACTTGCCCGCTTGCAAAAACCGCACCCACGCCGCGCGACGTTGCTGCGGACCAAAGCCCACGCTGCGATAAAGCGCGATCGCCGGCGCGTTGTTTTCATCCACCGCCAACAACATCTGCCCCGCGCCCGTCCGCAACGACTGTGCGAGCCCGCGCCGCAGCAGCGACCGACCCAGCCCACGTCCGCGTGCCGTGTCCGACACGCCCAGATACACCAGTTCGATGGCCTCCTGTTCTGGCAACCGCGCGAGCAGCAGCACGCCCACCGGCTCCGGCCCGGACGGCCCTTCGCACAGCGCAACATTCCACAGCGTCGCGTCGAACGCGTGCGTCCCCGTGCTGCCGCGGTGGCCCGCCAGAATGTCTTCGATGCTCCGCGTGCCCACCAGGCCCGGGCAGTCTCGGGTGTCTCGGTAACTGTCCAGAATCGCCCGGCCAAACAGGTCGCGCGTTTCGGGCGATTCATCCCAGCAGCGCAGCGTGACCGCCGTCGGGCCGCCACCGCCGTCCACGCCACGCATCGTCACGCCCGGCAGCGTGCCGCGCTGAGCCCGGTGTTTCCCGCCGGGCAAGTCCGTCTGCAGATACACCAGCGTCGCCAGCTTCGACAACCCTGCCGCCGACAGCGCCGCCGCCTCGGCCAATTGATCTAGATCCAGCAGGCACTGCGCCATGCCTAAGCCATGGGGCAGTTGCGACACCGTGGCTTCCACGCATGCCGACGCCGCGGCCACGCGTCCGTCGCCCGAAGCGCCGCCGCGCATCGGGCTGACCAGCAGCATCGCCGTGCTCCCGGGGCTTTCCATCGCCACCGCCGCCGCGATCGGCCGCTCGCCCGACGTGCCGTGCCCACTCAACGCCGCCGCCAAGCCCGCCGTGTCCAGCCCCGCCCGCCTCGCGTAATCCTCGAACGCCGCCACCCGCGGATCTCGCGCCGCGTCCCGGCCCGTCAGCAGCATCCCCAGCGCCCGCCCCCGCATCGCATCGCCCGGCCCCACGACACGCACCGTCACCCCCGCCGGCAGCGTCGGCAAAGCCGGCTGCCGAGACGGCTCTCCCGCTTCCTCGTTCGCATCCGACGGTCGTGGCGTGGCGGTCGTCATCGTCTCGTGTTCCAAACCCCCGTCCGCGCTCCGCGGTCAACCCTTTGCCCGGCGATGCCCGCGATCGTACAATCCCCATTCGCTTTGAATCGGCCCCGCCGACCCGCATCCGACGCTTTTTCCCCGGAGCCCCGCCCCATGTCCGCACGATCTCTCATCACTGGCTCCGCTTTGGCCTCCGCCCTGACGATTGCCACCGCGTTCGCGTCCTCCGCGCTCGCCCAAGAACGCGCCACCGACGACCCCGGCTCCTTCCCCACCCCCGCCGTCGCCAACGACGACTGGACGCTGGACTTCGACGCCGGCCTGCCCACTGCCATCGCCGTTGACGACGCCTTCGGCAACACCCGCTGGTACTGGTACCTGCCCTACACCGTGACGAACCACTCCGGGGCCGACCAACGCTTCATCCCCCAGGTCACGATCCTCACCGACACCGGGGCCATCCTGCAGGCCGGCCAAAACGTGCCCGCTCGCGCGTTTACGCAGATCGCCGCCGAGCTCTCCAACCCGCTCCTGGAAACCCCGCAGTCCGTCGTCGGCACCCTCCGCCAAGGCGTGGACTTCGCTAAAGATTCCGTGTTCATCTGGGCCGTGCCCGCGGAAGATGTCGATCAATTCACCGTGTTCGTCTCCGGCCTTTCGGGCGAGACGGCCGTGCTCACCAAACCCAGCACCGGCGAGCCCGTGATGGAGCCCGCGCTCGACATCGAAACCGGCCAGCCGTTGATGGATGAGGACGGCAACCCCGTGATGCGCCCCGTCATCGCCCGCCGCACCACGGCTCTCACTTACGCCACCCCCGGCACCCCCGACTCCCCGCAAAAGCGCCCCGTCACGCTGCTGGACTCGGCGCAGGTGATGCGGTGAATTCGTCATGCAATCGGAAATGCTCGCTGCAATTTGTGGTTTGGCAGGCATCTTGGGAGGTGGCGTTCTTCACTACATCTTGACTCGGTTTGCGGATCGTCGACGTGAACGACGAGAACAACTTTTGGTTTCCTACGCACGATTGACCAATGCAATTCACGGTCTCGCGTCCGCGCAGAAATCGGGTCAAAATGCTGGTCCGGCACAAACTGAATTCGAGATTGCAAAAGCACAGTTCGTGCTCCATGGTTCTGAGAAGGCAATCAAACTGTTCTCGCCGGGTGCCACACCTCAGCCATAGGCTGATGTGTGCCGAACCCCGAGACACGCACACATCACGCTGCGCGTGAGGTGTGGCACCCGAGCTACATTGCTGCCCCCATGCAACTCTTGCGGACGCGTGAACAACTCGACGCTTGGCGGACGAATACTTCCGGGACGGTCGCGCTGGTGCCGACGATGGGGGCTTTGCACGAGGGGCATCTCACCCATCTCGATGTTGCGCGGCGGGAAGTCGGCCCCGACGGCAAGGTCCTCGTCAGCGTTTTCGTGAATCCCACGCAGTTCGGGCCGAGCGAAGACTTCGAGCGGTACCCGCGCAACCTCGGCGCGGATGCGGCGCGTTGCGAAGCGCGGGGGGCGGACGCGATCTTTTGTCCGTCGCAGGAGGAGATGTATCTGCCAAACGAACCGGCGAGCGAGATCAACGTGCCGGGCGTCGCGTCGGAGCTTGAAGGCGCGCTTCGGCCGGGGCATTTCGCGGGGGTGTGTCGGGTGGTGATGAAGTTGTTGGGTCTGGTTCGGCCGGATGTCGCGACGTTCGGGACCAAAGATTTTCAGCAGTTGGCGGTGATCCGGGCGTTGGTGGCGGACCTGTGCGTGCCGGTGCGGATCGTGGAGGTGCCGACGCAGCGAGAGCCGGACGGGTTGGCGATGAGCAGCCGGAACGCGTATCTGGATGCGGACCAGCGGCGGCGGGCGGCGGGGATTTTCGAGGCGCTCAAGACGGCCGAGGGGGCGTGGCGGGAGGGCCAGCGGGACCCGGCGCGGCTCGAAGAGGCGATGCGGGCGGTCCTCGCCGGCCACGGGTTCACGGGGAAAGGCGTGGACTACGCGACGGTGCGGGACCCGGTGACGCTCGCCCAACGGATCGATCCCGCGGGCCCGACCGTGGCGCTGATCGCGGTGCGGGCGGGGGCGACACGGCTGATCGACAATTTGGCGTTGAAGCCCACGGATTGAATCCGTGGGCTTCGCCCCGGTTTTCCCCGCCGTTGCAACGCCCCGCGATTTGCTTACACTGTGCGGCTCGGCACATTGTGCCGGACTCGAATCGCACCCCCGATCCTCCAACCCCGGTTTTCCCATGTACGCCGTCATCGAAGACTCCGGCTCGCAGATCAAGGTCGCCGAAGGCGACGTCATCACCCTCGACAAGCGCGAGCTGGCCGAAGACCAAGCCGAGCTGACGCTGGACAAGGTGCTGCTGGTCGGCGGCACCGACGACGCGGCCAAAGTCGGGGCTCCGCTGGTGGATGGCGCGTCGGTCACCGCCGAAATCCTCGAAGAGGGTCGGGGCGACAAGATCTACATCTACAAGTTCAAGCGTCGCAAGGACTACCGCCGGAAGAACGGCCACCGACAGGATTTCGTGAAGGTCAAGATCACGAAGATCAACGCCTGACGCGTTTGCCAACCGACCACAATTTCAGAAAGGAACACGCCCCACGAGTCGATCGCGGGGCGTTTTTCATGGATTGCGTGTGATTGCTTCCGGGGGCCGGGGGGGTCAGTCGTAGCGGAACACGCCCTTGCGCCACGCGTAGGCGAAGGCCAGGATCGTGGTCAGCATAAAGAACAGCATCCGGCCGAGGTACATGCCGTGGCCCTGGAAGTCGTCGGCCAACGCGGGGAACGTGGTCGCCCAGGGATAGAGGAAGACGACTTCAACGTCGAAGAGAAGGAAGGTCATCGCGACGACGAAGAAGCGGACGTTGAAGCGTCGGCGGGCGCTGCCGATGGGGTTCATGCCGGACTCGTAGACGACGCCCTTGGTTTCGCCCTTTCGCGACGGGCCGAGCAGGTGGGTGACGATGAGGTTGCCGAAGCCGAAGGTCAGCGCCATGAGCAGCAGCACGCCCAGCGCCGCCCAAGCGTTGAAGCCTCCGGACAAAGCGGCATGGGCAGAATTGGCGGCGGCAGCGGCGGGTTCGGCGTTGGCGAGCGTGGTCGAGACGATCAGCATCGGCAGAGTGTACCGAGGCGACGTGGGGCCGGGGCGAAGGAGGCGGGCGTTCGAAAAACGCAAGGCTCACGGTTTATTCACGCTCAGCTGACGCAACGCTCGTCCAAGGCGTGCATAGTTCTGTTGTTCCGATAACGATGATTTCGTCGCGTCTCCGGAGTTCTCTGATGCCCAAGTGTTCGCCCCAGACTCAGAACCGTTTGGCCGCCGTGTATTTCGTGGGGACGGCGATCTTGGCGGCGGGCGTGATGATGCCCACGGGTGACGCGAACGGGCCGACGGCGACTCCCGCGGCCACGCCCACCGCTCAAGGCGCAACGCCCGAGGCGGTCAGCCCGGCCCCGTCCCCCCAGGCGCGGGTCCGGCCGCGTGGCGTGGCCTGATGCGGATTTTCCCCAAAGCGCTTGCGTTTCCCGAAACCCGGGTACAATCCGGGACGCGAGGCACGGCGATTGTCGCCGGCCCGCCATGTTCGAAGACCGGTTCTCGTGCGATGATCCTGGCGTCCGTTACGCCGCATTCAGCTCGGAGTGATCAGGCCTTCAGATTTTGGAGCTGTGTGTAGCGATGAAGATGTACGTAGGAAACTTGGCGTGGAAGACGACGACGGAAGACCTCGAGGCGCTGTTCTCGAACTACGGCAGCGTCCAGGACGCGATCGTTCTGACCGACCGCGAAACGGGCCGCTCGCGCGGTTTCGGTTTCGTGACCATGGGTGATGAAGACGCGCAAAAGGCGATCGAAGCCCTCGACGGCCAAGACTTCGAGGGCCGTCCCCTCCGCGTCAACGAAGCCCAAGAACGCGCCCCGCGCGGCGGCGGTGGTGGTGGCGGCGGTTACCGCGGTGGCGGCGGCGGTGGTGGCAACCGCGGCGGCGGCTCGAGCTGGTAAATCGATCCTTTTTTCCGGGACGAATCTCTCGATTCAATCACGACGGCTCCGCGAAGGCGGGGCCGTTGTTTTTTTAGCGTTGGGCTTACGATGGATATCCGGTGTCGCGGTCGGCGGCGTTTCGATCGGTATGTTTTCGTACCAAGGAGTTTCGACATGATCGCTCGCCTTTGTGTGTTGGCCGCCTTGTCGTTGGTGATGGCCTTGCCGGGCACGGGTTTCGCGCAGACCCTGCGGGAGCGCATCGACGCGGTGCGGCTGGAACGCGCGGCGTCGGCATCGCGTGTAGCGGCGGTCCCGACTGGGCCGACGTTGGAGACGCTCCTGAATCGGCGGATGTCGGTGAGTTTCACCGGCCAAACGTTCGACGACGCGTTGCGTATTTGGTCGCGGGATGCCGGGGTGACGCTGCTCATCAACCGCCCGGCGTGGGACCGCGTGGGCGTCGATCGCTCGGCCTCGGTGACGCTGCAACTCGACGAGGTGCCCGCCGCGCAGGCGCTCTTGGTGTTATTGGATGTGGGTTCGGATGTGCACGAGTTCGTGGCGCAACCATCGCCGGGCAGTCGGCCGGGGCTGGAGATTCTCACCAAGCAAGAAGCCAATCGCGCCGCGTTCGTGCGGGTGTATGACGTGCAGGACCTGGTGATGGAGGTGCCGAACTTCACCGATGCGCCGAGCATGAATCTGGGCGACGCGTTGGGCGGCTCGTCATCTTCGGGCGGCGGCGATTTGTTTGAAGACCCCGAGAACGATGACGAGCCGACGACGTTGCAGGAGCGCGGCGATGCGTTGGCGGAGACGATCCGGCAGAGCGTGGAGCCGGGCGTGTGGCGCGCGAATGGCGGTCAGTTCGCGGCGGTGCGTTTCCGCGACGGGCGGTTGATCGTGCGGGCCCCCGGGTATGTACACGCGCAGATTGCGGGTGGCACGTTGGACGGTCGGCCGGGCCACGCGACATCCCGGCCCGCGGGTTTAGCGGGCGCATCTTCGCAAGGCGCGGCGGCGGGATCCGCTTCGACGTCGGGGGGCACGTCGGCATCGAACGACGGTGTAGCGAGTGTCGCGCCGACGCAGTCGCCGGACGTGGCGGGCGTGGCGGAGTGAAGCCTGAAGCTACTCGCCTATGAAGTCCAGCGAAGGGATGTGGGTTGCATTAATGCGGTTGAACAGGTCGACCGTGGCGGCATCGGTGTTCTGTTGCTCAACGCGGAGCCGGACCCTTCCCAGACTGGGGTTATACCACCACAAGTTGTTGCGGCTGTCTTTGATAAATTTATGCTCGGGTTCGGATTTCCATGCGTTGGTTCGCGGCTCGACGTACACGCTGCGGGCCGCCGGGTGATCGAGATCAAAAGGGTTCGCCGGAATCTGCCCGCCGACGAACCACGCGGGGTCGATCGCGTCGGGGAACACGCCGTGCTTGGCGTGGTAGCGATCGACCTGCTTCTGGATGATCGCGAGATTGGTTTGGGCGGCGGCTTCGGCGGCCTGGTCGGAGGCGTTGGCGATTTTGGGCAGAACGACCGCAGCAAGGATGGCGAGAATGATCACGACGATCGTGAGTTCGACGAGCGTGAACGCACGCGGCGCAGCGGATGGTGCCGAGTTACCCCGAATCGTGACGGCCATGCAAGATAGATCGGCGGATCGGGTGGGTTGCTGAAGCGGTTCCGGGCGTGCGCAATCGCGGCTTACGAAACGGCGGGGGATCCAACAATCCGACTCGGACGGCGGATCAGAGGCCGACGGCTCGGCGTGGTGCCGAGGGTGAGCGGATCACCGCTTGGCGGTCGCCTTCCGCGGCGTGGCTTGGGATGTTGATCCGGGGCTGGATGCGGGTGGAGGCTTGATCGTCCGGGGTGGTTCGAGAACCCTCGGTGGGCGGCGGGTTGGGCCGGGGGCGAAGCGTCGCGGGAGGCGTCGTGGGCCGCCTCGGTTGTGCCGGGTGTGCCCGCGTTCTTTGGCAAGTGAAGCAGGATGTGGTGAGGCGTCAGCGTGGGCTGGCGTCGATGCGGCGGGCCATGACGTCGGCGAGGTCGGTTGCGTCGACGCTGTTGATGCGGTTGTAGAGGCGGAGGGTTTGCAGCGGTGTCTGCTCGGGGCGGATCCGGGCGCGGACCTGTCCGGTGACGGGGCTGTACCACCACGAGGCGGACATCATGCTGGCGAGGACTTTCTCGGTGGGCTCGGTTTGCGTGGGGTCGCCGGCGAAGACTTCGACGGTGGTCGCGGTGCCGAAGTCGGCCATGGGGTTGGTCGGGAGCGTGCCGCCAACGAACCAGTCGGGCTTGAGATCGTCGGGGTAGACGCCGTGGGTCTGGTGGTAGAGCGCGACCTGTCGTTCGATGAGCCCGAGGTTGGTCTGGGCGGCGGCCTCGGCGGCGTCGTCGGTGGCGTTGGCAAATCTAGGGAGGACGAGCGCAGCCAGGATCGCCAGGATCGCGATGACGATCGTGAGTTCGACGAGGGAGAAGCCAAGGCGACCACGCATAATCATTTCATCGGCCGGGCGTGTCGTGTCGTTTGGTGAGAGTGCGGACGGGTGTCGCGGCCGCGTCGGGATGCTCGGCATAACCGTCACGATCCGGACGCAGTAGACGGTGAGCAGCAGCGGGGCAGACATCGTGACACCGAATGAGCTGGCGTCGAAAAAAAAGCCGCGACGTCCGGGATGGGGTCGGACGCCGCGGCGAGAACACACGGGGGTCTCAGGCGGACGCGGGCACGGCGGCGGGCGCGACCGGCGTGATCTGGCGTTTCGGCTTGGCGTCGGTGATGCCGTCGAGGACGTCCTGATGTTCGACGTTTTCGCCTTCGCGGACCAGGCGGGCGGAGTTGAAGATGACCACGAGCGAGCTGATGCCGTGCCCGATGGCGGCCATGAGCGGGGTGAGGACGCCGAGCCCGAGCAGGACGAGCATAAATACGATGTAGACGCCGGTGAAGATGAGGTTCTGGCGGATGACGTTGACGGTCCGTCGCGAGAGGCTCACCAGAAACGGCAGGCGGTTGAGTTCGGAGTTCATGAGCGCGATGGACGCGGCGTCGACGGCGACGTCCGAGCCGGCGGCGCCCATGGCCAGGGAGACGTGGCCGGCGGCGAGGGCGGGGCCGTCGTTCACGCCGTCGCCGATGACCGCGACGGTGTGGCCTTGCTCTTTGAGTTGTTCGACGAGGGTGAGCTTGTCGCCGGGGAGGGCCTCGGCGGTGTACCCGGTGAGGTGGAGTTGTTGGGCGACGCGTTCGGCGGGGCCGGGGCGGTCGCCGGTGATCATGACGCGTTGCTTGACGCCGAGCTCGTGGAGCTCACCGATCGATTCGGCCGCGCCGCGACGCAGCGTGTCGGCCAATGCGGCCCAGCCGATCGGTTCGTGGTTGCGGGCGACAAAGAGCAGCGAGGAGCCCTCGGTCCCGGACGTGTCGAGGTGTGACAGGTTGACGCCGCGTTCTTCGAGGAAGGCTTGGCGGCCGACCAGGACCTGGCCGTGATCGGTGTCGGCGAGGACGCCACGCCCGGCAACTTCTTCGAAGTGATGCACGGTGAGTGGATCGACGTTGGCCTTCTTGGCAATCGCCATGACGGCCTTGGCGACCGGGTGCTTGGAGTTCTGCTCGGCGGACGCGGTGAGCCGGAGCAGTTCGGCGCCGTCGATGCCGTCCACGGGCTTCATGCGGGTGACGTTGAGTTTGCCGGTGGTGAGTGTGCCGGTCTTGTCGAAGACGAACGCGGTGACGCGGCGGACGACTTCGAGGTCCGCGACAGACTTGACGTACACGCCCAAACGCGAGGCGGACGACAACGCCGCGACGATCGCCGTCGGGGCACACAGGATCAACGCACACGGGCAAGCGATGAGCAGCAGGCTGATGGCGGCTTTTGCGTCTTCGGTAAAGAACCAAATGATGAACGCGAGCATCAGGACGACCGGCGTGTAGTACGCGGTGTACTTGGAGAGTTCACGCACGACGGCGGGGCGGGTGCGAGCGGCTTGGAGGATCAGGCCTTGCACCTTGCCGAGCGTGGAGTCTTCGCCGGCGCGGGTGACTTGGACTTCCATGCGGCCGGACTCGTTGATCGTGCCGGCAAAGACCTCGTCGTTGGCGGCTTTTTCGACCGGCATGGATTCGCCGGTGATGTTCGCTTGGTTCACGGTGGAGGCACCGGCCACGACTTTGCCGTCGGCCGGGATGTTGTCGCCGGGGCGAACGACGACGCGGTCGCCTTCCTTGAGCTGCGACGCGGGGGTTTCGACTTCTTCGCCTTGTTCGTTGAGCTTCATCGCCTTGGTGGGCGTGATGCGGACGAGGGCTTCGATTTCGCGGAGGGCCCCCGAGGCGGTGCGGTGCTCGATCAGCGAGGCGATGAGCATGAAGAACGCCACGGCGGCACACTCGAGGTATTCGCCGAGCACGAAGCTGGCAACGATCGCGAGGGCAACCAGTTCTTCCATGTGCGAGCCGCCGCGGTCGTGCTCGGCCGGGTCGCCGTCTTCCCCGTCTTCGTGCGCGCCATGCCCGGTCCACAGCGACTTGAGTGCGCCGACCACAATCGGTCCGCCGAGCAAGATCGCGGCGAACATCGCGACGTACTCCGCGTAGTCTTGGTTGGCCCATGTGAATCGGGCGATGACGGCGGCGATGAGCACGACGCAGCCGGCAAGCACGGCCTTGATCTGGAAGTCGATCTTGACCTGGTTGGGGTCGGCAACGGTCACGGGAGCAGGGGCGGCTTCGGACATTCCGGGGAGACTCCGGCGGGGACGGTGCGAGGGAGGTAGCGCGGGGCAAACGCAAGTCGCGCGGCTAATGATTCTAGCGGGAGATGTGTTCTCTCCCTACGGCTCGGGGCGTCTTCGAGTTCTCGGGCCTTCGAGCAGCGGCTCGGCGAGGCGTCATGTGCTTTCGAGCAGGCGTTGCCGCCATGGGCGCTCGGGCCAATACCTGCGGATCGGTGAGCATCGAGCGTTGGCGAGACTCGGCCTGTCATGCCCGAACGTCGGCCGTAAATACGGCGTGGTGAGCGTGAGCGATTTTCGCGCGGCCTTGATGCTGATGAGGGCGAGTTCCCGGATGGACTGGCCTTGCACGTTGGGCCCGGTAGGCACGACCTGGGGCCACGCCCCCGAAGGCTGTTCTTTGTTCTCGAGCGAATGCCGACTGCGGGCTTCACGGAGTGCGGCTTCCTCGCAATCTCGCCATCTCGCCATTAACGCGCTTCGTGGGCGGCTTTATCGAAGTGTTTTTTGACGGCTCGGCCTAGTTTGCCGGCGGTTTCGTCGATGACTTTGTAGATGTCTTCGCCGGCGTGGTTGACGGTGATGGGTTTGGCGCCGGCGGGGCGGGCTTCCATGACGGCGCGTTTGTCGTTGGAGCCGGCTTTGCCGGCGTTGTCGTCGCGGAGGTGGACTTCGACGCGGGTGACGCGGTCGGCGAGGTATTGCAATTCGCGATTCAGTTGGTTGTGGACGCGGGTCTGGATGGCGTCGCTGCCATCGATGTCGCCGTAGTTGATTTGAATCTGCATCGAGAACTCCTGTGAGGCGGGGAAAAGATGGTACGCGGGTGCGGCGCGTCGGTTCGTGGTTCAATGGGGCGATGGACGAGCAGCCCGGCGTGACGGTGTTTGAAGTGATCGGCGAGGAGGGTTTTGCGCGGCTGACGGCGGCGTTCTATCGGCGGGTGAAGGGCGATGATGTGTTGGGGCCGATGTATCCGGCGGACGATTGGAACGGGGCGGAGAAGCGGCTGCGCGATTTTCTGGTGTTCCGGTTTGGTGGGCCGACTCGGTACCTCGAAGAGCGTGGGCATCCGAGGTTGCGGATGCGGCACCTGCCGTTTGCGATTGATGATCGGGCGGCGGCACGGTGGTTGTCGCATATGGACGCGGCGCTGGCGGAGGCGGAGATTCCCGGCGAGGTGGTGGACGTGCTTCGGCCCTTTTTTGTGGGGACGGCGGGGCATATGAAGAATCGTTGAGGGCAGCGCGTCGCGGCAGGTCCGGGGTCTCTAGGGTGTGGGGCTGATGTCTGAGCAGAGCGCGATCATTGTCGGGGCGGTGGCGGGGGTGTTTGGGGTGATTGCGCTGGGGATGTTCGTGCGTCGCGTGGGTTGGCTGACGCATCAGGCGGACGATGCGCTGTTGAAGCTGTCCATCAACGCGCTGTTTCCGGTGTTCATCTTGCACGTGCTGCTGGGGAACCCGGCGTTGGAAAATGTTGGCGACGCGTGGCTACCGCCGGCGGTGGGGTTTGGGTGCACGGCGATGGGCTTCGCGGTGGGTGCTGCGCTGGCGTGGGCGGTTGGCCCGAAGATCGGGTTGAACACGGTGGGGAAACGCAGGGCGTTCGCGGTGGCGGTGGGGATGTTCAATTACGGGTACGTGCCGATTCCGCTGGTCGAACGGTTGTTCAGCCCGACGGACGGCGGCGAGACGTTGGGCGTGTTGTTGGTGCACAACGTGGGCGTGGACGTGGCGATGTGGAGCCTGGGGGTGATGATCGTGTCGGGCGGCTTGAGCGCGGCGGGGCTCAAGAAGGTGCTGAACATGCCGTTGGCGGCGATCGTGGTGGCGCTGCTGCTGAACGTGACGGGTGTGCCGGGTTGGCTGAACGGATTGGACGGCGTGGGGGGGGGGGCGGTGTCGGCGAGCAAGGCGTTCGGGGCGTTGGTGGGGGCGACGGCGATCCCGTTCGCGCTGTTGCTGGTGGGCGCGACGAGCATGGACGAATTGCGCAAGGCCGACTTCAAAGAAGGTTGGGGCGTGGTGGGCGCTGGGATGGCTTTGCGGTTGGGGGTGTTGCCGGTGGGTTTCTTGGCGTTGGCGTGGGCGCTGGGGCCGGGCGCGACGGGGTGGGGGAGTTTGGAGCTTCGTCGGGTGATCGCGGTGGAGGCGTCGATGCCGTCGGCGTTGTTCCCGGTGCTGCTTGCGCGGTTGTATGGCGCGGACCCGGGCACGGCGATGCGGGTGGCGCTGTCGACCGCGGCGGCGGGTTTGGTGACCATCCCGCTTTGGTTGAGTTTTGGGTTGAAGTGGTTGGGGCTGGCCGCATGAGCGGCCCGTCCGGGTGTCGATCGGTTTACAGCAGTTCGAGGATTTCGAACCGTTTCGGGCCCTTCGGGAGATCCACCTTGACGGTTTCGCCGACGCGCGCTTTCATCAACGCTTCGCCCATCGGTGAGTTGGCGGTGACTTCGATCTCGTCCGCGTCGAAGTTGCCGGAGGCGGCGCCGACGAGCTTGTAGAGGTCGTCGCTTTCGTCATCGAGGTCTTTGAGGCGGACGACGCTGCCGAGGAAGACCATGCCTTCGGGGACGTCGGCGTCGTCGGCGATCTGGGCGGAGGCGAGGCGTTCTTCGAGGCGTTTGATCTCGGCCTCCTCCATGCCTTGCGTCTCGCGCATGGCGTGGTATTCGGTGTTTTCTTTGAGGTCGCCGTGCTCGCGGGCCTCGGCGATTTTTTCGGAGACCTTGATGCGGTTGGCCTTGAGATACGCGAGGCGTTCTTCGAGTTTGGTCTTGTCTTCGGCAGTCAAAAATTCCACGGCTCGGCTCCTTTCGGGGCGAGTTGGTGCGTGTTTCGTCGGTGTCACGCCCCGGAACGTGCAACGGCCCCGACGCGGGCCGCATTGCGTAGCCTAACAGAATCGCGGGATCGCCCACGGTCAGAAACCGTGGGCTTCGACGTCTTGAATCAACGCGGCTAAGGCGGCGCGGGTGGCGTCGAAAGCGAGGTCGTCGTCGGGGACGGTGGCGGGGTTGATGAGTTCCAGGCCAGCGATTTCGGAGGCGTCGAACCAGGTCGGGAGCGTGGGCAGGTCGGCGACGAAATAGGTATCGAGGCTGTGGTAGGTGACGCCGGCGTAGGGGTAAATGTTCGGTGCGGTGCAGAGGAATCGCAGGGCGTTGTCGGGCAATTCCAGCCGGAGTTCTTCGTGCAGTTCGCGGCGGGCGGCTTGTTCGGCGGTTTCGCCGGGGTCGACGAAGCCGCCGGGGATGCCGAGTTTGCCGGCGGAAGGTTCGCGCGTGCGTCTGACGAGCAGCACGTGGCCTTGATGCAAGAGCAGCACCGCGGCGGCGGCGGCGACGTTGGTGAAGAACGTCCAGCCGCAGGTGTCGACGTTGCAGCGGATGGCGGGGCCGTCGTGGGTGAGGTCGGACGAACCGCAGCGGCCACAGGTTTGGAAGGCGTCGGCGGTGGCGGTCACGGGGAGCGCTCGGTGACCGGGAAGTTGGTCGACGACTCGGGGGCAGGACCAGAGCCAGAACCAGGGCCGGTGACGGTGGGCTTGGCTTGAGATGGGACGACGTGTTCGGCGGCGGCGGTCTTACGAGGGACCGTGATCGCCAGCACGCACCAGCCGACCAGCGCGGCCGCGGCGATGCCCAGGGTGTAGTCGGTCCACGGCCGGGGCAGGTAGAGCGCGGGCGCGGCGGTGAGTTCCCACACGGCCTGGAGCGGCGAGACGCGGAGGTTCGGCAGCGCGGACCACGGGGCGCCGGTGAGCACGGCGTTGAGCAAGAGCAGCAGCGGCTCAGCGACCAGCAGGCCGACGCACGCGAGCATGGCGACGGTGCGCATCGGCGCGGTGCCGAACGAGCGGCCCCACGCGATGAGCAGGCCGGTGAGCAGCGACCAACTCGCCACGGCGGCGTTAACCATTAGCGTTTGTTCGAGGGACCAGGTCGCGACGATCCGCATCGGCCAGAGCACGGCCTGAAACACCAGCAGCATGCAAACCCAATCGACGAACACGATCGTGCGGGCACCGGGGCCGCGGTGATCTTGTGATAAGCGTGCGGCCGGCCAAAGCCCCATGAGCCCGATGATCGCGGCAAAGGTCATCCAGCGATAGGCCAGCGGCGACCAGCCGATCGTGACCAGCAGCAGGCCCCACACACCGATGAGCCAAAGGCACCAGCCCAACAGCAGCGCACGGGAGTCGAATACAGGTTGGTCGGCGGGGTTGGCCACGGGGCGAGTTTACGGCGTCGGCGGCTCGGCCCGGGCGTCGTCCAAACCCAGGGGCTGCGCGACGCGCAGGTTCTCGCCCCGAAACCGCACCTGTTGCAGCGTGACGCCTCCGGCGAGTTCGAGCCGGACTTGTTGCGGGACGACGGCATCGCGGCCGACGAAGCGTTGGATAAACCCCAGCCGGGTGGTCTGCGAACCGCGGGACATCAGCACGGCGTTACCCTCCGCGTCCAGGGGCGTGGCGTGCAGCAGGAACAGGTCCGGGTCGAGCGGGTCGGGCGAGACCCAATCGACGTGCATGTCGAATTGCCGATCGCTCGCGCCCGGGGCGAAGGCGACGCGGAGCTTGTCGGCGATGGTCACCGTGCCCCGGCCGTCTTCGTCGAGTTCCAGCGTTTCGGTGCGGCGACGCTCCACGGTGGTGCCCACGCCCTCGACTTCGACGTCACGGATCATCCGCGGCCAAGCGTCGAGCGGCCCGGAATTCACGCTCACCCGGATCGGCTCGGCCGCGAGGTTGATCGGGGTCCCGCCGGCCGCCCGCGCGCGGCTCGCCTGGCCCTGGCGATAGGCGTTGAACATTTTCACGTCCAACCGGGACGGGTTGATCCTCGCCGACGATTGGCGGGGGTCGGCGAGCGAGCGGCCGTCCTGATCGGTCATCGCCACGACTTGCCATTGCTGGGGCACGTCGATCCAGTCGAGCGTCGGGTCCAGTTGGACCTGCCCGGTGAGGTTGAGTCGGCGTTGGATCTTGCCGGTGCGCATGTCGTGGCTGCCGGTGGCCGAAAGCGAGAGCCAGGCGGTGGACTGTTCGGGGAACGAAGGCAACGGTTGGACGCGGACGTACGCGGCCGCGGTCCTCGGCGTCGTCGGGTTCGGCGATCTTTCGGCCGGCTGGGGAGCCGCGTAGTGAGCGCAGCCCGATTGGAGCACGGCGAGGCAAAGGCAAGCGGCGCTCAGAACGAACGCTTGGATCGCGGGGAGCCTGAGGCGGGCGGGGGTCACGCGTTGGAGGGGAGTCCCGGGCATGCCGGAATCGTAACGGCGTGGCGGCTCAGGCGACCTGGGCGACGCGAGGTGGCCCGGGGATTACGGCCGACCCGCCGCGTGCTGGACGTCGGTCGGCCGGACCACGTTCGAATCGCCGGCACGAATCGGGCGGTTGTCGGTCTGGACCCGCTGCGTGTTGACGAACACGGTTTGCATGCCCATGTCGATCCGGCCCATGTACGTTTCGGCGATGCGACGCAACCGATCGACCTTCTCCTGCGTGCTGACTTCCGCGACGGCCCACGCGTCGCCGGGCGGCCGACCCCAGATCACGCCGCCGCCATCGGTCTGGAGCACCAACGCGAGCTTGCCGGTGCGTGGGTCGCGTTGGCCGACGTCGTAGGCGAGGATCTGCGGGGCGAACGATTCTTCGCGGAGCAGCTTGACCAGTTCGACGCCCGCCTCGATCTCGGCGCCTTCCCAGGGCAGGCCCAGCTCGCGCGGCGGGGCGACGGTGACATTGGTGATCAGCGGCAAACCTGCGGGCTCGAGCGCTTGCCAATACGCCGGCCCGGCCAAACGGACGCCTTCGGTGTCCACAATGTGGAACCCGTCGCGGGCCTTGACCATGGCGAGCGGCTGGCGGTACCCGGCTTCGACCACCACGCCGGCGGGCGTGCGGCGGACCTGTTTCACTTCCGCGACCCAGGGGTCGAGCGTGAGCATCGCGGCGGCGTCCTGGAGGCCGCGCCCGTCAAACGGGTCGGCCTTGATGCGCTGGGCGGCGGCGTCCTGCAGACGCTGCTCGATCTTGCCGCCGGCGATCCACGGCGGGGCGTCGAGCAGGGTGACGTCCGCGGGAGTGACCGCCCGGCCGCGTTGCTGCTGGGCGTAACCGATGAGTGCCGATTGACCGGCCGTCCAGACGAGCCCGGTGCCCACGACGACGGCGGCGACGCCAATGACCTTGAGGCCCAAGAGCGTGCGCTGCGGATCCCACTGCTTTTGATTCTTCTTTTTGCCGCGTCCTTTGCCCTTGCCTTTGCCACGACCTTTTTTGGAGGTCGACGAGCCGGGGAGCGAAAACGGGAGAAACCAACCCATGGCGTGTGCTTTCCTGCAAAGTGAACCGCGCCGGCCCATACGTCGGGGTCGGCCCAGGAAACATCGACCAAAGCCGCGGACGGGCCGTAGACATCGTGGGTTGGGGGCGATAACCGGTTGCGGACGTTGCGTACACCGGTCGTAGGAATATTGAAATCGCGCGGGGGGGTGACTCGGAACGGAGAATTGATTTCTCTTTAGCCGGCGGTCAGCGACCGCCGGCTGAAAACCGAAAAAACCCACCCGCAGTCGCTGCGGGTGGGTCGGAGGAGAAAGATCGCCTTGGTCGCCGTTTACGCCACAGCGGCCAGCGGACGAGGTTCAAGAGTCGGCTTCACGTCCGGCAGCACACCGGGTCTGGGCGGGCCCAGGAGGTCGGTCAGCGCCGCGACGTGGTCGGCCCGATAGCGCCGGTGACCGCCGGGGGTGCGGCGCGACGCGGGGATCAGGCCCTGCCGCTCCCAATTGCGGAGCGATTCGGGCGCGACGCCCCAGGCTGTGGCGAGTTGGCCGACGGTGAGCTTGGCCGGCGAGGTGGGTTGCGGTTTGCGGGTCGAGGGTTGAGCGGGAAGAACGCGGTGCATGACGCACCTCCTTAAAATTAGATCGGGTGGGTAGGTGTCCGCGGACACGCAAAAACAAGCGCCGCAGACCGCCGGGTGGGGTTGGGGTGAGGTCTTGGGATGAGCCGGTCAGGCTCGGGGGAAGTCGGGGGCGAAGAGTTCGCTTACTTCCGGGGGCGGCTGTCGGGCCTGACCGGCGAGGCATGCGTGACGAGAATCTCAATGCGATTCGGCCACGAAGTGACTGCCTGGCGGAGGCCCGAGAGCATGTCGGCGAAGGCCTTGAGGACGGCCACGGCGACGGTGCAGACCGGGTTCAGCGCGGCGACGACGACGCCGTTGACCGGATAACCGGCAAAGGCGAAGGCGGCGAGCTGGGTCTGCGGGCACAACATGATGTCTGGAGGGTAAGCCTACGGGCCGATTGCGCCAAGGGGTTTGTGGGCGACGGGCCGAGGTTTTGGAGGTTTCGCGTGGAAACGACTCTGGGTAGCCGCAGGCCCACGGCCTGCGCGGAGCGAGCTTCGGGACGCCGAGCACGCGCAGCCCGTGGGGCTGCGGCTACCGAACAAGCATCTGTCACGCGGTTCCGACGAGCACGCGGGGCAAACGTTCGTGATCGGGGAGCACTGCGATGTCGGACCAGCCCGCGTCGGCGGCGAATTTTTGCGCGGCTTCGCTTTGGACCGCTGCGATCTCGAAGGCGAGCAGTCCGCCGGGTTTCACGACGTCGCGGGCCCCGGCGATGAGTGGGCGGAGCACGTCCAGGCCGTCGGGGCCGCCGCGTAGCGCGAGCGTCGGTTCGTGCTGCTTAACGTCCGGCGGCACGTCACCCCATTCGTGATCGGGGATGTAAGGCGGATTGGAAACCAGCGCGTCGAGCTTGTGCGTTTCGTCGCGCAGCGGCGCGAGGCCGTCGCCTTGGCGGAATTCGATGCGGTCGGCGACGCCGTGGGTTTCGGCGTTTTGCTGGGCGACAGCGAGGGCATCTTCGGATAGGTCGGTCGCGACCGCGGTGGCGTGGGGCAGGTGCTTGAGCAGGGTGATGGCGATCGCGCCCGAGCCGGTGCCCAGGTCGGCGAAGCGGATGGGGTCGGGCGGCGGCGTAGAAGGCACCGCTTCAACTTCGGGCTCTTGCGTTTCTTGGTCACCGTCGCTTGACGCGGTGTTCGCGACCGCTTCGCCCGGTTCGGGTTCGGGCTTGCGGGGACGCAGGGTTTGCAGGATGTGTTCAACGAGGGTTTCGGTGCTGGGCCGGGGGATGAGCACGGCGGGCGACACGGCGAACTCGAGCGCGAAGAACGTGGCGTGGCCGGTGAGGTAATCGACGGGCTCGTGATGCGTCGCGCGTTTGACCAAGTCACGGAGGGTGTCGCGCTCGGCCTGGCTAGCCGGGCGGTCGGGCTCCATGTAGAGACGCAGGCGTTCGGCCCCGATCACGTGCCCAAGCAGCATCTCGGCTCGGACGCGCGGGGCGTCGAGTCGGTGCTTCTCGAAGTGCTGCGTGGTCCAGCGTAGGAGCTTGCGGGTGGTCCAGACGTCCGTGTCGGGCATGAGGCTGTTGTAGCACGGCGGGCGAGCGGGCATACGAAAAATCCGGCCGCACGTGTGGAAGCGTGCGGCCGGCGGTTTCTCCCCTGCGCCCCGTTTCCGGAGGTAGTTCCGGGGGTTCGCGTGGCGTGGACACGCGGCAAGCAAGGCGGACGGAGGGCGGTGGATCTTCGGGTTTCGAGCCGTCGGTTTAAGCGGCGTCGGCCTGCGAATCCTCGGCATTGGGGCCGAGCTTCAGCGTGCTGCGGCCTTGGCGGTCGCGCTCGGCTTCCCAGGCTTTGAGCACGGCTTCTTCGGCGCGGCGGATGCGGGACAGGCTGCCCCATTCCTCGTCGAGTTCGGCCCGACCGGCGGCGAGGGCTTGACGCTCGTCCTCGAGTTCGGCTTTGGCGCGTTCGAGCTTCGCGATGCTCTGGTCGAGCTGCTTGAAGCCTTCGGCAATCTTGTCATCGGCCTCGGCGCGGGCGAGCTCGATCTCGCTCTCGGCGTCGGCGCGGAGCTCGGCGATGTCGGCGGCGGCTTGCTCGTGACGCTCGGCCAGTTCGCGGTCGCAGGTCGCGCGGGCTTCGGCGCGTTCAGAGTCGAGCGCGGCCTTGGCGTCGCTGAGTTCCGCATCCCACGCGGCCTTGGCGGTGGCGAGTTCGGCGGACCAGGTTTCTTGCGCCTCGGCGATCTGCCGGTCGCAGGTGTCGCGGGCTTCGTCGATGTGGCGTTCGCAGGCGGCCTTGGCGTCGGCAATTTCGCGTTCGGTGTCGTCGCGCTGTTGCTTGAGCTCGGAACGCTCGCTTTCGACAAACGCGTCGAATTCGGTGCGGTCGGTTTCGAGCTTGGTGCGGATCGCTTCGGCGGCTTCGGCGTCGGCCGTGGCGCGTTCGAGCAGCGCGTCGGCCTGGGCCTGAGTCTCGTCGGCGTGGTCCTGGGCTTGGTGGGCGGCCTGCTCGGCGTCGGCGAGCGCGGCGGTGCGCTCGTCGAGTTGGGCCTTGGTGTCGGCGTGCCAGCGGCGGAGCGTGGCGAAGCGTTCTTCGAGTTCCGCGACGATGGCGGCGCCCGGCGCAGCGCTGTCGAGGTCGGTCGCTTCCGGGGTGGCTTCCGGGGGCGTGGCTTGGGCGGTGTCTTCGCTCATCGTGGGCATCTCGGGGTGAGGCGGGTGGACGGCTTGGCGGATGGCCAATGCGGGTCTGTCCGGACAATCGTCACAACCGGGCGGGCACTTCACCGCAGCGGTCTTCGAAGCGCGAAGATTCCCCGGTTGCGTCCGAGAACGCCGCGCGGGTCATAGACTCCGCTCATGCCAAACCTCGACCGTCGCGCACTGCTCGCTCATCTCTCGACCCTCGCGCTCGCCGCGGGGTTGCCGGCCCCGCTCGCCACGCGGGCGCTCGGACAGGCCGTCAGTTCCACCTCGCCCGCTGCCACGCCCACCCGCGACGCGTTCGGTGAGTGGCTGCCGACCCGGGCCTTTGGCCGACATGACGAACGGGTCACCGCGTTGTGTTTGGGCGGGTCGCACTTCGAGCGGTTCGGCCGGCGGGATCCGCAGGCCGCCGCCGACTTGGCGATCGAGCAGGGCATCCGATTCATCGACACGGCCGAGTCGTACGGCCGCGGGCGTAGCGAACGCATGATCGGCCAGTTCCTCGTGCCCAAGTACCGCGAAGCGTTGTTCCTGATGACCAAAACCAAGGGACGCACGGCCGACGAGGTCCGTGCCCATTTGGACGGGAGTCGGCAGCGCTTGGGCGTGGACGTGATCGACCTCTGGCAGCTCCATTCGTTGCAAGACGAATCTGATGTCGACCGCTTTGTCGATCAGGGCGGTCTGGACTTTTTCCTCGAGCAACGCGAGCAGGGCACGGTGCGCTACCTCGGCCTGACCGGGCACGTCTCGCCCGATCCGTTCAATCATTTGCTGGATCGTCTGGATGAACGCGGCGTGCAGTTCGACGCGGCGCAGATGCCGATCAACCTTGTGGACCCCGGTTATCACAGCTTCATGACTCGCGTGATGCCCCGGCTGATCGACCAGGGTTATGCGATCTTGGCGATGAAGACGCTGGCCTTCGGCGGATTCTTCGGTGAGAACAACGCGTGGGCCAACCGCGTAACGGCCAACCCCACCAAGATCATCCCCGACCGCGTGAGCCTGGCCGAGGCGTTGCAATTTGTGCTGGCTCACCCGGTGGCGTCGCTGGTGTCGGGCATGGACCGGATGGAGCAGATCCGCGAAAACGCCGGCGTGATCCGTGATTTTGCCGGCATGTCGCCCGACCACCGCACGGCGCTGGCCGCGCGGGTCGCCGATGCCGCGGGAGAATCGATGGAGTTCTATAAGCGGGCGGGCGTCCGCTGAGTGGTTCGCGTTTTGCAAACCAAGGGGCGTTCGCAAGGCCCGAAAACCATTCCGTGCGTCGCAAGCGATGATTCTTGGGTGAAACACCCGATCGACGTACTATGAATGATGCTGTTGCGCGGTTTTCGCGCCGCGGCCCGACGGTTTCGCCCGATTTCCTCGCCGCACCCCCCGAACGGCCCGTTTGTTCGGAGAAAGGCCCGCCATGCCCCGTTTGATCTTGTCCGCCCCCGCCCTCGCCGCCGCTTTGGCCTTGCCCCTGCTCACGATCAGCGGCCAACCCGGCGCCGCCCAGCAGCGGGTCAACACCGGTAACGCCCTAGACGCCAACGGCCAGGTCGGCGGCGGCCGAGCCAACCCCGGTGCAATCGTCCCCGATTTCCGCGCCCGCAACCTGCTCATCACCGGCCAGGTCACCGACGGCCGACAGTTCCGCGGCGACATCGGCTACACCGCCGCCGGGGCGTTCCAAGGCGAACTGGGCAGCGACGACCTCTTCCGGTTCCGGGCCGACTCCTACGGCTCCACCCGTCAGCTCAGCCAAGTCAACACCATCGGCAACGCCGGCTTCAACACCACCAGCAACGACTTGGCCGGGGGCAACGTCATTTACTCCGGATTTTTCACCCCTGGTGTCGCCGAGGTGAACCAGCCCGGCAGCGTGCGTACCGTCATCAACTCTGACGGCACCCGGTCGGCTCGTGTCGCGCCCGGGGCCGGCTTCAACCCCGAATTCGTCGGCTCGCCCCGCTTGTCGTCCACCGCGGTGGGCGTGACCAACAACGCGCAAATCGTGTCCGGCCTGGGCCAAACGCTGGGCGTCTCACGCAACGCCAGCGGCAACGTCATCCGTCTGGACGCCTCGCCGGTCTTTGGCCTCCGCGAAACCCCGCTGACCACCCCGGGCGCCGCGCCCGGCTTCGATCCCGCGGACGTCTCCCCGGGTCGAATCAACAACAATGCGAACAACGCCGACGACAACCGGCTCGGCTCCCCACGCGACGACGCCCGATTCGGCGCCGGCTTCACGCCGGAGGCGGACGACGACCGCGCCGATCCGCTGGGTTCCCAAACCAACCGCTCGATCGATCTCGACCCCAACGCCCCCCGCGGCAACACCCTCGGCGAGGCCCGCGACACCCGACGCGACTCCGGCCGCATCGGCGAAAACGCCAACAACCTCACGTCCAACTCCGCCGTGGACCCGACCCTGGCCGACCGCGACCCGTTCACCGGCCTGCCCGCGTCGATCCAACTCGGCGCCCGCCTGAGCCCCGCCGCCAACGCCCCGGGCCGACCCACCGAAGCCGCCGACCAGCAGGACGCCCAACGCGTCACCCGCTTAGGCGAAGCCATCTTCCGCCCCCTCGACACCACCGCCGCTGACGAAGGCGACTCGGCCTATCTCGACCTGCTCTCGGAAATTCGCGAGGAATACCGCCAAGGCAACCGGGAAGCCGCCGGCGAAGACGAACCCGACCGCCGCGATCCGATGCAAGGCCCGGGTCGGCCGCAGTGGATGGAAGACCTCGAAACCCCCGAGGACGACTTGATCCAGCGGGCCGAGGAGTCCGGCCTGTCCGCGATCGCCTCGATCCTCCGCACCCAGCGCGACGACAACCTCCGGGCCAACCGCGCCGCCGGCGGCAACCTGCCCAACGCCGACCCCGATCCCGAGGCCGCCGCCACCAACCAGGCGATGGAAGCGCTCATCGATCAGCTTTCCTACGACTTGCCACGTCTCGAAACCCTGCAGGGCCAACGTGCCGACCGTATCAACACCAACTTCGCCGCCGCCGAGGAAGCGATGGCCAAGGGCCAGTTCTTCAACGCCACCGCGCTCTATGAACAGCTCGCCATCGACGCCCCGGGCAACCCGCTGGCCCGCGTGGGTCTGATCCACGCCCAGATGGGCGCCGGTCTGATCCGCTCGGCGTCGCTGCAACTCCGCCGACTCTACGAAGACCACCCCGAACTCATCGCCACCCGCTACGCCGAAAACCTCTTGCCCCCGCAGGACCGCACCGTCTGGCTCCGGAACGAGCTGCAACGCGCGATCGACGACCCGAACCAGTCCAACGCCGAGCCCGCGCTGTTGCTGGCTTACCTCGGACACCAGGCCGAGTCCCGCCAACTCGTCCGCTACGGCCTCGCGCTCGCCCAGGAATCCAAACCGCTCGACCCGCTGCTGCCGCTCTTACGCAAGGTCTGGCTCGGCGAAGACCTCGACGTCGAGTAACCCTCGACAACGCGGAACCAACCTGCGATCCTGAAAGCCCGGCGACGTCCCTCGCCGGGCTTTTTTGTGACCCACGGAGTCGATCATGCGAACTCTTTTGCTGCCCCTCACGCTGCTCGCCGCCACCGCTTGCGCCCAACCGACGACAACCAACGACCCCGCCGCCACCGATGCCCGGCCCGCTTTCGCGCCGCTCAACGCCCCGCAACTCGCCGCCGCGCTGGACCGCCTGCTCGACACCCACGAAACTGCGAAGCGCACCAACGTTACCCTCGTCGTCCGCGACCTCGACACCGGCAAACCCCTCTACGATCGCGGCGGCGACAAGCTCCTGACCCCCGCGAGCAACCTGAAAATCTATACGGCTGCCGCCGCGATCGATTTGCTCGGGCCGGAGTACACGTGGACGACGGGCATCGCAACCCGGAGAACTCAACCCTCTGAGCGAACGGTCGTGTACGTGCTCGGTGGGGCCGACCCGATGCTCGATACCGCCGAACTCGAAGACCTGGTGGATCGCTATGTCGAGGGGGCGGAATTGGAATCGGCGGTTTGGGGTGTTTTTGTCCGGAGCCCCCCCGGTTGGTGGGAAGCTCCGCTTAAGGGTCCGGGCTGGATGTGGGACGACGACCCGGACTACTACAACATGTCGATCCGGGGCACGATGCTGAATTTCAATGTCACGAAAGTGCGTGTCTCGCCAGACGGCGTGCTCTCCGACAACCCATTGCATGAGTTGGTGACGGGAAACTCTCCCGCGCGACGTGTTTCGCTACGGGTCGATCCGCCGGCCGACTATCCACCGCACGACGTGAACGCCTTTCCGACTGGGCTCAACAACGCCCTCGTCCAAGATGACCCCGAAATCCCGCTGTCGATCACGCGTCGGCCGTTTGAGCATCCGTGGCTGATCCGCGGAAACATGAAGCCCGACGATCCCGCGATCGAACGAGAGATGACCGTGCATGATCCCGCGAAGTGGATCGGTTCGGTGGTCGGAGCCATGCTCGAAGCGCGGGGCGTCGAAGTCGAACGTGACGAAAACGGGCTGATGCGGACGGCCGAGGCGCCCTACGAGATGGAGCGGTCCAGCCGGCTCGAGCCGGTCGCGCGGGTCGAGGGTAAACCCCTCGCCGACGCCGTTCAGCATTTCCTCCGCGTCAGCGAGAACGCGGTGGGGGAGATGTTGCTGCTGCACCTCGCCGAGAAATTCGCCCCCGACGGCGAGGTGTCCTGGCCCGCCGGCGCGACGGTGATTTCGGATTGGCTCGTCAACGAGGCCGGCGTCGATCCCGAAAGTTTTCGGTTGGTCGATGGTTCGGGCTTGTCGCGCTACAACCTGATCTCGGCAAACTCGTCGATCCAACTGCTCGACTTCATGGACGACCACGAACACTTTGCGGTGTTCTTCGACGGCCTGCCCGTATATGACGTGCAAATTCCGGGGCAAGGGCGGTGGGGCGATGTGCCGTTGGCGGAGTTCGAGAACCAAAGAGTCTTCGCCAAGCCCGGCGGGATGTCGGGCGTCAACACGATCTCGGGGTACCTCGACACGCTCGACGGCCGACGGCTGGCGTTTTCGCTGCTGGCGAACGGGTACCTCGGCAGCAGCGCCCCCGTGCGCGACCTCCGCGGAAAGGTGTGGTCCACGCTCGTTCGCTATCGGGCAACGGAACAATAAAGCCGCGGCCGGGGGCCGCGG